>CAZBQL010000011.1:0-47848 GCA_964493985.1 uncultured Dehalococcoidales bacterium
CTCAGGATGAACGGTAATATGAGGTACAAAACGAACGGTAATGTTAGGTATAGGACGAGTGGTATCATGCTGTTACATCCGCTCATGGTGAGTTTGTCGAACCATGAGTGAGTATGATAGAAATCATATGACTTATCCAGTAAAATTGTGAGACAGGACACCAGAAACGTGTCGTATATTATATACAAGTCACCTCGAGACGCACGAACATGAAAAATACTTGAGCCTGAAAGCTACCAATTTTTATACGTTTTTCGTTTTGTGGTATGTATCTGTGTGATATAATCTGTAGAAACAGGCCCAATTGGAGGAATGCCCGTGAAAATTAAAAATTTTGTTTTAGTGTGCCTGGTACTGGCTTTAATGCTATTCCCGGCAACCGGATGCAATGAGGGTGTAAAATACGAAGCCCTTGAAATTGTACCGGAAGGTATTAATATGCTCGCAGGAATACAAGTAAGTGAAGCTTTAAGGAACTGGCAGCTTTACTCGGAACTGGAGGGAGATGAAAATACCGAAAAACCGTTCGATGATATGAAAGAAGGTTTTGCTGAAGAGATAGGTATCGATTTGAACGATATATCCAACGCAGTAATCTTTGCCAGAGAATCGTCCATGGAAACAATGGAATATATCGGAATCATACTGGAAGGTAACTTCGCTGATAAGGACCTGATCGATAATATCGAGAAAGAGACCGGTAATAAGTTCGAGACACAAGAATATGGAGACTTCACACTTTATACCGATGCAAATGCCGATGCCGCAGTCGTCCCTCTAAATGATACTATGATCATCATGGGTTCGATTCAGGCCGTAAGGGATTGTATCGACGTAATCAATGGAGATTTGAGCCGGGTAAGCAATGGAGTGCTGGGTACGTATGATGATATGGGGAATGTAATGTTTAAGTTAGCGTTGATGATCCCCCAGGAAGCTAAAGAAACGCTTGCGGACCAGCCTGAAGGTGATATGATGCCGGTTGGACTCGAATCATTCGAAGATATGCAGTCACTTGGTCTGGCTTCGGATATGGGAACCCAGACACTGACGATTAAGGTAAATATTGAGTTCTCTTCCACTGAGTCTGCCGCTAAAGCTGCGGAATCTCTTGAAACCATGATTGATTTTATTGCCATGATGAGTCAGGACGAGGAATCGGCGGAGTTACTGCAGGGTATAGAGATAACGACCGGTGGTTCCCGCGTGTACATGGACTACGAGATATCACTGGCAGAACTGGCTGAGATGGCTGAGTCGTTTCAAGACGGCACAGGTTTTCCTATGATTCCTTCCGGGTCTCCCGATATGGAAATGCCGGAAGATTTTGAGTTTCCGGGATGGGATGAAGATGATTTCGAATTTCCCGAAGACTTCGAACTACCGGAAATTCCTGAAAATTAAGAATACCAGTTCACTCTTATGGTAGAATCAGGGGGAGGGTAAGACCCTCCCCCTTACTATTGGAGTCGATTAACCAGACACATTATCTTACTGGTTTCATTGTCCAGGAGGACCTATTACTGTGCCTTTAAGGCTTAAAGACGGAGTATTTTACGGCTGGATAATCGTAGCCGTGTTCCTGATTATCCAGGCGGTCCTGATGGGAATAGCATCGTCCTTTACCGTCTTTTTCAAGTCCATCGAAGCAGAGTTCGAATTAACCCGTACAGTTACCTCAGCGATTTCCTCGGTATCGATGATATTAATCCCGGTATCTGGATTTATCGGCGGATGGGCGCTGGACAGGTACGGACCGAGAGTCGTCCTTTTCGTTATGGGTCTTATTACGGGACTGAGTCTCGTACTTACCAGCAGGACCGGTGCTGCCTGGCAGGTATTTATTACTTACAGTGTTTTACTGGCTATAGGAATGGGACCCGTATATGTGGTAGCAACATCTACCGTTTCAAGGTGGTTCAATAAAAAGCGTGGTCTGGCAGTGGGAATTGCCGGTTCGGGTGAAGGGCTGGGGACTATCACGATGGCACCCCTATCCAACTTCCTTATATCCAGGTTTAACTGGAAAACGGCCTATCTCATTCTTGGTCTGATAACCTGGGCTGTTGTGATCCCCTTCTCGCGCTTGCTAAAAAAAGAACCGAAAGAGATCGGCGCTTTACCGGACGGAGTGAAAACAGAAGAGGGAGATGTGACCGGGGTGGACGCTGATGCGAACGCTCAGCAATCCGGTATGTCTCTGGCTGAAACACTTAAAACCAGGGGATTCTGGGCTGTTGCAGGTATCTGGTTTTTCTTTTCGTTCTGTATGTCGATGCTGTTAACGCATATCGTCCCGCATGTTACTGATATCGGGATATCAGCCACTGAAGGAGCGATAATCATCAGTATCATGGGAGCGGCGCGAGTATGCGGAATGATAGGTCTCGGGATAATCGCTGACAGAACCGGCAGGAAGAGAGTCGCGGTTATTTCGACCCTGGTCCAGGCGGGTGCGATGGTATGGCTGTTATGGGCCCAGGAATTGTGGGTGTTTTATGTTTTCGCCATTATCTACGGGCTGGGAAACGGCGGGCTATTTTCCGGAGTTACTTCCCTGCTTGGTGATACGTTCGGTCTCGACCACCTCGGATCGATACTGGGATTGCTGGAGATAGGATGGGGAATAGGAGCTGGTATCGGGCCGCTAATCGGGGGATATATTTACGATACCAGCTCCAGTTATTCTCTTGCTTTCATTCTCGGGGCAGGTTCGATGGCAGCCATTACTTTTCTGGTATTTATGCTTCAACCGGCGTCGTCTCATCAGTATGAATAGGCAGATAACGATAGGCCAGCCAGACAACCAGCAAAGCATCGGCTACGAGACCTACGGAAATCGTTATCTCCATCCAGTGTGGTATATAGGTATATCCGGGTCTTACAGCCAGGCCGAATATGGCAACATTAAAGCGGTTAAAGATAATTCCGGCAATAACCAGGGATGCAGACCAGAACACAGCCATTCTATTGTTTCTTACCGCAGGGATAGATAACAGTATCATCGGTATTATTACTCCGATCAATATCTCTCCCCACCACAGCAGGCTGTAATGACCGGCCGAGAACAAAAGACCGATTTCTTGCGCGATAATGAGGTCCAGTATCTTAATAAATAGATAGAGACCGAGAATATACGGTACGTATCTGACCAGTCCGCTCATCACGTCCTGCGCCAGTCTATGTCCGAATATTCTGTTACTGATCACCGTTTCAAAAATGACCATAGCGGGTCCTACTGCTATTGCGGAAATGAGAAAGAGGGCTGGTAAAACCGGTGTATACCAGAGTGGGTGTAAAGATTCCGGCATAAGCAGAAACACTGAACCCAGCGCCGACTGGTGCAGCGTTGATATGATAATTCCGGCAATGATAAGTGGAATCTCGATTCTTCTGACTATCTTTAGTAGAATACTCCACTTAATACGCCTGATCACGGGGTAGTTTAAACCTTCCAGCTGTTCGAATACAGCCGGGCTGAACAACAAAACCAGAACTATTGTGTAAAGTACTGCGCATACGGCAACCTCAAACATAGGTGATTCCAGGTTCCAGTTGATAAAGAAATGCCACATATACCATGGTTGCCCAAGGTCAACAACCAAAGACAGGACAACCAGTACATAGCCCAGAAAAGCGGTAAGGATCGCCGGCCTGTATAATGAACGATATTTTTCACGACCGAAGATATGAACGATACCAGCCAGGGTGAATCCCCCGGCTGCCAGTGCTACTCCGCACATATCGTCGAACACTATCCAGAATCCCCAGGGTCGGCCATCACTTAAATTAGTTGCCGCACCCAATCCATAAATAAAACGTATAAACAGCAGAACCAGTGAAATTATGACCAGCAGGCTCAGAATCAATATACCTGAAGGAAACTTATCTTTTCTGTCCATCATTTTGTCACTTTCTCTTTGGTTCCATTATTGTCTTGAGGATGATTTTCCTGCTCTAATTTTTTCTTTCTCCGGGCAATCCAGTAAACGGCTGACATTAAGGCAGCCACGGTCACTACTACGGGAGGTACGGCCCCGATAGCCCGTTCGGTATTCACAGTTACCGGTGTTGAGGAGAGAGAAGGAAATCCCAGTTCTTCGAACGGAACCGACGAGAGATACATCCAGCAGGTCCCTCCGACTTCATTCTCACCGTATATGTGGTCGATATATTTGCCTGGATTCGATTCTATCCTGTTTCTTGCTTCCGCGACGAGTTCGTCTCTTTCGCAGAATTTGAGAGCGCCTGAAGGGCATGCCTTCACACAAGCCGGTTCCATGCCTGCAGACTGCCTGCTTATGCAAAAAGTACATTTACGGATCCAGGGTAATGGTTTGTCCCATTCAAAGGTAGGGATACCGAACGGGCAGGCTACCATGCAATACCGGCAACCGATACATTTATTATCATCGTAAACTACCGGCCCTTCTTCAGTTTTCTGTAATGCTCCGACGAGGCATGACTCAGCACACCCGGGATATTCGCAATGCATGCACTGGACTTTCGTAAAAACCCAGTGAAATTTGTTTTTATACCATAACTCTTTAAATTTTACCCTGGTGAATGTATTGGCAGATAATTGCGGTGGATTTTCATAACTTCCCTTGTTATCGGTAGTTACACCCGGTAATTCGTTCCAACCTTTACAGGCTACCTGGCACCCCCTGCAGCCTATACATTTGACAGTATCAACCAAAACGGCTTTTGACATTTCTTAAACCTCTTTCGGGGAATAATTCGTGTTTTCGGATGCTGCTACTTAGATTCCACATAATCCTTTCTTTCTTCATCTACGGATAATCCGGATACCTGGGTATAGTCGGCTTCCTCGATAATTTTTCCAATATCAGCCACCGCACCTTTCGATGATTTTGCTTTTTCGGTATTGAGAGCACGGCGTCTGTTCAACAGGTATATCCCGATGGTTGATAAGCCGATGATAACCGGGATAACCAGGAATATTCCGAGTCCCATTAAGATAGCTAACACTAACTCCATTTGTTTACCTTCTTCTGCACTTGTTACTGCATAATAGTGTGTTAAATAAAAAGAGGTGTCCTTAGAGATAGTCTATGAGAACACCTCAATGTATGGCATTTATTTTCGGGTCGTACTGATTTTAAGCTTCTATCTGACCTTAACGCCTTCTTTCTCACCGGAATTTTCCTTGACCATTTTCTCCGCCGCCTCAATTGTTCCTGTTTTCTCAACTTTGTGGTGTCTCCGGTCATAGAGGATTGCTGCGGTGCAGATTAACAGTCCAATTAAAATAGGGATTACTACATAGATACCGAGCGCTAACAGAACTGCCAGGAATGTCTCCATTTCTCTCCTCCTCTTTCATAGCTATTCCATCTCTACCATCAGGGTAACATTCGGGCAGTGTCTTCGACTTCCGCTGCGATACTGATTTAGTCCATCCTGAAACATTGACAAAAAGAAGATACTCTATACGTATCTTACCTGCGTGAATCGATTTTCGAATCCAAGTAACAGCTTAAAGGAATTAGGTATAATTACTTATATATATCGCAGGACAAATGGCTTGTCTGCTATTGAATGCAGGAGTATTATTAAACAGGAGTGATTGAAGGGGTATAGTATGGACAAAATCCGTATCCTGATAGCTGACGATCATGCTGTGGTAAGAGAAGGCACACGCCAGTTCCTGGAAAGAGAAGACGACCTTGAGGTAGTAGGTGAAGCTGCCGATGGTGAAGAGGCAATTCGACTGGTCGGGAGCCTGAGCCCGGATGTGGCTATAATGGACATTTCCATGCCTAATATCGACGGCATTGAAGCGACCAGGCAGATTAAGGCGAAGTACCCGAAAGTAGCGGTCCTTATATTATCGGCATATGATGATGACCAGTTTGTTTTCAGTCTTCTTGAGGCGGGGGCAGCAGGATACCTGTTGAAAAGCGTTCGGGGAAACGAACTGGTAAATGCGATTAGGGAAGTTAGCGCCGGAGAATCGGTACTTCATCCTACTATCGCGCGAAAAGTCTTAAATCGTTTTACTAATATTACGAGTGAAACTCAAAAGCAGAAAACACAGAACATACTTACCGAACGTGAGATTGAGGTATTACAGCTTGCCACACAGGGTTCCAGCAACCAGGAAATAGCAGATAGTCTGTTCCTGAGCCTCCGTACAGTACAGAGTCATCTAAATCATATCTTCAACAAGCTGCAGGTGAGTTCGCGAACCGAGGCGGTGGTGCGTGCCCTGAAAGAAGGCTGGGTTACCCTGGATGGTGTATAAACCTGTGGTCTAAATCCGGAACAGGTATATATGGTAAAGAGAGAAAATTCTTTCCTTGCGCGGTCAGGCCAAATACTTCGCAGGCCTGGTTTCTGGATTATTGTAGTATTATTTGTAATATTCACAATTCCTCATTATTCGGAAGCATTCGGGTATCCCGCGGGTCTTGGTACATTGACGTCGGCAATCGGTCTAACCAGACATGCGATGGAAAGAATCCTCTTCCTGGTACCAATTGTGTTCTCAGGATTCCTTTTTGGCCCGAAGGGCACAATTGTTAGTTCGATGGTGGCCCTTGCCTGCATGTTACCTCGCGCAATATTAATATCCGAATTTCGGGCGGATGCTTTGTTTGAAACTGCGGCAGTAACTATTGTCGGTGGTTTTGTCGGCGGTCTGTCATCGTTCTCGCTAAGGCTTCTTAACCGCGAGCGAGAATATGTCAATGAACTGGAGGAAGCTCACCAGGAACTGACCCGTTCGGAGCAGAAGTACCGCAGTCTGTTCGAGAACGCCCACGATGCGATACTTTTACAGGACCTTGGTGGAAATATCCTGGCGGCGAATCAAGCATCAGCCAAACTTACAGGATACGAGCTGGAAAGTCTTGTTGGAATGAATGTAACACAGTTTCTACCGGAGCAGGCTTTAAAGACAGCCCGCGAAACACGGAAGAAACTACTCAATGGCGAATCAGTAGACAGTGTATATGACCAACAAATGGTAAGAAAAGACGGAGTGGAGTTATATTTGCGGCTGAGCGTGAATCTTATCACCGACAATGGTAAACCGGTAGCTTTTCAGCTTATCGCCAGAGATGTCACGGACGAAAAAAGGATGCAGGACAATTTGCAGTTCTATTTACAGGAAGCTACCGAAGCCCAGGAAGAAGAGAGAAAACGAATATCACGAGAACTGCATGATGAAACTATTCAGGAACTGGTCGTGCTTTCACAGAAGCTTGATATGCTGTCCGTAGAGAGTAAAACGATGTCCGGGGAAGACCGACAGAGACTGGAGAAACTCCAGCAGGATACCGGTAATATCATGAAAGGTGTCAGACGTTTAAGCCAGGATCTACGACCGGCCGCTCTCGACCGGCTGGGTCTGATCCCTGCACTGGAATGGCTGCTGACCGATACGGAGGAATATTCAGGGCTGAAAACCAGCATCACCGTTACGGGTGAAAAACGAAGGTTACCGGAACGGACCGAACTGGTATTGTTCCGTATAACACAGGAAGCAATTAGAAACACGTGGCGACATGCCAGGGCATCCAGGGTTGATCTCGAAATCGTTTTTGCCAATGATAAGGTAAGTATTTCGGTCATTGACGACGGTGAAGGCTTCGTACCGCCGAAGTCGATGGTTGATCTTGCTAAAGACGGGAAACTCGGGCTTGCAGGAATGCATGAAAGGGCACGACTAATCGGCGGTAATCTGAGAGTATACTCCGGACCAGGTAAAGGAACGAGTATCATTGTCGAAGTATCTGTTTAAAGACTTCATTTAATGACGTTATCGTTACTGAAATACTGTCACAACTGGTTAAAAATTACAGTTTCTCCGACTACGCAAATGTTTGTCTGTCCTCTTCTCTGTTGTTATTGAAGAGTAAATCAACACTGTCCATTATAAATTCTTGATCATGCAGGGTAATCGTGTTCTGCTCCATCGATGTTTCTGCTATGAATTCATCCAGGTGGTCCAGAATTTCTTGTTTGTCTTTTCTGGTTATTGCTGTCTCCACAGGTGCCGGCATTTCTTCTTCAACCTTAAAGTATTCATCAAGGTGTTTCGTTATCCATTTTTTATCATCGGTTGAAACAGGAGTAACTTCCATGTTATTTATCCACTCGGCATACTTCAGAGCTTTCGCGTATAGCCGGGCTTTCCTCACAATATGAATTCCTGCTCCAGCAGACGTCAAAAGAAAGAGTAATCCGAGGGATGCCAGGACGCCCTGGAATCCGTAGGTCACCGCCCCGCCGGTAATAATCACAATTGCTGTGAAGGCAATCAACGCAGTTTTTATCTTTCTGTCTATCCTGTTCATTTTTACCCTCCTTCGTTCTACCCTTCTCCTGATTCAAGTTTAGGATTACAGCCGTAAGGAAGGTATAAGGATAGAATAGAAAGTTATAAGGGTTTTATAAGGATTTGGATGAACATTGAACGTCAGGCCGGCTTTACGAAACGATAGCCGGTACGCTGTTCCGTGATGATGTACAGAGGATTTGCAGGGTCCTCTTCTATTTTTCGCCTGAGCTGGTTGATGAAAGTGCGTACATATTCCAGTTCATCACCATACTCCGGGCCCCAGACACCATGCAGGATTTCCCGGTGAGTCAATACCTTACCTGCATTGATGGCTAGATAGGCAAGCAGTTCATATTCAGTCCGGGTCAGCTTTATTTCCTCGTCATTTATGCTGACAAGTCTGTTTGTGAAGTCGATTTTCAGGTTACCTGCCTTAAAAACTGGAATTTCAATTGCACTACGGGAAGTACGCCTGAGAGCAACGCGTATGCGTGCTAACAGCTCCTCCATTCCGAATGGCTTGGTTACGTAGTCGTCGGCGCCTTCGTCCAGTGCTCTGACCTTGTCTCTTTCCTCATCTCTTACGCTGAGAATAATAATAGGCATATCAGCCCATTCCCGTATCCGGCGGCAGGCATCGATGCCGTTCATCCGGGGCATATTAACGTCGAGGATGATAAGATCAGGCAGTATCTGCCCTGCCATTTCTACGGCTTCAAGACCATCCTGGGCCAGGTGTACTTCATATCCACGGGCATTCAGGTTGGCGCGTAGAAACATGCGTATTTTCGGCTCATCATCAGCTATAAGTATTCTGGTCTTTTTAGTGGACATTCTTTTCCCCGGAACGAGCTATCGGTAGTGTGAAGTAAAAAACAGAACCCTGACCAGGTTCACTTTCTACCCATATCTTGCCACCGTGATTATCGATTATTGATTTGCATATAGCAAGTCCCAGTCCGACGCCTCCCGGCTTATGCCGGTTCTGGGACCCGCGGTAAAATTTATCGAATACTTTATCCATGTCTTCCGGTGGTATACCATCTCCGTTATCGGCTACGCTGACCTGCATCATATTTCCATTTGTCCCGGCAGATATTTTTATTGTGCTGCCTTCTTCCGAATAGGCGATAGCGTTTTCCACCAGGTTCATAATTACCTGTTTTATCTGGGTACTGTCAGCGAGTACTGGTGGTATATCAGGCCCTATATCGGATATAAAGACCGGTTTTTTACTCGACCATTTCTGTCTTTCAGTCACTTCATTTACTATATCCTGGATATAGCAGGGTTCCCTGTCCGGGTACCAGGCACCCGCTTCGAGGCGACTCATATTAAGCAGGTTGGTAACAAGGCTGATCAGTCTGTCCGTCTCTTCACTCACACCGGTCAGGAGCATGTCTTTATCTTCATCATTAAGCGTGATATCTTTCTGCAGCAGGCTGCTGATGGTGCCCTTAATAGAGGTTAGAGGGGAGCGTAGTTCGTGGGACACATTGGACAGGAGTTCTGATTTCATCCGGTTGAGTTCTTTTAATTCATTCTCAATCTTTTTTCTTTGTGAGATATTTCTGAAGGTGGACAACTGGCATATCGCTCCATCCGTATCGATATAGGGAGACATTATTACATCGTACGTTCTATCATCTTGAAATGAGTATTCACGCCGCACCGGAGGTCCACCCGGATTATTGTTTAAACAGCATAATTCGGAACAGGGTTCTTTCATTCCCTGTAAATATTCATAGCACCTGGTGCCGGTCCCTTTTCCAAATTCTCGTTCCATGCTCGGATTCATAAAACGGATTATATAGTCAGGTCCTGTAATAAGGACGCCGTCTTCCATTCTGTTCAGGATGCCCAGCATTTTATCTCTCTCTGTTTTTACAGTTTTTTCCAGAGAGGAGCGACGTTCGGATTCGTTCCTGAACAGCCCGGTCAAAGTTCCAACGATGCCGGAAAGCAGCGTGAACAAAACAATCCTGATAAGGGGATCGGAAAACGGTGAGATAAAAAGGGCACGGGGGAGAAAGACCAGGAAAGCGATAAACGTAACGACCAGCGCCCACCTGATACGGAAGACATAGCCTGTATATATGACGGGAATAAGGAAGAACAGCCGATGGATATCATGAACGCCGTAAAAGAACTCCCATCGCAGGCTTTCCCATCCGGCGAGATCCACAATCTCGCCGAAGTAATAGACCACGCTGTAATAAATAAAAAGAAGGCTTAATAAAATTATGTGAAAACTTCGTTTTGACATAATCTCCAGGAGCATAGAACGTAAAGAAGGATTATAACTCCTGTTATCCCGGATAAGCGGATATCGATTCTTTTTCTTCATTACAGGACTTATTTCGACCTGTTATTTCAATGTACCCATATTTTACTCTATCTGAAGCCGAAAGTAATCGGGATTTAGGTATAAATTCTATCGGTAGATATACCTATTCAATATATTGTACTCCTGATTTAACTGGCTTTTTATCGAATCTTGACCAACTACTCATTATTTGTTGGTTATTTAATCTTCCAGGACAGAAGCCTTCGCAGTCTTATTCTACTTGGTGTCAATATAGGTATATCTGCCTAGATATCTGATGATTGTAGGTAATTCCAGCTCCAGTTAGTCTGAAAATAATGCTTATAAGAGACCGACTGAGAATAAGTCTTAAATGTATCGATAAGTGAGTATCCAGAACGATGTCCGTTTTTCCTCCCGGAATTATGATGATAGTAGAAAAAGAAAGCGAAAGGAAAAATAGAAAAAGGAGGTAAAAAATGGAAATGACACTGGCAATCTTCATGGGACTCGGGATCTTTCTGGGAATACCGGTGGTAATAGGTCTGGCGGTGACGGGTGGATACATGGTAGCGACTCACAAGAAATACCAGGCGAAGGTGAAGGTAGAGAAAGCGGTCGGAACGGAGAAGGTAACAGCCTGAGACAGAAGAGGGAGAAGGTAAATGCCCGGTAGCAAAAGAAAAACCGGCAGCGGCTGAAGAGAGAGAAACTTGAAAAGCGCTGCCGGTTTTTCATTCGCTCTTTTTCACTCCCTCATTGCAGGTATGTTGATAAACATCTACGTATGTGGGGGTAATGAAATCAGCTTTGTCTATTTTTTCTCCCGTGGATGAAATCCGTATCTCTGCCAGGTAAAAAGGTTGTTCGGCGAAGATAGTTTGGTTTATAACTGATTGATAAGATTGTTGTAAAGTTTTACAACTGGAATATTATTTCAATCAGTTCCTTCCCAACCTGGCTTGGACCCGTGCAACAAGTCCGTTTATTTTAATCGGTTTTCTGATAAGGTCATCCGCTCCGCAATTCAATGTATTCTCGAGAATAATTTCATTACGCTCATTGGTGATGACAATAATCGGGACTCGGGAAATTTCACGGATTTTTTTTATGGTCTGTCTGCCGTCGAAACCAGATATCGTTATCTCAAGCAGTATCAGGTCCGGATTTTTTTCCCTGGTAAGGGATACCGCCAGATCACTGTTTCTGGCTGCCACCACATTGTAACCTTCGTTCATGAGTGCCTGCCAGATCGAGGATACAAGCATAGAATCATCATCGACAACGAGGACGGTTTTTTTGAGTTTTAGACCATCTTGCATCAGCCTGCTTAACCTCCGGGTTCACAGGATCGTACCAAACTCTACTATATCAACTTACTATATTATTTATTATAGTATATTGCGCAATAATTCTTATGACTCAAAGCATCAACTTGGATAACAAAAGGTTTATAAGTGAGAGTATAAAGTATCAGAGTGGTTTTCCTGGTTTGTTTGTCAGTGACGTAAGCGGCAGGAATTCTACTTTTTGGTCGATTCTCTCTTCGTAGAACTTTTGCCGATACCAGTACACTTTATAGGCTCCGGGCCCATTTTTCGAAGTCAGGATCCTGTAGTTGCCATCGACTATCTCGATCGCACAGCAGTTATCGACGGCGATGGCGATTCCCGGATTTTTTCTCATCAGGTTTTTCAGATGAGGTTTCCTGTCAGGCTCGACGTCGTAATGAGGGCAGAACAGACCATTTATTAAGTTCAATCCCCGCACTCTGATCAGACCGGCTTCCGGATTTTTAAATTTCCATGAATCCGAACTGCCATACCTGAACCAGCATATAGCCCCGGCACTTAATCCGGAGAGTATCGTACCTTTTTCATACGCTTCCATGAGTATCCTGTCCAGGCCGGTTTTTCGCCAGCGTTTAAGCATCCTGAGAGTATTTCCGCCGCCGACATATATGATATCCGCATCCGAAACCTTTTTCTGGATCTCCCAATATCGTGGTTTTTCACTTACCAGGCACAAAGTATCGATTTTACATCCGAGCTTCTTACCGAAATGCCTGTAAATAGCATCAATATATGTTTCTGAATCATTGGTTGCAGTAGGGATAAATAACAGCTTAGGTCTGTTTTTCTCGCTCAGTTTAATTATCTCTTCATCTATTAGGGTTGTCTCGACAGGATAACCCGGTCTGCCTATCTCACCGCCGCCGAGGGCGACAATTTTACCCATTTTTAACTTACTCCTGATGAAAATTGTAGCACATTCCTGTGTCTTACAGGTGAACGACAGCAGGATATTCTTATTGATATATCGATTCTGAAACGAATATAATCAGGTACGTTCTATAAAGGAGTGTTCATATGTCTGAGAACAAGTACCAAAAATATTTCCTGGAAGAACCCTGGGGAATCATTCATCCGGGCACACCTCCTGATGCGCCGGTTTACATCGGACTTGGCCAGGGAGAGCCTGTTAAAGAATGGGATGAGCCTCTGACACAGGTCCTGCGGCCGATATATTACCCGTATAAAATGATACCGAACAGTCATAAACACCCGGTAGCGGAAATCCTGTATTTTATTGGCGGTGATCCGATGAATTTTAAGGAATTCGGCGCGGAGGTTGAGCTGGTGATGGGCGAGGGCGAGGACGCAGAAACGTACACAATCACGAGTACTACCTGGGTGTATGTTCCGGCGAACCTGGCGCACTGCCCGCTGGATTTCAAGAGGGTGGATAAACCGATAATGTTCGGGCATATCATGTTCTCACCCATATACCAGACTGCTACAGGGACAGGACATCCATAATTTTACGAATACGGAGCGAATTTCTTATTAAGACATCTGCAATTAAAAAGTGGCTGAAATACGGACTAATACTGATCGTTGTTCTTATCGTCGTTTTTGTCGGTGTATCCGGTTATATGGGTTACTCTATGACACGGCAGGATAGAGTCCCGCTTTTGAGAAATCCGGGAGATGTAGGACTTGCTTATGAAGACGTTGTTTTTCCTGACAAAGACGAAGAGTTGAGCCTGAAAGGCTGGTTTCTCACGGGTAACAGCAGTGAGCGAGTCATCATAATGGTACATGGTAATGGGGGAAACAGGGACGATCCGACGATAGGCACACTCGATATAGCTAAGGCACTGGTAGGTCACGGATATAACGTGCTGATGTTCGATCTAAGAGGCTGCGGAGAATCCGAAGGTGACATGGTATCAGGAGGTTATCACGAGAAAAAGGACGTGCTCGGAGTGGTTGAATATGTCAGGAAACGGGGCTTTACCAATATCGGCGTCATCGGATTTTCCCTGGGCGCCGTTTCGACTCTTTTAGCTGCAGCCGAAACGGAGGATATCGACGCAATTGTTTCGGACAGCAGCTACGCCGACTTAAACGATATCATGGGTCCCGAATTTTCAAAACGCACCAAAGCTCCGCAATTCTTGCTTAAACCGGTGCTTTTCATGATCAAGGTTATGTTCGGCGTCGATTTCAGCGCTATCAGGCCGATAGATTGCGTGCCTGAGATAACACCCGGACCGATCTTCTTCATTCACGGCGAAGAAGACGATACGATACCGGTGGAACACGCCGACAGGCTTTACCAGGCTGTTGAAAATCCTTTGAACCGGTTGTGGATAGTACCGGAGACCAATCACGTAAGGGCATATATCACTCACCCGGAGGAGTATATCAGCAGGATAACGGATTTCTTCGATTCGGCATTGAAATAGTTTGAACTGATGATATTCAGAAAAAGCATTGACGCACCCTGTGCCTGATTATAAGATTAAGCGTATATCCATTATTATCACTGGTGAATATCGATACAAGACTACGAAGAAGGTATGCTAATGTCAAACGAAGACACGATTTACATCGAACTCCAGAAACATCTTGATAATCAGGCGGTAGGATTCCCAGCAACGAAGTCGGGAGTGGAAATCCAGATTCTTAAAGAACTGTTTACGCCGGAACAGGCGAGTCTGGCACTGCACCTGAGTTTTGAACCGCGGACAGTAAATGAAATCCATGCCGGTGTTCGCGATAACAGCCTGTCTCCCGAGAGAATAAAGAGACTGCTTCGCAGGATGGTAATTAACGGTGCAATAGGAGTTGTTGAAAAGGACGATGATAAATGCTATTACTTAATGCCCCTGCTTATAGGAGTGGTCGAGTGGCACGGCAGCAGGTCCACACCTCAATTCTGGGTTGATTTCAACAAATACCTGGCAGAAGGATATGGGAAAGCTTATGCGACGACCAAAGTTTCGCAGATGCGGACTATCCCGGTGCAACGAAGTATAAATATGGAACACAAGGTTACTACGTACGACCAGGTCAGGGAAATTATCAACAATACCGAGGGGAGGATAGCGGTCACTTCCTGCATGTGCCGGGAAGGCGCTAAAAGCAGGGGGGAACCCTGTAAAGTAACGTCACGAGTCGAGACCTGCATGATTTTCGGTGACTGGGCGGAGCATTTTATTAAACTCGGGACAAGGGAGATATCACGGGAAGAAGCGCTGGATATAATCCGGCAGAACGAGGAAGACGGTCTTGTCCTGCAGCCGACCAATTACCAGAACCTGGACTTCCTCTGCTCCTGCTGCGGCTGCTGCTGCGGAGTCCTGAGAATTCAAAAAACTCTACCCAATCCGGCGGCGAACTGGGCCCACAACTTCTATGCGAAAGTCGATATGGAGATGTGTACCAGCTGTGGGATATGTGCCGAAAAATGCCAGGTCAATGCGGCTACCATCGATGAACAGAATGGATACGCAATGATAAATCTCGACCGGTGTATCGGGTGCGGCAACTGCGTGGCGAATTGTCCGTCCGACGCCGTACAGCTGGTGAAGGTCGAAGTGGAGATTGCCCCGCCGGAGGAGAGGACCGATCTGTACAGGATACTGGCGGATAAGGAGTAAATAAAAAACATAATGTCACCGTCTCCGATTATAGTCTTACGGTTAACCGGTGCTCTGCTGACATGCGGTGAGGACTGGAGTTTACGCGAGTTTGGTAACCTGTTCGCCAGACTAGAGAACGAAATCGATAGTTCCAGGTCTCTCAGGAGATATGTACGATACTTCGGTGAGACCGGGGAAACGACAGAATTACGTTTCTTCGGGACAGCGGTTGATTCCATAAAAACAATACCGGAGGGAATGGTCTCGCTCGAACTGAGTGAGGAGGAATTTACTGTCTATCAACCGGAGAATGGTCATCCGTCTGTTTTGTGGCAGAGTAGCTTGACCTGGGACTGGCTTGACAGGTCGAATCCGGATTACCCTCTGGGTGAGTTTACTACCAGCATACCTGAAGAATGGCTTTCCAGAAAAAGTGGCTCTAAAGTCCGGTTTATATTATCCGCCAATTCATATTCTCAACAGGGAATAATACCGGACGATAACGTACACCTGGTCGAGTATAATCCTTCGTGGCCTGACAGATTTGAGGAAATGGCTGACTGGCTTAGAAATGCTATTTCGCCTAACATCGTTCTGCGGATAGAGCATTATGGGAGTACGGCAATTCTGGGTATCCCGGCAAAGCCGGTAATAGATATACTCGTGGAAGTACCGTCGTTTTCCGAAGCAAGGCGAAATTTGATCCCCCTGTTCAACAAGCCGGAGTACGAATACTGGTGGTACGACGAACACATGGTCTTTATCATCCGAGATGAGGCGACGGGGGTGCGGACTCACCATATCCACGCCGCACCGAAAGGACACCGGGTCTGGCAAGGGCTTGCCTTCAGAGATTACCTGCGTACTCATCCTTGCGAAGCACAAAAGTATGCTGATCTTAAACACAGACTTGCCGAATCTCACGGCAACGACCGTGAAGCATATACCGACCTGAAAGCCGATTTCGTGCGTGAGATAACCGGCAAGGCATTGAAACACGAAGGTGATGTTAATCAGAGGTTTCCTAAATAATCTTCACTTTCTGACCAATCCAGGTTATTGACATACACTTACTAAACATAATATAATTCGTTACACAGGACTAATTTATGAATAGCATTCAGTTTAGCAGGGACCAGTCAATAAAGGCATGTGTATCATATAGTGATACCAGTGTTGTCGTCGTTGTTACCGGGGCTTGGCGTGTCTCAAGCCTGACAACGACGTAAAATATTTAAAGTCAAGAGACACAACAAGCCCGGGAAGAAAAACCCCGGGCTTTTTTATTGACTGAAACACGAGGAGATACAAATGGAGAATTTACCGAACCAGTATGATCCGGCGGAATGCGAAAAGAAATGGCAGCAATACTGGGAAGAGAAGCAGGTTTACAGGTGCGATCTGGATAATGACAAATCTGTTTACTCGATAGACACTCCGCCACCAACCGTTTCCGGCGACCTGCATATGGGCCATTGTTATTCCTACAGCCAGCCGGATTTTTATGCCAGGTTCTATCGCATGAACGGGTACAATGTGTTTTATCCGATGGGATTCGATGATAACGGGCTGCCCACCGAGCGCCTAGTAGAGAACCGAATCGGTATCACACCCGACGGCGTCGGGACGGACACCTTTATCCGGGAAATAGTCAATATCAGCGGGGAACTGGAGGAGAATTACGAGCAGCTCTGGAAAAAGCTGGGTCTGTGTGTTGACTGGGAACACGTCTATACCACGATCAGTCCCGAATCGCGAAAAGCAGCGCAGTATTCCTTCATCGACCTGTACCGGAAAAAGCGGATCTATCGTTCATCATCGCCGTCGATATGGTGTCCTGCCTGCCGGACAGCAATCGCTCACGCCGAGGTTGCTGATCTCAACCGGGAAACAACAATGATCACCATACCATTCGGACTCAATACCGGTGAGAATATATTAATAGCTACTACCCGACCGGAACTTCTTCCTGCCTGTGTGGCGGTATTCGTTAATCCTGACGACAGCAGGTACAGGGACCTTATCGGGAAAACAGCCATTACTCCACTCTTCAATAAACAGGTCTCCATCTTGGCGGATGAAAAAGCCGACCCGGAGAAAGGTACCGGCATCGTGATGTGCTGTACTTTCGGAGATACGGCCGATATTAAATGGTGGCGTGAACATAACCTTCCACTGATGAGCATTATCGGGACGGATGGGACTTTAAATGACCGGGCGGAGCTCCTTGCCGGACTTGATATAAGGTCGGCAAGAAGGAAAATCATCGAAGAATTACGGAATCAAAACCTGGTAATGGATGAAACTGCCGTTTCACAGACGGTGAGTGTCCACGAAAGATGCGATACTCCCGTCGAGTATGTCGAGACAAAACAATGGTTCGTAAAGGTGATGGACAGGAAGGAGGAACTGCTAGAAGCTGGGAGAAAAATTCACTGGCATCCCGGGTATATGCTGTCCAGGTATGAAGACTGGGTAAACAACCTGGAATGGGACTGGTGTATTTCGAGGCAACGGTACCACGGCGTTCCTTTCCCGCTCTGGTATTGTTCGGAATGCGGCAGTGTGATACTGGCTGAGGATTCCAAGCTACCTGTAAATCCGAATATGCAGTCGCCATCGAAACCGTGTGAGTGCGGAAGTAATAGTTTCGTGCCTGAAACAGCCGTCATGGACACGTGGATGACATCCTCACTGACCCCGCAGATTGCCGGGAGATGGCTGTACGCAGGTGATACCTTCAATAAAGTTTTCCCGATGTCACTGCGGCCGCAGGCCCATGATATTATCCGCACCTGGGCGTTCTACACCATCGTGAAATCGTTGTATCATTTCGGAGAAATCCCCTGGACGGATATTGGGATATCGGGTCATGGACTGTCGCTCGAAGGGCACAAAGTGAGTAAATCCAGGACGATTAACGTTTCTGACCCCCTGGCAGTGATGGAGAGGTACTCTGCCGACGCCGTCCGGTACTGGGCGGCAAGCAGCAGGCTGGGAGAGGATTCCATGATCAACGAAGACAGGATAGCGGCCGGGCAGAAACTGGTAACCAAGCTGTGGAACGTAACCCGTTTTTCCGGTCCATTCATATTGAATTACAGACCACCGGAAACCATACCATCGCTTCTACCCACCGACAGATGGGTACTATCGGAATTGCAGCAGTTAATAAGAGATGTTTCGGACTCGTACAGAAATTTCGATCACCTAACGGCGAAGAACAGGATAGAGGGATATTTCTGGAATACCGTAACCGATAACTACCTGGAGATGGTAAAGAGCCGGCTGTACGACCGGCCGGATGACAGTATCGAGAAAGAGTCGGCAAGGTATACTCTCTACAATGTGTTACAGAAAATCACTAAGTTGCTGGCACCCATGATGCCTTATATCACCGAAGAGGTGTACCAGGTATTGTTTAAAAAGGACGATGGAGTGAGTTCAGTTCACCTGGCAAGCTGGCCGGTTGTTGATCCTGGACTGGAAGACGGATATGCCGCGTATGTCGGTAAATCGTTGATAGGGATAGCTACTCTGGTGAGACGTTATAAATCGGAAAAACAGCTTCCAATGAGTGCACAATTGCAGTCTGTAATAATAACTGTTTCTACCCTCAGGCTGCTTGATGAACTAAAGAAATGCCTGATTGACATAAAAAGTGTAACCAGGGCAAGTAACATAGAACTGGTTCTGGTTGAAAGAAAAGAAACAAAAGAAGAAGCTCCGGATGTGCAGGTATGGATAGACCAGCCGTGAATGGTTTAACCGCCGGTGAACATCCGGGCGGCGGATTCGGCTATGTTCATGACCCAGCCGGGAGCTACACCGAGTACCAGGACACCGAGGCAGCAGACGGCAAGAGTGAGTCGTAGCGCTGCGGATGAAGGTACTTTTTCCTCGGAAGCAGGTTCGCCGAACCACATAACCTTGACTACCCGCAGGTAGTAGAAGGAGGATATGACGCTGTTCAGAACAGCAACCAAAACAAGCCACAGCAGGCCGTTTTCAACGGCGCCGCGGAAAATGTAGAACTTGGCCATAAACCCGACTGCCGGCGGCATTCCGATCAGCGAGAACAGGCAGAGTGTCATGGCCAGTGTCAGCAGGGGAGCACGCTTTAACATTCCGGAGAAGTCCTGTATCAGGTCGGTGCCGACCTTATTGGTAATAGCAATTACCGCTGAAAATACACCGAGGTTAGTCAGTGTATACGCAGCGAGGAAAAACATTACGCCGCTCTGCCCGGCTCTGTCAAGGGCAACGGATGCCCCCATCGTGGCCAGGCCGACCATCAGGTAACCCGCCTGGGCGATGCTGGAATAACCAAGCATACGCTTGATGTTAGTCTGCTTTATTGCGGTCAAATTACCGACGAACATACTGATAATGGAAAGCCATGCGAAGACCAGGCCCCAGTTGGTGCTGAGCCAGTCCGGCATACCAAAAGCCGAGTAGAAAATGCGGAGGATAATAGCGAATCCGGCGGACTTACTGGCTACCGAAAGGAAAGCAGTAACTGGAGTTGGAGCGCCTTCGTAGACATCAGGTACCCACATCTGGAATGGTACGGCGGCGATCTTGAATCCGAATCCGGCTATCATCAGCACTATTCCGGCAATCAGCGCCGGGCTGGTCGAGACCGCACTCGGGGCAATAGCCTGTATCGCGACGGCTATCCGCGTCAACTGGGTCTCGCCGGTAGTACCGAATACAAGAGCCATTCCATACAGTAGAACGGCTGACGATATCGCGCCAAGCAGCATATATTTCAGCGAAGACTCAGTGGATTTTTCATCCTTGAGGAATCCAGCCAGGACGTACAGGGAAATACTGGCAAGTTCCAGGGACACGTAAAGGGTTATCAGGTCCCTGGCGGCTGCCATAAGCATCATTCCCAGTGTGGAAAGCAGGATAAGGGCGTAGTATTCGCCACGGAACTTGCTGAGTTTCGAGACATAGTCCGTTGAAACGAGGATTATAAGTGCAGCTATACCGATAAACAGCAGCTTGAAGAAGATAGCAAAGCCGTCGACGGCCAGCATATTACCGAAAGTGCCTTCGAATGTTCCTCTCATTGATATCGCAAAGGCTCCGGAGACGATAAGACCGATAATGCTTAATACCGCCAGGACTCCTTTACGCTCGGTAAAGAGGTCGACCAGGACAACTACCAGTGCGGTAGCCGCCAGGCTGATTTCCGGTATAAACAGTCCTAAATTCAAATTATATCCCTCGCTTTATCCGCCTATTAACGCCGCTATCGGCGAGATTCCAATCTTCAGCATATCGGTCATTATTGCCGGGTATATACCGACAAGGATAATCAAAGCGACAAAGGCGAACATGTAGACCTTTTCCAGTCGGTCTGCGTCTTTGACACCATCGAATTTCTCCTGTGGAGGCCCGTAAAATGTCCGCTGTATCATCCAGAGTATGTATCCGGCAGCCAGGACCACTCCGATTACCGAGAGTATAGTGTATACCTGGATTCCGTTCACTATACCGCTTGAAAAACTGCCGGCGAACGTGATAAATTCAGCAGCAAATCCACTGGTCAGTGGGAGTCCGAGTGAACCGAGACCGGCTATCGAGAATATTAGTCCTATGACAGGGACCTGTCTTGCCAGTCCGCCGAGTTTCCGCAGGTCGCGTTCTTCGGTATTATGGATGGTAAGACCTGCCATGGCAAATAAAAGACCGGTTAGCAGGCCGTGACTGACCATCTGGAGGGCTGCGCCGGTCATACTGACTTCACCGAGAGCGAAAACGCCCAGCATCACAAGCCCCATATGGCTGACCGAACTGTATGCGATCAGCCGCTTGATATCGGTCTGTCTCAGGGTAATGGCAGCGCCGTATAGTATGCTGATCACTGCCAGTACCAGGAATACAGGGGCATATTCACGGGCGACATCGGGGAAGAAACTGACTACCCGGATAATGCCGTAGCCGCCCATCTTGATCAGGGCGCCGGCCAGCATTACGCTTCCGGCAGTCGGAGCGTCGGTATGAGCATCAGGAAGCCAGGTATGTACAGGAACAGTGGGAAGTTTGACCGAGAAGCCGATAATCATCAGCAGGAAGATTGCTGCCGGCGGCATCAACGATTGAAGCATGCCGAGTCCGCCTTCGGCGATCTCTATCATGTTCAGGCTTCCGGTGGCGAAGTACAGGCTGAGAATACCGGCCAGCATGAGCGCGCTGCCGAAGAGCGTATATATTACGTATTTGATAGAAGAGTATTCTTTTCTTCCCGAACCCCAGACAGAGATCAGGAAGTACATCGGTATTATTTCTATCTCCCAGAAGATAAAGAACAGCAGCAGGTCGAGTGCGCAGAAGACTCCCAGGATACTCGATTCGAGAAGCAGAAGCCAGGCAAAATACTCGCGAACCCTCTTGTGTTCTTTCCAGGAAATCAGGACGACCATCAGGCCGAGGAAGGCGGTCAGGAGTACCAGGGGCATACTCAGTCCGTCAACCCCGAGGTGATAGTTGGCGTTAATTGCCGGTATCCAGGATACCATATCCTGGAACTGGAATGCGGCGGCTCCTGCCGACCTGTCGAACAGGCAGAACGCGATGATAGCCAGGAGTAGTGATATAGAAGTGAACGTCAGCGCCAGGTACTTGACCAGTTTCTCCCGGCCGCCGCCGAACAGGGCAATGAGTATCGACCCTGCTATCGGCAGAGCTATTATCCAGGTCAGATAACTACCGTCCAACTATACCGGCTCCTTTTTTGTAAATATAATTCTAAGTAAAGATAAACAGGACCAGGATTATTACTATGACTCCTATTCCTATACCGAGACCATACAACTGCAACTGGCCTGTTTGTGCCTTGCCGATTGCCTGACCTTCGGCTCTAGCTCCTTCGGCTATGCTGTTCACCGTTCCATCGATGACGTACGTATCCATCTTCTGCATTCCTGCGAAGAGTCCGCCAAGCAGTGCTTTCTTGACTATGATGTCCTGGTAGAGTTCGTCCATCCAGTACTTGCGCAGGAACAGCGTATAAAGCGGTTTGAACATGCTTCCCAGTTTTTCGGCTGATATCCATTTCTTTTCATACATCGCCCAGGCAAGAACGATCCCTGCAATGGCAGTAAGGAGTGACAGCCAGGGCAGCCCCTGTCCCAGCACGCCGAAGAAACCGGGAGCGTGGGCGTGATGTTCTCCCATAAACTCAGCGAATCCACCGCCGGTAGCCCACAGACCTGCTAAGACCGCCAGGGATGCAAGGACGACCATCGGCAATACCATAACCCAGGGTGACTCATGCGGCTGCCCGTGAGCTTCCGGGTCACCTCCCTTGTACTCCCCGTGGAAGGTAAGGAATATAACGCGGAACATATAGAACGCGGTCATAAACACGGTAATAAAGGCGAGGGCGAACAATACCGGCTGGTTTTCAAGGGCTACCGCCAGTATTTCATCCTTGCTCCAGAAACCGGCCAGCGGCCAGATCCCGGCTAAACTTAATGAAGCGACAAGGAAGGTATAATACGTCCAGGGCATGACCTTACGCAGGCCTCCCATCAATCTCATATCGAATGTGTGCGTGGCATGATTTACGCTGCCGGCGCCAAGGAACAAGAGTGCCTTGAAGAAAGCATGGGTAAACAGGTGGAATATACCGATCGCTGTAGCCGCCTTGGCAAGTTCTACCGTAACATCTCCGCCGTGGGCGACTCCCAGACCGGCGGCGCCAAGTCCAAGCATCATATACCCAAGCTGGCTGATGGTGGAATAAGCCAGCACGCGTTTTATATCAGTGGCTACCAGGCCCATAGACGCAGCGAATATTGCGGTAAACGCACCGATTATTGCTACCGTGGTCAATGCTGTAGTTGAATGAGCGAATATCGGCAGGGTGCGTGCCACCAGGAAAACACCGGCCGAAACCATTGTTGCCGAATGAATCAGGGCGCTGACGGGGGTCGGACCTTCCATAGCGTCAGGCAGCCACACATGAAGCGGGAACTGGGCTGACTTGCCGACTGCACCGGAGAATATACCAATCGCCGCCCAGGTAAGGGCGGTCCCGGCCAGTGCTCCGGCTCCGGCAAGGGCATGGAGTTCCTCGATATTAAATGTACCGGTCTTTGCGAATATCAGCAGGATACCGGCGAGGAATCCGAAATCTCCTAGCCTGGTGACTATAAAGGCTTTCTTGGCAGCGTTTGCCGCTGAAGGACGATGGTACCAGAAGCCGATAAGCAGGTAAGAACAAAGTCCGACCATTTCCCAGAATACGAATACCAGGAGCAAGCTGTCTGCCATCACCACACCGAGCATCGATGCGGTGAAAAGGGACATCCAGGCGTAATAGCGGGTATAGGTGCCGTCATTTATGCCTATGTAATGCTCCATGTAGCCGAGGGAATAAATCTGTATCATGAGGCTGACGGTTGTCACGACCACGACCATGACGGCTGTCAGCGAATCGACCATCAGGCCGATATTTATATTAAAGTCGCCTATCACGAGCCACTGGATGGGCGTCATTTGCAGTTCATGATGGTCCGCACCCAGCGTTGCAATCAGGGTCCAGAGCGAGAAAATCAGTGAGGTGCCGATAGCCGCGATGGCTATGTAACTGCCGAATTTCGATTCTTTTTGAGCGAATGGTCTGATCAACAGCGATATTACCAGGAAGGATAATATCGGTAACAGGAATATCAGCCATACTATCTGTTCGGGCATTACAGCTTCCTCAAAATCTCATCGATTACATGTTTTTTATCTTCAGGCACGTAGACATGGTAGACTGCAAAAAGCGTGCCCACAGGCTTGTCTTCTGCGGGGAGTATTAGGGTTGGAATACCTTCACCTTCGAAGAGATCCTTCCATGTCTCGGCTATCATCAGGTTTTTTGTCTTTTTTATTTCAGTCCACATGTTATTTAAGGAATCACTTTAGCCTTTCATTAGATCGATATCCGTAGTATCAACGGTATCCCGATTGCGGAATATGGATATCACTATTGCCAGTCCCACTGCTGCTTCCGCGGCGGCGACAACTATTATGAATATGGCAAATACCTGTCCGGTTAATTCAGTCGGCGTGATAAATCTGGAGAAGCCGACCATGGCTATATTAACCGAGTTCAGCATGATTTCAACGCACATCAGGACGACCAGGGCGTTACGCTTTGTCAATGCACCGAACAGCCCGATGGCGAATAATACCGCCGAAAGTACCAGATAATGTTCCAGGCCTATCGACATCAGTTACTTCTCCCTCACCAGAACAATAGCTCCCAGGACGGCTGCCAGTAATAAAGCCGCGGCAATCTCGATACCCAGGATAAAACCGTTGCTGCCTAGCAGTCTGTCTGCCAGGGTTGCGGTGGTAGGTTCCATCGGCGGAGGCGTGGTTGCTGCCCAGTTGGTGTTAAGCATGGCATATAGGATCACTCCCAGGAAAACCGCAACTATTATAAAAGCCGGAATCCTCAGTTTATTATTCAGGTTACCCCGGTGGACCTCACGCGTAAGCATTATCGCCAGAATTACCAGTATGGATATACCACCGACGTATACCAGTATCTGCACTGCTGCCAGGAAGTCGGCACTGAGAGTAATATAGATTCCCGCAACAGTCAGCAGGCACAAGATAAGGGAAAGCGCCGTGTGAAAGACATCTTTAAGGAATATCACGCCGAGGGCGGCTATCACACCGAGCACGGCCAGTATCCAGAAGGCAATATCTATTCCCATTAGTCTTCCTCGGTTATCCTTTCAATCAGCAGTGTCTGCCTCGGGAGATCGGCTTCGAGTTCAGGATAGAAATAGGCGCTGCGCTGTTTATTCCCCGATTCGAGCATCATATCTTCTTTGTTCTGTATCAATTCACTGCGCCGGTATTTCGCGCACTCGTAGTTTGTACTAAAAAATAAGGCTTCATAGGGGCAGGACTCGACACAGAGCCCGCACTGGATACAATATCCGGTGTCTACCTGGTATTTTTCGACTTCATACTTATTGTTCTTTAAGTTAGTCGAAGTAACTATCTCGATAACCCCCTGCGGGCAGGACTTGGCACAGGTGCAGCAGCCGGTGCATTTCTCCCGGTCCCATACCATCTCCTGGCCGCGAGTCCGGCGAGAGACATGCAGTCTCTGGTCCGGATACTGCGTAACCGAAGGCCTTCGGAAGAAATACCCAAGCGTTACCGACAGGCCTTTCGCTATTCCCAGCCCATAACGTTCAAACTTCAACTCTACCCCATCCTAACCTGAAGAATTTCTTCGACCAGAATAGTATTAATACTGCTGTCATGGCGAAGTTTATCGGTATCATTATCCACAGCATGTCTTCCGACAATGACAGTACCTCTATTGCGGTGACCACGAGATTTATCACAGCAAGCGGAAGGAGGAATTTCCAGGCCAGCGCCATCATCTGGTCGATACGAACACGCGGTAATGTAGCCCAAAGCCAGACCATTACGAACCATACGATAAGGGCTTTAATAATAAACCAGAGCCATTCGGGGAGGATAGGACCTCTCCATCCCGCCAGGAAAATAGTGCTTATCAGGCAGGAGAGCAGGAATGCCTCACCATATTCCACAAGGTAAAAGAGGGCGAATTTTATCCCCGAATACTCGAGATGGAAGCCTGCAACGATCTCCTGGTCGGCTTCCAGCAGGTCGAAAGGTGCGCGGCTGATTTCCGCCAGACCGGCTATGAAGAAAACCAGGAAACCAAGGGGTTGTAATAATATGAAAGGAATATCCTGTGCGATTACTATGTCGTTCAGGGAAAGCGAACCGGCAATAAGTATTACCGAGGCTATTGAAATCAGTACGGGGAATTCGTAACTTACGACCGAGGCAATGACGCGCATAGCACTGATAAGAGAGTATTTATTGCTGGAACCCCACCCGGCCATAAACATACCGACAGTGGTAATAGAGCTAATGGCAACAACGTAAAGAACACCGATGTTCAGGTTAGCCAGCATTCCGCCGTTCGTGAATGGCATCACTGCGAAGACTACGAAAACCGGTACAAGAGTAACAATCGGTGCCAGCCAGTATATCGGTTTATCGACGGCAGCCGGTGTGATCCCTTCCTTTAACAGCACTTTTAGCACATCCGCTACCGCCTGCAGTAATCCGAAGGGGCCGGTCCTGTTTGGACCGACGCGTGACTGCATTCTTCCAATCTCACGACGGGCAATATAAATAAAGCCCATAACCATCAGGATGACAACGATGATTGTTACGAGGCTAAATAATACCCAGTGCCCCCAGAAGTTCCCCGGCCAGTCAGACGGCAGGGTCTGGAGGATAACCGGAATATTTATGACAGGTTCGATGATCGCCATTATCTGTCAACCTCGCCTAAGCAAATATCAATACTGCCGAATATCGTTACAAGATCGGCCAGTTTCCATCCCAGTACTAATTCCCGTATTACGGATATGTTTATCAGGCTGGTAGACCGTATGTGACACCGGTAGGGGGCGATGGAACCATCGGATACCACGTAGAACCCGAACTCTCCTTTAGGAGATTCAATACGACCATACGCTTCCCCGGCCGGGGGACGGAAAAAGTGTGGAACATCGGCTTTTACCGGACCCTCCGGCAACTGTTTAACGGCCTGTTGAAGAATTCGCAGACTCTGCCGCATCTCCAGCATTCTTATACGATAACGGTCGTATGAGTCACCCTCGTCGCAGGTTGGAATGTCGAATTCAAAACGGTCATAGATCGAGTATGGGTCTTCTTTTCGCAGGTCCCAGGCGAGTCCGCTTGCTCGAAGTACCGGTCCTGTAATACCGTAGTCTATTGCCAGTTCCGGTGACAGAATACCGACCCCTTTAGCCCTGGCCAGGAGTATCTCATTATCCTTCAGGAATTTATCGAACGTATCGAAAGCCGGCGGCAGTTGTTCGAGGAGTTTCTCGACAGCCGGAACAAAGTCACGGGGAACGTCCTGGCTTACTCCGCCTATTCTCATGTAATTGTAGGTAAGACGCTGACCGCTGACCATTTCAAAAAGATCGACTATTTTTTCCCTTTCACGGTACATCTGGAGGAAAGGCGTGTAATAGGCGCCGTTATCATTAAAAAACGAGCCGACCGCTACAAGGTGATTGCAGATACGCTGCAATTCAGCCATGATAACTCTGATATACTCGGCTCTTTCAGGAATCTCGATCCCCGCTAATTTCTCAACAGCCAGGCAATAAGCGAGGTTGTTGCTCATTGACGAAATGTAGTCCAGCCGGTCGGTCAGAGGGATGACTCCCGTCCAGGTACGCTGTTCGGCTAATTTTTCGATACCGCGGTGGAGGTAACCGATGACAGGTTCCACGTCAACTACTACCTCACCGTCGAGGGTCAGGCGCATTCGGTACACGCCGTGAGTGCTGGGGTGCACCGGGCCCATATTCATTACAAACGGTTCGGTCCTTATCGCCATTACAGATAGTCCTTACGCTGCGGATATCCCTCAAATCCTTCCCAGAGGAATATACGCGTCATGTTAGGATGCCCTTCAAATCGTATACCCATCAGGTCATAAATTTCCCTCTCCTGGACATTTGCGGTCGAATACAGGTCAACGATCGAGGGGACCGACAGGTTTTCTCTTCCATAACAACGGGTTTTTATCACTATATCGTGATTGTGTTTCAAAGAAGTAAGCTGATAGACCACTTCAAAATAATCAAGGTAATCTACGGCAGTAACATAGTTTAAAAAGTTGAAATCAAGCTCGGGGTCGGTCTTAAGATACGAGATGATATCATGAATAGCCTCTTTTTTAACGAGGATAAAGCGATCATTAGATTCAATGATGTCCGAAGTAAACTGCTGTTCCAGTCTGGCAGCTACTTCTTTTCCTGATAATGCGACAGTCATTCCTTTTTAACAGGCCTTCCTACGCAAAGTTCTTTGTTTTCGCTATTTTCTCCTGGAGCATCTGGATGCCTTGAATCAGTCCTTCCGGTCGGGGAGGACATCCGGGTATGTAGACATCGACCGGAATAATACGGTTATATCCGGGGACGACATTATATCCCGAGCGGAATATCCCGCCACTGACAGCGCAGGCTCCCATTGCGATGACCCACTTGGGTTCCGGCATCTGGTTATAGATTCGCCGTATATTCGGCGCATGTTTGTAAGTCAGTGTTCCGGCAGTAATCATAAGGTCTGCCTGGCGCGGTGACGCACGGAGAATTTCCATGCCGAAACGCGAAATATCGAAACGCGGTCCCATTGCCGAGATAAATTCGAAGGCGCAGCATGCCGGAAAACAAAGCGAGACCCACGGTGAAGACCGCCTGGCAAAATTAAGCACCCAGTCTACCGTGGTAAGCAGGATGTTCTGTTTCAGGTCGTCATCCAGCCACTCGTCAGGGTCCGGAATGGCTATCTGGCTGTTGGCCTTGAGCTCCTCGATAGCCTGTCCTTCGTACCGGTTGATCTCATCTTCCGGATAGATATGTTCACCATATCTCTCTACTTCCATTCAAGAACCTTCTTTCTCCAGGCATAAAGGTAACCGACAATAACGATTATAAGGAGTACCAGTATCGCTACGAAACCGGTAGTCCCCAGACCTTTAAGATTTGCAGCCCAGGGGTAGAGGAATACTACCAGGACGTCCAGGGCTAAGAAAACAAGAGCATAGAAATAGAAACGGAAATTAAAACGCACCCAGGTCTTGCCGATGGTCTCCATGCCGCACTCGAAAGTGAGAAGTTTGAGCGGGTTCGGTTTGTGAGGAACGATTTTAATGAGTCGGAGAATAAGCGGGATAATTACGATAAGGGTGGCGAAACAGATAGAGAAAAATATGTATAAGCCGATGTACCCGTAATTATCCAGCAATTATTATCCTCCTCCACTGGAAAAATATCGGTTAAAGTATATCATCTAAATTTCAAAAAAACAAGGGAAAAGTTGTACTGTGTTGGTGTCCAGCGATTTTGTCACCGGTTAAATGTTCAGGAAAAATGTCACCATGGAAGGAAAATTTTCCTGGTTGTTGTGTAATATCCAGCCAGTATATATACTTCTTTATATAGGGACATTGAGTGGGTAAAGAAAAAGCTAAAAATAAATTCTAAATGCTAATTCCTAATCTCTAAACAATATCAAATCTCAAATTTCAAAACATTGTATTTTAATGTTGGTATTTGTTCAGAGGTTTCTTGAAGTTTAGAAATTAGAGTTTCACGAGATAGTCCTGAGGTATACCCAAGATAACTATGACTGGTAAAGACAGATATTCCGATTATGACGACTTTGCCTGGATGTACAACAGGCACTGGGGCAGCCGGTTCACTCCCGGAGCGCTTGCGGTCCTGGGGGAACTGGTACTTCCTGAGATACATGCCGGTGCTGCCATCCTCGACCTGTGCTGCGGTACCGGTCAACTCGCCCGTTTTTTATCCGAAGAGGGATATGACGTAACCGGTATCGATGGTTCCGAGGAGATGCTTAAATATGCCAGGGAAAACGCGCCGGTTGTGGACTTTATGTGTGATGATGCCCGTACCTTCAATTTATCACCATCATTCGATCTCGTTACTTCGTTTTTTGATTCGCTTAACCATGTGATGACAATAGAGGAACTGGCATACGTTTTTAAGAATGTATATAGATGTTTGCTGGAAGAAGGTCTGTTTATTTTCGACATGAACCTGGAGCCGGGTTTTCTCGATAAATGGCAGGGGTATTACGGAATTGTCGAAGACGATCATGTCTGCCTGTTTCCGCAAAGCTATGATCCTGAAAAACGCGTTGCACGGTTCGATGCCACGATTTTCCGCCTGACCGATTACTGGTACCGTTCCGATGTAACGCTGCTGGAGAAATGCTATTCCGTGGAGGAAATAACCGTTGCCCTGTCTGAAGCGGGGTTTTCTATCCTGGATACTTTTGAATACACGCTTGAGAAAGGGCGGCAGGACCTTACCGCTGATTCAGGCAGGGCTTTTTTCCTGTGTGAGAAAAACCGGTTAATTGAGGATTAAATTTCCAGACCTGCATAGTCTTTATTACAGGTATATTATTGGATGGCATAATGGAACTTAGTTCAGTGCAACCAGATATAATTTCTATATTACAGAAGATTAACGAAAATCTTTTTTCGAGGAATGTGGAATCGTACATAGTCGGCGGCTTCGTTCGCGACGTCCTGCTGGAGAGAGAGACCGCCGATATAGACATTACCGTTACCGGAGACGCATGCGAGATCGCCGAAGGTATTTCGGAAGTTCTCGGCGGAAGATATGTGCTTCTGGACGATGTAAATAAGGTAGCGCGGGTAATACTTTTCGATGACGGAAAATTTCCTGGCGAAATATCCTGTGTGCTGGATTTCTCATCCTTTTCAGAGACTATCGGGAAAGACCTGGCGCGCCGCGATTTTACCATAGACGCTATGGCAGTAGAATTAAATCAATTCGCGGAAAGTCTTCAAAACGCCGAGATTATCGACCCCTTCGACGGGAGAGGAGACCTGGATAGAAAGATTATAAGAGCTGTAAGCGACCAGGTTTTTACGGAGGACCCAGTCAGGCTGCTTCGGGCGGTACGACTCGCCGGAGAACTTGGTTTCAGTATCGAGCAGGCCACGGAAACACTGGTAAAAAGAGATGCTCAATTACTAGCGATTGTTCCAGGCGAGCGTATAAGAGAGGAATTACTAAGGCTGCTGGCTCTCAGGGAAGCCGGGAAGATTCTGCGATATCTTGATGAACTGAAACTGTTGACCGCCATAATTCCCGAACTGGAAGAAAGCCGCGGACTGGAGCAGCCTAAGGAACATCACTGGGATGTCCTGGAACACTCTTTTGCTACGGTTAGTGCGCTTGAATTTCTCCTGGGAGAAGGTGTCTGGGAATATATGGATGAAGGTATTGCAGGCACTGGTCTCCTGTCTTATGAAATTAACGAACACTTAAACCAGGAAGTAAGCAGCGGCAGTACGCGGAAATCGCTACTCAAACTGTCGGCGCTGCTTCATGATATCGGAAAACCGGGAACAAAGTCTGTAGATGAGACCGGGAGAACAAGGTTTCTGGGACACGGTAAGGCAGGAGCCGCGCTGGTCATTGAGAGGATGGAAAAGCTGCGGTTCAGCAGCCGGGAGAAAAAACTGATCGAGACCGAAATTATCCATCACATGAGGCCGACGCAGCTTAGCCAGGAAGGAATGCCTTCTAACCGGGCTGTTTACCGGTATTACCGGGACACGGGTGAAGCGGGTCTGGATATACTTTTTCTAAACCTCGCCGATCACCTGGCGACGCGTGGACCCGGTCTGGATATTACGGACTGGCAACACCATATCGAACTGGCAAAATATCTACTTCAGAAATATTTCGAGAAGGAAAATATAGTAAACCCTCCCAGGATTATCAATGGATATGATATAATGAAATCCTTTGGACTAAATCCCGGTCCCCGGATAGGCGAATTACTGGACGCGGTGAAAGAAGCACAAGCATCGGGCGAGATCACCGATAGAGAACAGGCCTTAGCTTATCTTAAAAAACTTATCGCCTGAAGGGGCTTTCTTAACCGGAGATTATGTTATAAACTGAAAGGAAGGGCAGCACCGGCTGCCTTTTAAATAAGACAGAGATACAGAATGCTAAGAAGAAACTCCTGGGTTTTTGTAATTGTATTAATCATATTCGCTCTCGCGCTAGCGGTGGTTTTTCCAATCGAAAAAGGAACATTATTTGGAAAAAATGTCCAGTTCGGGCTAGACCTTCAGGGTGGGGTAACCGTAGTCTACCAGGCTGATCTATCATCCATTGAAGCAGCCCAAAGGTCTGATGTTCTTGAAGGTGCAAAAGCAGTCCTTGAAAACAGGGTAAATCCACTGGGCGTGACCGAACCGCTGATACAGATACAGGGTGACGACCGCATCAGGATCGACCTTCCGGGTGCAGATATTTCCGAGCAGGATAAAGAAAGACTTGCCCGGGTCGATATCCTGGAGTTCGGTGAACTCGCTACCGGTAATGAAACTGCTAAGTGGATAGTGAATGGTGAAAAATGGAAACCTGCAACGGCTATTATAGATGGTGAAGAAAAAGCATTAACCAGCCGATATTTTAAAACAAATACTGCACTCACACGGGACAGCTTTGGCAGAATCGAACTTCTATTCGAATGGGATGCAGAAGGCGCCAAGATATCGGAACAGGTTACCGGCAGACTCTCGGCGACTAAGGCACGAATGGGAATATTTGATGGTGATGAGCCGTTACGTGGTGAGAGCGGGAATCCCATTGCCCCAACTGTTCAGTCAACAATCATTGATAGCGGCGTAATCCAGGGACTATCCGTTGAGGATGCTCAACGTCTTTCAAGCCAGTTGAACTATGGTCGTTTACCTGTCTCACTCGAAGTTCTGTATGAACAGACCGTATCACCGATACTCGGTGCGGATTTTGTCGGAATGAGTGTTAAAGCCGGTATAATCGGTCTCCTGCTCGTTATCCTGTTCATGACGCTGTACTACCGCATATCCGGACTCCTTGCCGGTGTTGCGTTGATATTCTACGGAATCCTGGTACTGGCTATATTTAAACTCTGGCCCGGATTTACACTGACTCTAGCCGGACTCGGAGGATTCATTCTATCGATAGGAATGGCAGTCGATGCCAATGTACTGATATTCGAGCGTATGAAAGAAGAATTACGGGCCGGACGTACGCTGGGAGCGGCTATAGAAGCCGGTTTCAGCCGTGCCTGGACCGCAATACGTGACGGAAATATTACTACGCTTATTGTATGTATTATTTTATTCTGGCTTGGTAACAGTATCGTCGCCGGTGCACCGGTGAAGGGATTTGCGTTGACTCTGGCTATCGGTGTAATTGCGAGCATGCTTACGGCGATTATCGTCACCAGGACGCTTCTCCGGCTGTTCGTCGGTACCTCGCTGGCACACCAGCTTCGATTATTCAGCCCCCATCTTGGAAGGAAGTAAATTGGATATCATAGGAAAGAGATATTGGTTCTTTATAATTACAGGTGTAGTATTGGTCGCCTGTGTTATCTTCCTGGCGGTTTTCGGTCTTAAGGCTGGAGTTGAGTTCAGCAGTGGCTCAGTTTTAACGGTCGGCTTTAACGAAAAGTTGGATAAACAGGAAATAGAGGACGAACTGACTGATCTGGGTTATACGAATGTAATAATTCAGACCGTCGGGGAAAATGATTTTCTTATTCGTTTACCACGACTGACCTCTACTGAAAAGAATGAATTGACTGACAGTCTAAATCAGACGTTCGGCTCGATAAACATCAGAGAATTTGATGATGTAGATGAAATGGTTGCCTCAGAAACGACACGAACAGCGGCGATAGCTGTCGCTGTGGCTGCTGTTGGTATTCTGCTGTATATCGCCTGGGCATTCCGAAAAATGCCGCATCCTTTCCACTACGGTATTTGCGCTATAATAGCCCTGGTCCATGATACGGTTGTAGCACTCGGTGTTTTCGCCGTTCTCGGCGGGCTTTTTGGCTGGGAGATAGACTTGAAATTTGTCATCGGTATCCTGGCAGTAATAGGATACAGCGTGAACAACACCGTCGTAGTTTTTGACAGGATACGTGAAAATTTACTGACCGACTCCAGGTCACCTTTCACTACTGTAATCAATAATAGTCTCATCGAAACGTTGACTCGATCTCTTAATACCAGTTTAACGACTCTTTTCGTAGTACTGGCTTTAATGTTCTTCGTAGGTACCGTGATACAGAATTTTACCGTGATACTCCTCGTCGGTATTATTGCCGGTACGTACAGCTCATTATTCATCGCACCCTCGCTGCTGGTCTCATGGAGGGGTAACCGGCAGAGCTAGGTTATAGATAATTATAACTCAGCATACCGCGTGAAGCAGGGGAATCACTAATGTTTTCAACGAGAAAAGGAGCAGCCAGACTTGCTCTTATCGTTATCGTCAGCCTTGTTATCCTGAAGAGCGTCGTTGCTTTCCTCACAGGCAGTATCAGTATTACTGCCCAGGCGGTAGACAGTTTTCTCGATTTGTTCGCGGTCGTAATCACCGTGTTCGCCGTTAGAATGGCTGATGAACCCGCCGACAAAGAGCATCCGTTCGGACATGGTAAGCTTGAAGGGATGGCAGCTATTGTCCAGTCGCTATTAATATTTATCGCCGGCGGCTGGATTATCTATTCGGCTGTAGAAAGAATTATATCCGGGACCGGGATAGAAATGTCCGAAGCGGGTATTGCTGTCATGCTGGTATCGGTATTAGCCAGTATATTCCTGTCCAGACATTTAATGAAAGTGTCGAAGCTGACCGATTCACTGGCACTGGAAGCTTCAGCCCATAATATAAATGCCGATATATATTCAGCCGTTGGCGTACTGGTGGCGATGATACTCATCCGGATTACCGGTTTCAGTATACTGGATCCTATCGTTGGTATAGGTGTAGCTTTGATAGTACTGAAAACGGCCTTCGATATATTAAGGAAATCATTCGGTGAATTAATAGACCGGAGACTCCCCGAGGAGGAAGAAGAGTTAATTGTTTCGACAATAGAGGAGCATACAACTCAACTCGCAGGCTATCACAAGGTGCGCACTCGAAAAGCAGGAAACCAGCGTTTTGTTGACCTTCATCTGTTACTGCCGAAAAACATGAGTCTCGAAGATGCCCACAATATGGCGGACCACATCGAGCATGATATAGAAGACAGGTTAAAAAGTACCAGCATTACCATCCATCTTGAACCCTGTGATGGAGAATGCGACAAGTGTAATATCTCTGACTGCAGCCTGAGAATCAACATACGTCAGTAAAGCAAATTGTTGAGTCACTTCAACTGAGGATCGTCACTTTTTTACATTAAGACCAAAAGGAAACACGTTATTGCTTTCTCTCTAATACAAAATGATTAATCACGATTCCTTTGACAGCACGCGTTCGGGTGTATACACTGTTTGCTGTTGAGATATATGAATACAGTTAAGAGGAAAAAGGCATGGAACATAATAACGTAATAGTGGAAACTAAAGCGGGCAAAATCAAAGGCGTGTTTGAAGAGGGGCTATATATTTTCAAAGGTGTTCCCTACGCGGCACCTCCAGTCGGTGAGTTTAGATGGTTGCCTCCTCAACCGGTCCAGCCATGGTCGGGAGTACGTTCGGCTGAAAATTTCGGTCCTATATGTCCTCAGAGTAATATGCCCACCCCGATACCGGGACGAAAACCGTCTGAAGAACCTCAGGACGAAGATTGCCTCTTTCTCAATATCTGGACTCCCGGCTTCGATGATGGAGAAAAAGCTGTCATGGTCTGGATCCACGGGGGCGCGTTTACTCACGGTTCCGGCTCTTCTCCCATGAATCCCGGTAGCACGTTGCCAAAACGGGGTGGCGTGGTTCTCGTTTCTATTAACTACCGACTCGGTGTCCTTGGTTTCCTTCGCCTGTATGATGTAACCAATGGCTTGATACCGTCGACGGGGAATGAAGCGCTTCTCGATCAGCTAGCCGCTTTACGGTGGGTAAAAGAAAATATCTCGAACTTTGGAGGTGACCCTGATAACGTAACTGTTTTCGGTGAATCCGCCGGCGCTGAGAGCATCGGTGCACTGCTTGCCATGCCGGGATCGAAAGGTCTTTTCCAGAAAGCTATATTACAGAGTGGCGCCAGCAAGTCTCAGAGCGTTGATAAAGCCAACCAGGCGGCTGAAATCTATATCAGAGCACTCGGCATTTCGAATACCGATGCCGATAAACTCAGGTCTCTTTCTGCAGAAAGATTGATTCAAACTCATACTGAGCTTGGGATGGCTGCAGGAGGATTTGGGCCGGTACGTGATGGTGAAATATTACCCGATGTTCCCCTCAATGTTATCGAGAAGGGTTCGGCAATCGATGTTACCGTACTGGCCGGCTCCAATCTTGAAGAAGCAAAGCTGTTCGCCATGATAATGGGCCCGGATGTATTGAACATGGATGAGGAAAGTATGGTAAATCGTCTTAAACATCTTGTACCGGAGGAATATCTCCAAAATCTCATCGAAAAATACCGCACCGCCCTGACGACACGTGACCTTCCGGTGACTCCGTTCGAGATATTTACAGCTATCCAGGGAGACCAGCATTTCCGTATGCCGAATATCCGGCTATGCGAAATTCAGGAAAAGCTGGGTAGACCTGGTTTTGGATATGTCTTCAACTGGAAATCGGCAGCTCCGGATTTTGGCGCCTGTCACGCCCTGGATGTCGGATTTATTTTCGGCAACCTGAACGAGGAGTTCCATGGATGTACCCCCGAAGCCTGGACGCTGGCCGGTCACATGCAGGATGCCTGGATCGCTTTTGCTAAGACCGGTGATCCGAGCTGCCCTGGATTTGGCAAATGGCCGCGTTACGGAAAGGAAAGAGACATGATGGTGCTCAGTGCCAAATCTCATGTCGAACGTACTCCATACGAACGGGAAAGGGCTGCCTGGGACAGCATCCCGAATGAAGTCCTCGGTTAAATCAGGACATAGCTGTTCACCGAATTTACCAGTTCACGTATCGAGGGGTAGTCGTAGAGTCCTTGTGAGCGGCTGCGGGAAAGTCGACTGCCATTACTTTTCAATCATGTTTAATCCGGTGTGATACACCAGCCGAATGACGGGCTGCTTGAGTTGCGAAGTCCGTTTCATTATACTGGTAGTGTAGAAGTCGATATTACGCTGCATAAGTGTTGTTTTCAAAGACAATCATTGGAGGTAAATCTGTGCTTCAGGTTGATAATCTCTACCTTGAACTGGACGGGAAACCTATAATCAATGGACTGGACCTGCATGTGAAACGCGGGGAGATTCATGGTGTGCTCGGTGAAAATGGTACCGGTAAAACCTCGCTTGCCTACGTGATAATGGGAGTGAACGGTTACAAGGCGACGAGCGGGAAGATATTGTTCGAAGGACAGGATATAGGTGATATGTCGGTCTCAGAGAGAGCACAGCATGGAATCAGCCTTGCCTGGCAGGAACCAGCAAGGATAGAAGGACTCACGGTAAGGGACTACCTCAGCCTTAGTGGGAAAAATCCCGGTATCAGGCGTATCAACGAGTGCCTGGAAGCAGTAGGTATGGACCCGGAACGCTATATAGCCAGGGATATTGACGGAACGCTAAGCGGCGGCGAGAGAAAAAGGATAGAACTGGCGTCGATAATAGCGATGCAGCCAAAGCTGGCAATCCTTGACGAACCGGATTCGGGTATCGATATTGTTTCAATACCTATTCTTCTGGACGGTATGCTGGAGTTAAAAAAACAAGGTTCATCGATATTAATGATCACTCACAGCGAGGAAATGGTCGAGATAGCTGACAGGGTTTCTGTGCTGTGCGCCGGCTCTATACTCAGGACAGGTCCTCCTGCGGAAATGAGTGCGTGGTTCAAGGAAAACTGCCAGAGTTGCGCGCATATCAATGAGCCGGACATATACGAAGACCTTAAAAGGGAACTAGAGAGAGGTAAGACCGGTGGTTAGTCGCTCGATAGAAGAAGAATACAGGGGAATGGTGAAGGCCTACGAAAACGCCGGAGGTGACAGAGAATCCCTCTCAGACGCGAAAGTGGCCAAGCTGGTAATTCACGAAAATAAAGTCCTGAGTTCAGATAGTGTCGAAGGTCTTATAGTAAATACTATCGAAACCGAGAATGGTGTTAATATCCACCTGATCGTTGAAGAAGGAGTCAAAATAGAGAAGCCGGTCCACCTATGCTTCGGGATTCTCCCTGAAGAGGGACTTCAGGAGATTATCTTTAAACTGGAAGCACGGAAAAACAGTGATGTGAGTGCGGTCGCCCATTGTATATTCCCTAACGCCGAGAAGGTGGTCCACAAGATGGATGCCGATATAGAGATAGGGGAGAATGCAAAATTCGAATATAGAGAAACTCACTATCACGGTGAATATGGCGGCATTAAGGTTATCCCGAAGGGCAAAATCAATATTGCCAGAGGCGGTATCTGGATGAGTACCTTTGCCCTGAATGAAGGTCGTGTCGGGATGCTGGACTATGATTTCGAGGTATTTTGCCAGGAAGACAGCGTAGCGGAGCTTATTGTCAAAGCGTACGGAAAAGGTGATGATAACATCAAGATACTAGAAAAAATTCACCTGAACGGTGCCGGAGCCAGAGGGCTGGCGAAAAGCCGGATTGTTTTAAGCGACCGGGCTAAAGCTGAAGTGCGAGGTGAGACCTTCGGGAATGCCCCTCACTCGCGGGGACATGTCGACTGTATCGAACTGGTTAATGGCAGGGAAGCAGAAGCTATCGCAATACCCATAGTTTCGGTAACGGACGAATCTGCCAAGGTAACTCACGAGGCGGCGATAGGTAGTGTCGACAGGAGACAGGTAGAGACACTGATGGCGAGAGGTCTGGACGAGGACAGAGCGGTGGACGTTATCGTAAAAGGCATCCTGAGATAACGAGGGATACTCCCGATGGAATTTTGTTCAATTTATATCACAGCGGGAAGTGAAGAAGAAGCCGCCGGAATCGGCAGAACACTCATTGAAGAGAGACTGGCCGCCTGCATAAATATTCTTCCGGTCAGGTCCGTATACCGGTGGGAAGGCAGTATAGAAGACGAAGCCGAGGTGGCGGCGTTTATCAAGACCAGGGCTTCCCTTGCGGAGAAAGTGATCGACCGTGTGAAGTCCCTTCATTCATACGAAGTCCCATGCGTCGTGGTCCTGCCCATAAAACAGGGCAATCCCGATTACTTACAATGGATAGAAAAATCTACCGGGTAATCGTAAATTGCGGAGCGTACAGGAGATATGTCGCTTGATCTAACCAGGGTGGCTTCTCAGGTGGGAAGATTACTCACCAGGTTGAAAGAAGGCTTGAGCGAGAGAAACGAACACCTTCGAAATGCCCTGGAAACGGCGCATGCGCAGTCGGAAAATCTTGACAGCCTGAAGAAAAAGATAACTGCCAGCAAGACCACCTGGCTGGTTGCTGATCTTACAGACGGTCTGGACCTCCATTTCGGACCGCCAACGCTCCCGGCTGATTTTACGGTAATGGCGACAGACGGGTCTCATATCGATGTCGACCGGCACCGGGCGGCACGATGCTTTCTAATCAACATCGGCAGCATTGTTCTCAATTACGGCACAAATCCCGATGCTTTCCTTGACAATCTTCCCACTCTCTATGCATCCGAAGATGAACTGGTAATATCACAGCCTGAAACAAATAGCGAACAGCCGATCGAGGGCACACTGCTGGGTATAAAACGCAGTGTGGACGAGTGCAGGAGACTGGTCGAACTTGCGGCTGAACAACCGGCAGGCAGTTCGACGGTTGCCCTTATTGACGGAACACTCATACTATGGGGACTGGAAACGGCATATCCGGAATACGTCAGGGAAGCACTTCTGGACAGAGGTTTTTTAGACTGCCTGAGCAAGCTGAGAGAATTGAACAGCGATAAAAAGGTTGCACTTGCCAGTTATATCAGCCTGCCGAGGGGTACCGACGTGGTTAACAGCTTGAAAGTAGCCCTCTGCCCGAATAATCCCCTTGATACCGATAAGCACTGCAGGGACTGCAGGACCAGGGAGTGTAATGCCGTTTCAGGTATCCGTGACAGGGAATTATTCGCCGGAATTCTCGGAGATGGCGAAAGGTCGGCTTTATTCATTACGCAGTCATCTGTCGTCGCAAAGCAATATGGTGAACACAGGATCTATTTCTACTATATAAACGTAGATGAAGAGATAGCCAGGGTAGAGATACCGGAATGGGTGGCGAAGAACGGGGAACTGCTGGCACTTACACACTCGCTGATACTGGACCAGTGCCGTCGCGGCAATGGCTACCCGGTAGCGTTGTCCGAAGCCCATGAGCAGGCTGTGGTGACGGGTGCCGACAGGGAGAATTTCTGGCAACTGGTTGAAACTGCGCTGGCTGATGAAAAAATCCAGACATTTACCTCGGCGAAAGCCAGGAGCAAGAACACCCGGTGGGTGTAAAAAGCCTATTACTCCCATGACCGCAATATCGATATGGCCGCCGCGGATCATGTCGAATGACTCTACTATATCGAATAAGCTGCCTCAGGCAAGCTCGGTTACGGGTTGGAATATGTGGAGTTTAACAGGATGTGTAATACTCTGCTGAAGGATTAATAATCTACCCGAATGTGTTAAGATAAGGGAATTGCCTGTAATCTCGAAAAGAGATATTTAATACAGAAAAGAGGAGAGTTGGTGTGGGTGTAATTACACAGGATATGAAAGATATCGCGACGCAAACCATGGTTTACATTCTCGCGACATCAAGTAAAGACGGAAAGCCGAACGGAGTGCCTATCGGGATGGTAAGAATCAAAGATGATGAAGTGATACTTGCAGATAACTTCATGCTGAAAACACGCCGGAATCTCGAGGAAAATCCGGTGGCGGCGGTCTCATACTGGAGTAGAGACGATCATTACGGATATCAACTCAAAGGAAAGACCCGTATAGAAACGTCCGGAGAATATTATGATGAGATAGCTCGCGGCATGGAAGAAAGGAAAGCGCCTTTCAAACCCAAGGCGGTAGTGGTGCTTACCGTTGAGGAAGCATACTATATTGGTGGAAGTAAGGACTCAGGCGAAAATCTTATATAATAATTGGAAAGATAAATTGGAGAGGTAAAAATGGCAGAGCTGACCAGTAAACTCGTAAAAGACATGACCAGGGAACTTGGTGCCGACATGGTCGGGATAGCATCGGTAGACCGATTTGAAGGAGCGCCGCCGGGGCATGGACCCCTTGAGCTTTTACCCCTGGCTAAATCGGTGATCGTCGCCGCAATCAGGATACCGGACCCGGTCGTGGACTGCGAGGATTACGGTGAAAAGATGGTGGATATACCACGAGATAAATTGATAGCATCGATTTCAAATGATTTCTATATGCAGATGGGGCATTTTGCCCAGGATATACTGCTGAACACGCTGGCAGTCAAGCTGGCAAATAAGCTGGAGACAGGCTGGAATTTAAGGTCGTTACCAACTCCCAATACCTTTAATACGGGGCTGGGCCGGACTGTGATGGCGTCGACGATAGGATTTTTCTCCCAACGGCACGCCGCAACACGCGCAGGACTTGGGGAATTCGGCTTCAGCGGGTTAGTGCTTACTCCACAGTTCGGTCCGCGCCAGAGGTTTGTCTCGGTTATTACCCGGGCTGAACTTGAACCCGATCCTCTTTTGACTGAAAAGGTCTGCATGCGTGGGGCCTGCGGCGGGAAAGACGGTCCGAAGTGCTTCCAGAGATGTACTCATGGGGCTTTACAGATGCGGGAAGGCGTGGACGTGGATAGTGTGTTTATCGATATCCCGACCAGGAATGAGTTGAGCAAATGTATCGGAGTCGGTGAACAAGCACCGGGATTCGGCTGCGGTTTTGTAGGAAGCTGTCTCAGAGTATGTCCGACCGGGATGAAGGTAACACATCAATGAAATACTAAATACTAATTACTAAACTCTAAACAAATCTAAATATCAAATAAAAAATGTCTAAATGAATTTTTCATGATTGATAGAGAATTGGCTGACATTCATTTATTATGACAAAGGAAAACAGTAGGAAATATGATCTGGAAGAGCGAACCTATAAATTCGCAAAAAGTGTGATTGGTTTGACTAATCTGGTGAAAAAGTCAATACCTAATACTGAGGTTATTAAGCAGTTAGTAAGATCTTCCGGTTCTGTAGGAGCGAACTATATCGAGGCTAATGAAGCTTTAAGTAAAAAGGACTTCGCCATGCGAATCAAAATTTGCAGGAAAGAATCCAAGGAAAGCGTATACTGGCTTAAACTTATCGATATAAGTGAAGACGGCATTGATAAAGAAAGACAAGTTTTAATAAATGAAGCTACCGAACTGATGAAAATATTTGGAGCTATTGTAGAGAAAACGAAATAAGGGATACTTTTTAATATATTTGAAATTCGATATTGTTTAGAATTTAGAGTTTAGATATTAGAATTTCACAGACGGGTGTTATTATGCCTGAACAAGAAAACAGGGTCGGAGAAGTTATAGAAACAGGTACCGCTGAGTTTACAGCCCAGTGTTATGAATTGTACCAGTCACCGCCACTGGGGGGGTTGGTGAAGGCAGGCGATGAATCTATTAAACAATACGCGATAGTATACAATGCAACGACAAGCAGCATCGAGCCGGGAAGACGACCGATAGCCCGAGGAAAAGATGAGTCCAGCGAGGAAGGAATATACCAGTCAAGTCCCCAGCTTCTGAAACTGTTTCGTACAGAGTTTAACGCACTGGTTGCAGGTTTTCGGGAGGGTGACTCTGTATTTCATTATCTACCGCCGCGACCGGTAAAAATTCACAGCTTTGTCTACGAGTGCGGAGATGAAGAGATAAAGGAATTCAGTGGCTCGTTCGATTTCCTGAATATTATTATCAATTCTGGTCTGCCTGTCCCTGTGGAGGAGGTAATTGCCGCTTCATTACGTCGAATGAGTCGGGTCTATGATGAACCGCAAAGGTTCCTGGTGTCGGCAGGTAAGGAACTGGCTACGTTATTGGGAACGGATTTCAACCGCCTGAAGTCGGTATTATCCAAGATAAAGTAAGAATAGGTACCTGGATATAAATGGCAGCATTTGAGTTTCTTGATTATGAACCATTCACCGATAGTGAGATAGAGGTGATTGTTAAAGACAGGATACCTGCGGATATCGAACGAGGGTACATTCCCGGATATAAATTCACGATATGCCTTTCCGAGAACAAAAGACCGGTGGGACGGTTGAATTTACGCATCGGGAATACCGAACGTATCATAAGGTATATCGGACATATAGGCTACGGGATAGAGGAAAAATACCGCGGTCATCATTACGCGGCGAAAGCCTGCCGTCTGGTAAAGCAGGTAGCTCTGAACCATGGACTAGATACGCTGTGGATTACCTGTAATCCCGATAATTATCCTTCTCGCCGCACATTAGAAATACTTGGTTGCGAGTTCGTTGAAATAATCGATCTGCCGGAAGACCTGGAAATGTACCGGAGAGGTGAAAGACAGGTATGCCGGTACCGGTGGTATATAGGAAAGGGATAATTACTCCCGGAGGAAAGAGCTATGGCAGAAGTTAATACCGATAAGCTGGGTATAGTCGTATCGGGTTCGCTGACACGGGGCGTCGATGTGCGACTTGATAGTTCGGTCTCTATCGAAGATATGGCGGTAGGGCGGTATGTAACTATCGAAGGCGAAAGGAGGCGTTTTTTTGGTATGATTACCGACATCAGCCTCGAGGTTACCGACCAAAGGATAGTACAGGCTCCTCCGGATATATCCGATCCGTTTATGGCTGAAGTCCTTACCGGCACGAGCACGTACGGGAGGCTGCATGTGCTGCCTATGCTGACCATCGGCGGAGACGATGCCGCGCTGATAGAAGGTCCCCAGCCGGTCAAGACGGTACCGGGGCATTTTTCCACGGTCAGGTCGTCTTCACAGCAGGACGTGGAGACAGTGTTCGGCGGCGAAGACGCGCGGAAGTTCTATATCGGCACTCCTCTTGATATGGAGACCAAGATATGCCTGGACCTGCCTGAACTGGTAAAGAGATCGAACGGTATTTTTGGTAAAAGCGGTACGGGCAAAACGTTCCTGACCCGTCTGCTGCTTATCGGTATGCTACAGAAATCGGCGGCGGTAAATCTCGTCTTCGATATGCACAGCGAATACGGCTGGGAAAGTCGAAGTGAATCAGGCCATAAAGTGAAAGCCCTGAAACAACTCTTCCCCGATAAGGTGGCGGTGTTTACCCTTGACGAAGAGAATTCGAAGCGAAGGCAGGTAAGTACCGATTTTGTGGTCAGGATAGGGTATGACGAGATAGAACCGGAAGATATATCTCTGCTGCGTCAAACGCTTAATCTCACCGAACTGGCTGTCGAAGCGGTATACCAGCTTTACCGCAGGTTCGGTAAAAACTGGCTTCAGAGCACGCTGGATATTGAGGATGCCGAGTCTCTGCCGGAAGGTCTGAGTATTCACGAAGGGACACTGGGTAACCTGAAACGGGGTCTGGCGACCATTTCCCGCCTGCCGTTTCTTACCTCGCGTTCGACCGAGAACGCAGTCCGGAGGATAATCGAATATCTCGATAGAGATATAAATGTCATTCTCGAATTCGGCAGGTTTACGGATATTACCGCGTATATCCTTGTAGCGAACTTGCTTACGCGTAGAATACATTCGCAGTACCGGGAACGAATGGAGAGGGCGATTGCCGAGGACAGCTCTCCACCTCATCCGCTGGTTATCACTATAGAAGAAGCGCACCGTTTTCTGAATCCGGGACTGGCAGGCCAGACGATATTCGGGAATATTGCCCGTGAAATGCGTAAATACAACGTGACTCTACTGGTCATCGACCAGCGTCCAAGCGGAATAGATGAAGAAGTGATGTCCCAGATAGGAACAAAAATTACCTGCCTGCTGGATAACGAGCGTGATATCGATAACGTACTATCCGGGGTATCGGGCAGGAGTGAACTTAAGTCCGTCCTTTCCAAGCTGGAATCAAAGCAGCAGGCGCTTATATTCGGTCATGCCGTTCCGATGCCGGTAGTTGTTCGCACTCGTGATTATGGCTCGGCTGAGTCTTATAAAGACCTGGCTGCCGATGTTACCGATGTCAAAGAACAGGCAGAGAAAGATATCGAAGAGTTATGGGGTTAGAGAATACTCGCTCGAACAGGAAAAAGATAGGTCTCGCTCTTGGAGGCGGTGCGGCCAGGGGGCTGGCGCATATCGGCGTTCTCCGGGTGCTTGAACGTGACGGAATACCGGTGGATATGATCACGGGAACAAGTATCGGAGCCATCGTCGGAGCATTGTATGCACAGGGGATGAAAGCCGACGAAATACTGGAGATTGCCAGGGATATGGGCACTCACCGTTTGAGCTACCTGGTCGATGTGAGTTTACCAAGAACCGGATTAGTAAAAGGCAAGAAACTTGATGATAAACTGGCCCAATTCTATGCGGGAGCGGAATTCACGGATCTGAAATTGCCGTTCAAATGTATGGCAACGGATATCGATACCGGTAAAGCTGTCATTATGGATAAAGGTCTTGTATGGACCGCGGTCAGGGCGAGTATCTCTCTTCCCGTAATCCTGGCTGTAATGAAAAGGGAAAACAAATACCTGGTCGATGGCGGCCTTGTCGATCCCGTGCCGGTCGATGTTGTCAGGAATATGGGGGCGGACATCGTTATTGCCGTGAACGTCATGCCGGAAACGAGAAATAAGAGTGATTCTGAGCCTGGTATTTTTGAAGTAGTAATGCACACGATAAGTATCATGAACAGCCATTTGATCAAAGAAAGCCTGGAGGGAGCCGATATTGTTATCGTACCTGATGTTGGAAGGTTTAAACTGTCCGACTTCCACAAAGTTGACGAATGTGTAAAGGCGGGAGAAGAAGCGGCGGATAATGCTGTCCCTGGTATCAGGAGACTCCTCGCGTAAAAATTGAGCCGTCTGGTGAGAATGTGAAGTCTTCGGACAAACAGAATCATAAAAATTCACTAATTGAGCGAACGACCGCGCTGTTGCGCAGATCTGGCATTCGGATAAAGAAGAACCTTGGCCAGCATTTTCTTATCGACGAGGAAATTCTCGAACTCATACTCTCCACGGCTGAACTGACCGGCAGGGATATAATTGTAGAAATAGGTCCCGGACTTGGCGTTCTTACGGAAGAACTTTGCCGCCGGGCAGGTAGAGTTATCGCAGTAGAAATCGACAACAGGCTGGCAATAAAGCTGAATCGGAGACTTTCCGAATATCATAATCTCACCGTAATAAACGGAGATATCTTAAAGATATCTCTCCCGGGACTATTTACCGAAGCAGGTATTATTTCTTCCGGTTTTAAAGTGGTTGCCAATCTTCCTTACTATATTACTTCTCCTGTCCTGCGACATTTTCTCGAATCGGACCTTAAACCTGAGATGATGGTGGTGATGGTGCAGAAAGAAGTTGCAGAGGAGATTGCAGCGCGCCCGGGTAAGATGAGTCTGCTCAGCCTTGGAATACAGTTGTACGGGCAGGCTGAGATCGTTAAGAATGTTCCTGCAGAGTGCTTTTACCCCGAACCGGCGGTGGACTCGGCGCTGTTGAAAATCGTACCACATAGGATATCGCCGATAGATATAACGGATACAGGGAAGTTTTTCTCGTTTGTAAAAGCCGGTTTCAGCACGGCACGAAAGCAACTGGTAAATTCGCTTTCCAACGGCCTCGGAATATCGAAAAGTGATGTGCAGGAATTACTGGATCATGCCGGAATAACTGCCAGGCGACGGGCTGAAACCCTGTCGCTCGAAGAGTGGGCACACCTGTGGCGTGTATACGAAGAGGGAAAATGATCATGAAGCTGACTCTCAAAGCGCCGGCAAAGATCAATCTGACACTCGAAGTACTGTGGAAGCGTAACGACGGCTACCACGAGATTAGAAGCGTCATGCAGACCATCGACCTGTGCGATATCATTACAATCGATGAAGGAGAAGATATCTCCTTTCAATCGGCAACAAAAGAATGGGACGCGGAAAAGAGTCTTGTATCGAAGGCTGTTTCTCTCTTTCGAGAAACTACCGGTTTTACCAGAGGTGTTTCAATCACTGTTGAGAAGAACATCCCCATAATGGCGGGACTTGGCGGTGACAGCAGCGATGCCGCGACCGTCCTGCGTGGTCTGAACCGGTCCTGTGAAACAGACCTGTCGGTTGAGGAGCTTCGCAGGATTGCCGAACAACTAGGTTCGGATGCCCCTTTTTTTCTTTATGGAGGGACAGCACTAGTCGAAGGAAGGGGAGAGATCGTTACCCCTTTACCTTCGATGCCGGAAATGTACCTGGTACTGGCCGTTCCATCAATTGATATTTTACCGGGAAAGACCGGACGATTGTTCGAAAGCCTTACCACGAACCACTTCACTGATGGCGATATAACCCGGAGATTCGTCGAGGCATTGAAAACCGGCAGTGAGACACCTCCGCTATTCAACACATTTGAAAATGTGGCCTATGATGTATTTCCCGGACTGGATGTGTTCAAAGAGCATTTTATCAAGCTGGGTGCGGAGAAAGTACACCTGGCAGGTTCAGGTCCGGTACTGTTTACGGTCGTACCGAACCTTACAGCAGCCGGGGACCTGTACCGGCAACTCGAAAAGCAGCGGATGAACCCAATTGTTGCGAAGAC
>CAZBQL010000012.1:0-5382 GCA_964493985.1 uncultured Dehalococcoidales bacterium
GTAACGCGGTATGGGAGCAGTTGCCCTACATAGCAAAACTTGAAAAAGCAGGTATTCCGACGGTACTCATCGACTTCGAAGACCAGTTCAACATGGTGAAGCAGACTGCGCTGAGAGCCGGAATTCCGAATGCCCGTTATATCCATGCATCACGCATACTTCCCGGACCTGAGGACGTCGATACCTGGATGGATAAAATGATGGAAGCCCTGACCGTTCCACTGACCGAAAAGGAAAAAGAAAGCGGGACATGGGTACCTTCATCTGATGACAGGATTATATTCGAAGGGACGATGGATGAAGCCGAGGAGTTTTTTCATCAGACCGAATATATTCCCCATCCGGTTAATGCTCCGATAGCCAGGTTCACGGACGGCCTTCCCGTCAGGATTCCCACCGAAGAAAGAGTGGCTGAGATGCTGAAAGGTACCAGCCACAAACCAGATGAAATTATCACCTTCCAGAAAGAACGCAGAAGATGGGACGGTAAACTCTATGAACCGGGCACACCTGCCCTGATGCACCCCATGAACTGGATAGCCACGGTAGAAAAGGTTGCTGCCTGTGCCGTAATGGCAGGCTGTAAACCGGAATATCTCCCTGCCGTACTGGCTATCGCTGAATCGGGGACATACATCGCCAGCACTCACACATTCGGCCAGTGGATGTGCGTAAGCGGTCCATACGCGAAAGAAGTTGGTATGAGCAGTGGGTGTGGCATGCTGGGTCCCGGTAACGTAGCTAACTCAACCATTGGCCGTGCCTATGAAATTATGGCCCGCAACCTTGGTGGCGCTATTCCCGGTGTCAACCGCATGACCAGTATCGGCAGCCCCTTCGAGGGCAGCCGCTGCTGTGCCGAAAACGCCGACGGTCTGCCACCAGGATGGGAGGGACTGAACCAGGAAAACGGCTATGGAAAAGATGAAAGCGTTATCATGATCGTTCCTCATGTCAATGACGGCATCAGGGGTGTCCAGTTCTCACCCGGAGGATACCGGGCATTCCAGAAGAGCGGACACGGCGGTATGGCGAGAAAACTTGGTGTTAAGGGTATCCCCGGACCGCACAACTGGCTGGAATACCTTACGGATGAATTCTGGGCAGGCAGGGAAGGCGCAAAGACGATTATCATGAATCCTGAGATGGCCAGGCATCTTTACGAATACGGTTTCAAGTCGAAAGACGAAGTGTACGAATGGCTTTATAAGCAAAGTTTTGTGCCATTGGGTAAATTCAGGCATTACTCGTGGGTGGACCTCAGCACGAACGGCTGGCTGGGAATCGAACCTATCTCGGGTAAACACTGGAAAGAACTCCCGGACGATTACATGGTACCGGCGGCGGAATCTCCATATCACTTTTGCATCGTCGTCGGTGGCGGAGATGAAGAGGTAAGTCATCAACTGAGTTCTCATATTCACCTCGGCATGGACCCTTTCTACAGTATAGATGCCTGGAGGTAAAAAGTACTCTGGCCGGGAAACAATCGTCTTGAATCAGGTTTTGGGCTGAATCCGCTAAAAACTGGTCCGGTATGTTATTGATGGTAATATTTTACACCAGTAAATACGCTCGGAGTAAATAAGATGAAATCAGCACAAAGGGACGGTCACCATATCGAACACCCTTTCCAGGAAGAAATGCTTGATAAACTGTGGGAACCTGTTCAGGTTGGAAGATTAGAACTGAAAAACAGGATTGCTCTCGCTCCTGTACAGGTGCTTCCTCCGGAAAATGTCTGGCCTGATATGCACGAGACCCATATTCTTTTTCACGAAGCAGTGGCGAAAGGTGGCGCCGGTCTTATCGTGATTGGAGAAGTTGATGTCACGCCGGGTTCAAAAGGAGCGGTGCAGGCTGCCGCCGGTGGTGAAAGGAGACCTACAAAAGGTATCTGGAGTGACGATGCTATTCCGGGATGGGCAAGGTTGATCGACGCCTGTCACAAATGGGGTGCGAAAGTCGTACCTCAACTATCTTCTTACGCTGACTGGCGCCCACAGCACAGGGCTTTCCGGAGCGAAGGCAAGATGGCGCTCATTGTCCCGTCCTGGGATAAGATCGGAATGACTCCGGACAAGCTGGAAGAAGAAATACAGAATTTCGTTAACGCCGCGGTAAGGGCTAAACAAGCCGGAGCCGACGGAATAGAGATAGCGGGAACGAGGGAGAGTCTCGTTGCTTCGCTGGTATCACCGGTCAGAAATCCCGGCGCTCCTGGTTTCAGCGAAGGACTTAAAGAAAGGGTACGTTTCCCGACCGAATGCATCAGGAAGACCAAGGCAGTCTGCGGAACGGATTTCCCGGTGTTTATCAGAATGACAGCCGTTGAGTATTACGCTGCCGGATATGATATTGACTACGCGAAACAGGTAGCGAAAGAGTATGCAGAAGCGGGTATAGATGCAATCGATGTTGTCCAGGCAGGATTTTCGACACAGCTTCCCCAGCTTCAGATGGTTGCCCCGACCGGTCTATACGGACATAATGCACGGGCGGTAAAAAGTTTTCTGGCTTCACTGGGAACACCTTACAGCAATGTCACTATCATGAACGCCTGCAGGATCCAGAACCCGTGGCTGGCGGCATCCCTGATCAGGAACGGAGACTGTGATATTGTCAGTATCTGCCGGCAATTAATGATAGATCCCGAATGGCCGGAGAAAGCCAGGGATAAACGCGTAGATGACATTATTCCCTGTATAGGCTGCGCATGGTGTCTCAGGAGCCATACCTGCGCGGTGAATCCTCAATCGCCTTTCTATAAATCAGCGGAACTGACAAAAACACTGAAAATGACCGAAGCGAAAACAACAAAGAAAGTAATGGTCGCAGGCGGCGGTATGGCCGGAATGGAAGCGGCGCGAGCACTTGCGCTGAGAGGACATAGCGTCACCCTGTATGAAAAAGAAAAAGAACTCGGGAGGAAAATATACATCCAGAGTCTGCCGCCGTTCCGGAAGGACATGGACTTACTCAGAATATACCTTTCAAAGCAAATAAAAAAACTCGGTGTAGACGTAAAGTGCGAGACGGAAGTTACTCCTGCACTGGTTGAAAAAGAAAGACCTGACACGGTTGTCGTGGCTACCGGCTGCCGTCCGGTGTTGCCCGAAATTCCCGGAATCGAAAAGCATCCGAACGTGGTATTTGCCGAAGATGTCCTGCTTGAAAAGGTAGATACCGGTAATAAAGTACTCGTTATCGATGCGGAAACTCGTAAAGACCTGGGAAGTCTTGGCAGCTTTACGGCCGATTACGTGGCAAGATCGGCCTGTGTCCGGGACGATGTGGCAATGCACATCATGCGCTGGAGTCCCCAGCATACACCGGAGCAGGTAAAGGAAATGGCAGACACACCGGTCGGGAGACAGGTAACGATAGTAACGACCAGGGACCGAGTAGGCGATATTGAATACCATCATTACACCACCGTGGAAGAACTGAGAAGGCTTGGTGTGAGAGTCGTCCTGGAATGCCAGTATAAGGAAATTACCGGGAAAGGGCTGGTGATAATCAAAGACGGAAAAGAAGAACTTCTGGAAGCCGATACGATTATCACCGCGAATTACGAGTCCGATGATAAACTCTACAGGGAACTGGAGGGAAAAGTCCCTGAACTTTATCTCACCGGCGATGCCAGGGCAGTCCAGGTTCAATTCATCGGTAACATACACGGGTCCTATAGACTGGCTTTGACGATATAATCAGGAAATTTACTCGCCATAACCGGTAATAACCACCTGGTTGCACAGAAAAATAAGATAATCAAGCCGTTCGTGGTGAGCCTGTCGAACCACAACGACGCCCTTGGACAAGCTCAGAGCTTGCCCCGTACTCGATACGGGGGCGAACGGAATAATGATAGTAATTGCCGCAACTGAGTACTAGTAGACTATAAACGCGAACTGTGGTTACATAAGCCTGTTATGGATGCAAAAAGCAATACGTTTGGTCGGTTAGACTATCTCAAGATAACTGTCCTGGGTTTTGCCCTCTCCGGCCTGGCAGGCAGCATGAACAGCATCATCCTGCCTGTCAGGCTCCTGGACTTCCTTGAAGAATCACAGAAAAACTCCTATCTCGGCTTGATCACATTTGCGGGACTTGTCCTGGCAATGATTACCCAGCCGGTCATCGGAGCTGTCAGTGACCGTTGCCGTATCAACTGGGGAAGGCGCCGTCCTTATATCCTGGCGGGGGTCTTACTGGTGCTCTTGTTTCTACCCGGAATAGCGCTGGCTGGCAGCTTGCCCCTGTTTTTCTTCGTGTACTGCGTGCTCCAGGTCAGTTCCAACACAGCCCAGGCCCCTTACCAGGCTTTCATTCCCGAACTCGTGCCACCGGATAAGCGGGGACGGGCGTCGGGAGTGAAAAATATAGTGGAGATACTGGGCGGAATCGCCTTGATGCGACTGGCGGCTTACCTGATGGGGCAGTACGAGGAATTCGCAAGTGTTTCCTGGTTATGGATAACGCAGGGAGTACTGGCCGCGGTCTTTCTGGTTACCGGGCTGTTCACGCTGCTCAAGGTGAAAGAGAAACCAGTTTCCGAGAGTCCTACAAGTACCTCTTCCCTTTTTAAAAGCTTTAAAATCGATCTGAAACATAGAGATTTCGGCTGGTTCCTGGCATCCCGTAGTGTCCTGGGAATACCCGGCGTTATATTACAGATATTTACCCTGTATTACCTCATGGACTATATCAGGATAGAAAATCCGACAGAAGTAGCAGGCGACCTGATGGTCGTTGTGGGTGTAAGTATACTGGCGATGGTCTACCCGGCAGGATGGCTGACGGACAGGATCGGGCGCAGACCGGTCGTGATTTCCTCCGGCCTGGTCGGCGCTCTCGGAATAGTATGCCTGTATTTTTCCCACAGCTACGTACCCTTGCTCCTTTCAGGAGCCGTTATCGGGATGGCAAACGGGATCATGCTCAGCAGCACCTGGGCACTCGCCACGGACCTGACTGCGAGGGGAGAAGAAGGCAGGTACCTTGGGGTGACGAACATTGCCCTGGCAGGAGGATCTGCCCTGGCACGCCTGGTCGGACCGGTTATCGACTTCTTTAACAACATAGAGTCGGGACTCGGCTACCAGGTAATGCTGCTTATCTGCTTTTCCGGTTTCCTTGCAGGGATGTTACTGATCCTGAAGGTAAAAAAACACTGATCTTAGCAATAAATAGTTATTTTTATTAACTCAACAGTAAAATGGGTGGTTGTTAACCGCTAGGTTCTTTGTTCGAGTCCCAATCGAGGAGTCGTTTTATTTCTCACTAATTTTTCTTTTAACGTTCTGTATGACGGACTATATCTTTATTTATTAGAAATTCATTGCTAGTCTTAAAATTCCTACAGACTATGTATAACGGTGT
>CAZBQL010000012.1:5482-34630 GCA_964493985.1 uncultured Dehalococcoidales bacterium
TTATTAGAAATTCATTGCTAGTCTTAAAATTCCTACAGACTATGTATAACGGTGTTATGTCTGCTATATAATCTGCAGAATAGAAACGAGTATAGTTTACACCATGTGGTACTCTGTTGACTTACCATTCCCTCCTGAACCACACTCAGTAACCGTAGTCATTTCCTTGTCTGTTCTGATGGCTGGTTCAAGAAGCCGCAGTATCTGATGAAGGAGTTTTTTTATGGGTGTTCTGTTGAAGGATAGAGTAGTATAGTGATCACGAGCACAGGGGGCTGCTATGAATGAGTATTCGTGATTTTTCTTTCCTCCGGTTCAAATTTATTAAATCTCTCTATTAACGGCAGCCCATAACTTGTCTTGGTAAACGATTTGTTTTATAGTGCCTGTATACTTCAGGGAGAGAGATAGATGGCGTATAAAGATATTTTGAGAAACAGTATTAAATCTTACGAAGACCTGGAGAAATGGCTTGCCGGGAGAAAAGTAAAGGTCGATGCCAGGTTAAGAGATGTCATCGCGAAATATCCGATGAGGGTGAATTCGTATTACCTCGGCCTGATCGAAAAAATGAATGATGGTATCTGGAACCAGGCAATACCGGATGTCGATGAACTGGAGCATTACATGGACCTCTCGGAAGATCCCCTTGATGAAGAAGGTGATATTCCGCTCGGTGGTCCGCGAACTATCATTCACAGATACCCTGACCGGGTACTGCTGTACGTTTCCAACGAGTGTGCCATGTACTGCCGCTTCTGCACCCGGAAACGAAAAGTGGGCGACGACAGGAGAAATCCGTCGATGGAGGAAATAAAAAAGGGAATAGAATACATCGCATCTCATGAAGATATCAGGGATGTACTGATATCCGGCGGCGATCCGCTGCTGATATCAAACGGCAAACTCGATGAAATACTGTCGACTTTGAAAAAAATCGACCACTTGGAAATCATGCGTATCGGCACCAGGGTTCCATGCACCTGGCCACAGAAAATCATCGAAGATACGGAACTCATAGAAGTATTCAGGAAACACACTCCCAAATCCATTAAAGAACCGCAGTTTTTTATCAATACGCATTTCAACCATCCCAATGAAATAACCGGCCAGAGTTACCAGGCGATAAAGATATTGCGGGAGTTAGGGATTCCAATAGGCAACCAGTCCGTGCTGCTGAAAGGTGTGAACGATGATACCGACACGATGAGAGACCTTGTACACGGTCTGGGTATGATGGGAGTAAGACCTTATTACCTTTATTACGCGGACCTTGTAGAAGGGACAGGCCATTTCAGAACTCCGATAAGTAGAGGGAGGGAGATATGCCGGAACCTGTGCGGAGATACCACAGGTTTCCTTCGCCCTCTGTATGTCGTCGACGCCCAGGGCGGCAGGGGTAAAGTACCGGTCGACCTTGGTTTCTCAGAGGGAATCAGTGAAGACAGGAAAGGCGGCATTCTTACATCAGCCATTGGACTTGGTAAAGTTTACGTCAATGACCCCATCGAAAAAGTTGAAGGGAAACCGAAAAGACGCTATATTGCCAAGGATAAAAGCAATATATCCTGAGTTACCGATTTTAACTAAATGGGAAATCTGAGTCCAAACAGCACTTAATGCAATCTCTTACTATATGTATAGTATCAAGTCGTCCCGATATAATCGGAACTCCTCATAATGACATTCCGAATAGATCGCTTTTTCCTGAACTACACTCTTTTGTTTATTAGAAACACCCGAGCTGGCAGTTCCGGATTTTCATGTTCCTGGCGCTGGCTTCATTTCCTACCACCATAGGCTTCTGCCTGTATTTTGACGCAAGCTCGAAGGCTTTTTCACAGGTAAGCTGTTTATCGTTACCGAGTTTTTCAATCTCCGATACCATCTCAGGATCGAGAGATTCACGAGGAGGTTCGGAGTAAAGTGTCTTGTCCACTTTAAAACAGCCAAGCTGGCAATCGGTTATCCGATATCCCAGTTTATCAACCATCGCCCCGACCGCTATCCTGGGCACTTCGGCTTTTTTCGCCAGTGTCCAGGCAATCGGACAAGCAAGGTATCCGCCTTTTAAGTGTGATTTTACAGATTCTTCGATTTGAGCCAGTTTTTCAGGAGACAGACCCGCCGGGTTCTCTGGTATCTCTCTCCTGGCTTTTTTCCTTTTCTTATCAGTTTCATTAAACTCACGCATTCTTGCCACTTCCTTATCTATGGTTCGCTTGGAGTTGTGCAATACAACCCGCATCATAATAGTATCCGGTAATTTCAGATAATACAAATACAGATATCACATTTGTGAATGGAAATACAGGGAAGCCGCTTAAACGGCTTCCCCTTGTGCTTTTACTCTTATTATTTTATAAAGCCTTGCAGGCTATTTCCGCAATATCATAGATTTCGATGTCGGTACCGTATTCAACGATTGCGTCCTTGAAATTCTTTTCGCACCACGGGCAACATGTAACAAGTGCGGTAGCACCTGTAGCTTTCGCCTCTTTCAGCCTTTCATTAGCTGTCCAGAGTGACAGTTCAGTATTAGCCTGACTGACACCGGCACCAGCGCCGCAACACCATGAATTCTCCCTGTTACGTTTCATCTCCACCAGTTCTATGCCCGGGATCCCTTTCAAGACCTCTCTTGGTACATCATACAATGCATTGTCTCCAAGGTGGCGTCCCAAGTGGCACGGATCATGATAAGTAACCTTCATCGGTACTTCTTTGTCCAGTTTAAGTTTCCCGTCAGCCATCAATTGAGATAAAAATTCAACAAAATGCAAAGTCTCGTACTTCTGCTTTGTATCTATCTTCTGGTAAAGATTTTTAAATGTTGCATAACCATCGGAGCAGGAAGTAACCACCTTGCTGACACCAATAGCGTTGAAGGTTTCTATACTATGCTCGGCATACTTGGTGAATTCACCCGTGTAGCCGATTTCATATGACCTGCCGCCGCAGCAGCATTCTTCGGCCCCCATTATTCCTACATCTACTCCGGCCGCTTTCATCAGCTTCATAACGCTTTCAGGCACACTTCTCAGCATTTCTTCATATGAAAGTATGCAGCCGGCATGATAAAGAACCTCTACACTTTCCTGGGCAGCATTTTTAACATCGATATCTTTCGCCCAGTCTCCGCGTTCCGACTTCGGGTTGCCGAATACATTATCTTCGCCCCTCAACCCGTAATAAATTGCCATATATTCCGGTTTCATCAAACCCCTGGTGACAGCTTCTTCTCGTACTGATTGAACAATTTCGAATATATGGTCGTGATGGTAGACCGCGCATTGCTGCTGGCATGAAAGGCAACCTGTGCAGGAATAAATCCTTTCTCTGATATCATCATCCTCAATCGGTAACACGCCCTCGTTTATTCCTCTGGCAATAGCAATCATTCCCGAAGGGTAAAATGATTCCTTTTTATATTTCTCACCGGGAGGGCACGAAGGGTCGAATATTCTAAGGACTTCCTTACAGGTGCCGCACCTTGAACACCCATAAAGCAACTCTTTTACGTCTTCAAGACTCATTAATTCCTCCTCTTATTAAATACATAAAACATTTTATTCAGGCGCGCCCCATCTTCCAGGATTGAGGATATTATTAGGATCCATAAGATTCTTCAATCTTCTTTGCAGGCCAACCAGTTCCGGACCGGCAAGCTCTTCGAGTCTTCTTACTGCCCATACCGGTGTCTTGTACGGTACAAAGCCCATCTCAAGCACCAGGTCGAGTTGTTCATTGGTCGCCGCAATAACTCTGCGAACTGTCTCCGGGTCTCCTTTATCGTAAGGTATCATCCACCTGAGTCCAACGAAATGGCCTTCATTCATAACGCGCGTATAAGCGCCGCGGCAAAGTTCGTATTTATCTTCTATAAGGCAGCCTTTCTCAATTGTCTCAGCCCATTTGCTCATCGGCCCGTAACATCCAACCCACATCAATCCACCACCGGAACTAAGAACGCCCAGAGCCTGCATTGGGAAACCGGCCCTGCTGCTGGGATGAGGTGTGGGAATATTGATTTTCAGGTCTGAAAGGTCTTCCTTTACCACTTTGTTTACCACGTTAATCTTGGCATCAAGTTCTTCCTGCGTATTACCTGAAAGCTCCATCGAAATACCGAACTCAGGATCATTCGGGTTCCTGGGTGGAGCCGGATATATCGGGGCTTTTTCATTATTCATCGCATGGATGGACAGCTTGTTCAGGTCAAAGGAAGTACCAATCATATCATCTACTACGCGTGTTCTCGAAATAGCCTGGAACATCCTTGCTGCATCCTGATGGCTGTAAAATTGGAAGTTCAAGCCGGCTTCATATTTCGGTTTCGGCCAGATACTTACCGCCATTTTAGTAATAATACCGGTAGTCCCCTGCCATCCCAGGAAAAGTCCTGAAATTTCCGGCATGGGGGCAATTGCCTGCCATGTATTGGATACTGCACATGAACCTGCCCTTACGAGTTCCCCGTTTGTGAGCAACACTTCCATTCCGGATACCCAGGCAGAAGCAGCCCCATAACGAAAGGAAAGATTATCCAGCCCCTGGAGAAGTGCATTAGTAATAACACCTGTGGATGGCGGTGAAAACGCATAGGTATACATATATTCAGGATGGTTTTTGTCAAGATAAGCTTTCATCATACCAAAAGTCACACCCGGCTCAACGACGGCATACATGTCGATATCATTGACTTCCAGTATCCGGTTCATTCTCTTAAGGTCAAGAATTATACCTCCCTCAAGAGGAATGGCCAGTCCGCCTATATTCCCGCCGCCAACATAAGGATTCAGAGGTATCTTCTCTTCATTCGCAAATTTTACTATTTCTATTAGTTCCTCGAGATTTTCAGGCAGGACAACGGCATCCGGCATGTGTGGTTCTGCTGGTGTTAAATCGTATGAATGAATATACAAATCAGCCTGGTTTGTAGAGACATATTCGCTGCCGACAATATTTGACAGCTTTTCAACAACCCCACTTCTTACCGCTTCTTCCAGCATTTTAGCACCTCCTTTTTACTAAAAACTCAGCTTGAATAGCACAACCATTGCTAAATATACACCATCCAGAAAAAAAAAGAAAGGAAATTCACAATACACTGCCGGGGTATGGTAAATCTTCTTTACAAAAACACCACCTCAACGCAATAGCTGTGAGTATTTTTAAAAAGATTAAGAAATGAAGGTACCGTCGCTGATTTCCTTGATCTCATCAGCAATCTCAGCCATCAAAAGGTCATGTGTAGCAACGACAATTCCTACGTTTTCCTGTGATGATATATCTTTCAGTAACCTATATATGGCCTGCCCGGTCGCAAGGTCCAACTCACCTGTCGGTTCATCGGCCAGGATCAGCGATGGCTGGTGTACCAGGGCACGAGCTATAGCCAGGCGCTGCAACTCTCCGCCGGAAAGCTCATAAGGTCGATGGCGGGACCGCGCACTCAGACCAACCTGATCGATGCACAACTCGGTACGCCGGTGCCTTTCATCCCTGTCCCACTTCGCTATTCGCAGTGGCAATTCTACATTCTCAAAGGCAGATAGTAAGGGTAACAGTCCGAAAGACTGGAATACGAAACCAATATGGTGACGGCGTAATTCCGTCAACTCCCATTCAGCGAGTTTAGAAAGGTCCTGACCCTCAAAGAGCACCGTACCTGAGGTAGGCGTGTCCAGTCCGGCAAGGAGATTGAGCAGCGTGGTCTTCCCTGAACCTGAACGCCCCGTGATAGCCAGGAGTTTTCCGGATACAATCTCCAGGTCCACGTCATGAACGGCATGTACTTCTTCAGAGCCGATAAGGAAAGTCCGCGCCAGATTTATGGCTGTTACCAGCGTAGTCGTCATTTCCCGTTCTCCCTGTTATTTCCCTTCTCCGGCCATACCGTGATATGATCGTCTTCCATGAGAACTCTTACACGTCCTTTCAATCCCAGTTTATCCACATATTCTCTTGGAAGTTGAAGTCGACCTACACCATCAAGGACAATGAATTCCTCAAAGCTGACCGTCTGGTCCGCCTGCTCCATTCCCCGTTTGCTTCCGCGAACCGATTCTAGGCTTGTTCTGCCATCGCGGATCGTTACCACTCTGTCGACTTTTCCGGTTATCGAATTATCGTGCGTGACGATAATAATTGTAACTCCATACGCCTCATTAAGTGTATTGAAGATATCCAGGATATTTCCCGCCGAAACGCTGTCCAGTTCGCCGGTAGGTTCATCCGCAAGCAGCAGCGGCGGATTATGGGCCAGGGCCACAGCAATCGCTACACGCTGCTGTTCACCACCGGACAACCTTTCCGGTCTGTGGTTCATCCGGGATGAAAGACCAACAGCTTCCAGCATTTCAGTCGCTCTCTGTTTTCGTCTCCTGGGTGACCACCCAAGTAATGTTAACGGCAATTCCACGTTCTGAAACGCGGTAAGGTAAGGGATCAGGTTTCTTCCTGTCTGCTGCCAGACAAAACCTACGTCCTTCCTGCGGTATTTACCCAGTTCACGAGATGAAATATTAACGAGGTCCCTGTTACCTACCTGCACTTTTCCGGCAGTAGGATTATCAAGGCCGCCCAGGATGTTTAGAAGAGTCGTTTTACCGCTGCCGCTGGCTCCTACAATAGCCATCAGTTCTTTTTTTCTCACCAGGAGGTCCAGTCCTCGCAAGGCGACTACCTCGAGATCGGCTATCTTGTAGATCTTGAAGACGTCCTCGCAGATTATATAGTAACCATTATTCGATTGCTGATTAACCATTTTTCAACCCTATAAATCTCCCATCCTTAACGTCTTATGAATAGCAACCCGGGAGAAGAACAGAATAACAAGTGATATGGTAATAATAAACGCCACAGCCAGCAATGCGTAGGCCATGCCGATAGTCCCCCAGTTAACGGTAAGAATAAACGGCGGGAGTACCCTTACGCCCTGCTCGGTCAACTGTAAGAAAGGCATCATTATATAACTCAATCGTTCACCAATTACTGTACCGAGTCCCATACCCACGATAATTATAAACAACTGTTCGAAGCAAACCAGCCCGATTATCTGGCGTAATGAGAACCCCAGCGTTCTGAGTATAGCAAAATCAAGCTGTCTTTGCTGCGCGGACAGATAGGAGTAAACGATGAAGCCAAGACTGCTGACAAGTATCACTCCGAGGAAAGCTATTGTCAGCATACCACTCCAGCCTGCGCCTGCCAACGGATCGGTCTGGAGTTTTTCCAGCATCGCATCCCTGTAATAGAATTCCCTGGCTCCCAGTGTTCCGCCCTCTAATTCGCTTACGGCTGCCGCCCTTTTCTCACTGTCCTGAGATAAAGTAATCCATACCTCATTGGGGTAAACAGTCGAACTTAGCTGCCGGTTTCTCACGTTCAACAATCGATCAAGATTTACAAGAATGAATCCTTTGTCTCCGGGATCCAGGCTCGGGAAATACTCTATCGTATCTATCGCCGTAATGTACAAATACTGTCCTGGCAATCTGATTTGAATAAATGAATTCTCCTGCACACGGGCATTTTCGAGGAAAGACCTGCTGACTACTGCCGTAAGAGGTCTGTCATCCAGATTGGCGTATATAGCTCTCCTGTTGCTTCCCCTCGAATTCCAGCCGAACCTGCCGGAAGATTCTCCGTCATGGACCAGCATTTTATCTATCCTGAATGTTCCCGTAGCAGACTGAGCACCGGACAAAGATCCGGACATGTCGTCAGGAGAAACCTGCCATTCGCTTACATCCTCAAAATTCTCGATGATCACCGGTTCTACAGAGTAAGGACCTGTAACCTGGAGATCATCCATGTATAAAGCCTGGAGACCACCGCCAAAACCACCACCGCCTTCGGTCCTGATATAGATGCAGGATAACGATACCGGTGGAGGGAGCAACTCACTCGACGAAAAAAGCGTTAGCCGGTTCTCCAGAAACTGCCAGCTTCCCGGTTCAGGCATACCAAGTGAAATATCCATGTACCGACCTTTACCATCTTTTACCCTGACGTATATTTCAACCGGAAGGTTATCTTCTTCCGAATAGAACCATCCACCGATAGTCTCGCTTCCATCCGGGATCGGAATCCCTTCTTCGACAGGTTTATCCTGCTCCAGAATATCCATTATTTCACCAAGAGTAATATCGGCGAAGTCTTCACGGAACCAGGCAATATTTCTCATCTGTTCCGGGTCTACCGCAAGCATAGTAAACTCGGTTTCGGTGAACATCGTACCGACCCTGCCTTCATTCCTGTACGCCACACCCACATTCTCAACACCCTCAACCGACGTGTACCTTTCCTCAAGAGAATCTTTTGAAGAATGGCGGTTATTCAGGTCCGTTAACCTTACATCTCCACCTGCAGTATACATCGTACGTTCGACATAACTCTTGTCAAGTGTTCCGAGGAATGTTGCAGAGAACATTCCGACACTGGCTGCCATGACAAGCAGCAGGATCAGCCTGCTGTAATGAACAGGATTCCTGGCCATATACCACAAACCCAGGACGAAGGGTGCATTTCCTATATATTTACTCAGCCTGGTAGCCAGACTGATTAACAGCGGGAATATACGAAGGAACACAATAGCAACGGCAACAAGCATCAGCATGGGAGTAATCAATAGCAGCGGGTCCATCCCCAGTCCACCGAAAACATCCATTGTCAGAAGAGAGCCGCGTGAATGGAGTTCCCAATAAAGCACTCCACCAAGAATTAATAATACAATATCAAGGTAATATCTCTGCCAGAATGGTTTCGTGGGCGGACGGGCTGCTGCCTGTCTCTGGTGAACTACGCCGCGGCGTGCTGACTGAATCGCCGGTACCAGCAGGGCCAGCAGGCAGAGTGCCGCTGCCGTAACAGCAAGTATCAGCACCGAGTTTGAGTACCTTATCGGCAACAGACCTCCACCGGTGAGTGAAAGGAACGAAGCCGTTCTTCCCAGGAGGCTGAAAGCAAAAGCTCCAAGGAAAGGGCCTATAGCAGCTCCTACTGCACTGATAACAACTCCCTCCATGATATATATGCCGATAACTTGCCAGGTACTGGCGCCCCTACTTCTGAACAGGGCTATCTCTCCCTGCTCCCTGTCTATGAGCATGTTGGATACCGTGATCAGGTAGTAGAGAATAATCGCTGCTATCTGGAAGACTATCAGGAAAAGAGGGATCTGGGTAAACATCAGTTTACCCTGGTATTCAATAATGATACTGTCCAGGATAGTAAACAGTCCCGACCTTGGGAGATTGGTCAGGAGTTGTTTTTCCATCCGGCGGATGGCGTTTTTGATTGTGTCAGCATTTGTCGAGTTGATTTTTTCTATATCGACGAAATACAGCCAGTTAAAAGTAGCCCTTCCATCTTTAAAAATGTAAGGATATACATTAAACAGAGTCTCCTGAGGAATAAATATCGGTGCTACCGGGGGTTCTTCAGATCCCTGTGGCACCGTAAAAATATCCGTATTAAGGAACCACATTTCATCGTTGGGGTCTTTCGGATCGATAATACCGACAAGTTTGATCTTTAGCTGGTTCTTATTGTCACCATAACCACCTTCGAATATCAGGTAGTCACCTACTCCCACCTGGAATTTCTCCGCAGTTTCAGTACCTATCAAACCTTCGATCGCGAAATCCGGATCTTCCAGTTGCTCTTCGGTCAGACCTGCCGGGGCTGCTTCATAGTAACGCCCATCTACGATGTCTATATGGTCTATCAAGTTAGAAAATATCTGGAAATGGCCTTTCGGCTGGTATTGTCCTTCCGGCGTGGGACGGTCGGTGTAATAAGCATAAAAAGTCTGGGACTTTACCCAGATTTCCTGCTGGCGTATAACCGGTCTGATATTCCTGGATATCTGCTGCTCGATAAGGGCTGTCGCGTCTGTATACTCTTCCTGGTTTACATAGTAATTCGGCGCATATACCTGGAGGTCGATCAGTTCAATTACCCTGTTTTCAAGAGTATGCTTGAGACCAAGATCATTGATCGCATTGGAGTATAACGGCGCGCTTGAAAGAAGAGCAACCGCTACGATCACGCCAACGAGCACAGTTGATAGCAGGCGCCAGTTAGCCAGACTTCTTTTTATGACAATCTGCCATGCAGAGAGCAGAGGTGACATTTGACGGTTACTATAGCAGATAGAAAAAGAAAATACAACACTTTTTATAAAATTTCATTAACAAACTATTCATAATATTAATCAAATATTAAGACTGTACCTGCAGCAAATAACGGGTTACAGATTTTTGAATGATTTCTTCCGCATGATAGAATAAGAGTAAAGCAATGGCTGAAAAGACTACTGTAATCAGACTTCCTTACGGCGAATCCTTCAAGACTATTCACATCCCCGAAAAGAACCTGATCGGTGTGCTTGAAACGCAACAGTATCCCGGACTTGAGAACGAAAGTGAAGGTATCATTAACAATCTCAGGAATCCGACGGGCAGCACACCTTTGATCGAACGCGTAAATAATAATGACAACGTAGTTATTATAGTCACCGATAATACCCGCCCCTGCCCGGAAGACAGGATATTACCCCCGGTCCTCAACGAACTTGAAAAGAAAATCTCCAGGGACAATATCACCATCATCTTCGCTCTCGGCCTCCACCCCCCACTGAACAGGGCGCAGATGGACAAAAAACTGGGGAAACATATCGTCGACAATTACCGGGTCCTGAACCACGACGTCAACGACTGTATTAACGTCGGCACCACGTCGCGGGGTACTCCTATCGATATCAATCGTAGAGTAGTCGAAGCCGATTTCCGTATAAGCACCGGATTCATCGAACCGCACTTTTTCGCCGGCTTTTCCGGTGGAAGGAAAAGTATCGCCCCCGGGGTATTCTCCGTCCGGTCTGCGTATAAAAACCACAGCCGGAGCATGCTGGAACACCCGCTGGCAAAGACGGGTATTCTCAAAGGTAATCCCGTACACGAAGATATGATAGAGATTGCACAAGCGGCGAAACTCGACTTCATAATCAACGTTCTCCTGAATAAAAAGGGAGAGATAACCCGCGTGGTTGCCGGTGACATGGTCCAGGCCCACGAACTTGGATGCGAGATAGCGAAGGAGATTTCAGGAGTAAGGCTGGACAGGAAGGTGGATATCGCCATCACCACCAACAGCGGCGCCCCGCTGGACCTCGACCTCTATCAGTCGGTCAAGGGCATGGAAACCGCTGCCCATTTCACGCGTGACGGAGGGATTATTATCATCTGCTCAGCCTGCTATGACGGTGCCGGCCCGGAAGAATTTGTCGATATGCACCGGTCAGCAAATTCTCCTGAAGAAGTCCTGGACAACATAAGCGATGAACATCCTACCGGCGTACAGTGGCAGAACCAGATACTGGCGAATATCCAGTGTAAAAATAATATCTCCGTGGTATCCGAAATGGACGGAAACACCATCCGGGATATGATGATGACACCTTTCCCTACCTTTGAAGAAGCTCTTGAAGATGCGTTGCGCAGACTTGGCAACAATGCTTCAATAGCCGTTATTCCGGAAGGTCCGCTGGTTATACCTTTGCCCTTAAATACTAAATCCTAATTTCTAAGCTCTAAACAATATTAAATACCAAATTTCAAAAATATTCGTATTTCGGTATTATTATTTGTTTAGAATTTCGTGCTTAGAAAGTAGAGCTTAACGGTGTTTGTATCTTTCCCCTCATCGGTATAATATATACCCGTCAAAATAAAGCTGCTTGATATAAGGAGGGAATTATGAACGTAATGGTAATCGGAGGAAGCGGACTTTTCGGACGCAAGACTATTGCCCATCTTCTCGAAGACCCTGATGTTACGGGAGTCACATCGGTCGATCTTGCACCCCCGACGGAATGGTTTATGAAAACCATCGGGAAACATAAGGACAGGTTCAGCTATGTCCGCGGGAATGTGTCCGAACTCGAAGATATCCTGAACGCGCTGGCTCTTCACCCTGCCGACGGCCTGGTAAACTGGGCATTTATCATGGGTATGGAGGTCAATACCGATCCGCGTCTCAGTACCAAGGTGAACGCGCTTGGAATGTGCAACGCCTTCGAAGCTGCCCGGCTTATGGGCGTAAAACGGGTCGTCTATGCCAGTTCCGAGACTGTATATGGCCCGCAGGACTTCTACGGCGACCGCGACGTAGTAGAGGATGATATCCTGGTACCCAGCCATTCGTACGCCGTATGCAAGAGATTCGCCGAAATACTGGCAGACCAGTATAGCCAGCGGTACGGGATGAACTTCACCGGAGTCCGCCCGACCATCGGTTACGGGCACGGCGGAAGATCACCGGCACAGTACTGGTCGGACATGCCATCGGCTGCTGCGGTCGGCAAACCCTATAAATTCGAGTACAAAATGACCGGTCTTACCTCACTGGTAGCTGCTGACGACCTGGGCGAATTAACAAAGATACTGATCAAAGCACCGTCATCGCCACACCCCGTTTACAATGTCGGAGGACCGCCCACCACCGTCCAGGACGCAGTCGACATGGTCAAGAACTACATTCCCGATGCCCGAATAGAGATGGGCACAGCCGAACCGCCGATGATGGGCAGAGGTGGCGGTGGACTGCCCTGGAAAGTCAGCATGGCACGGGCTATCGAGGACTTCGGCTTCTCCTGCATGCCGCTTGAAGATGCCATCAAGATACATATAAACGACGCCCGGCTTGAAGCAGGGATGAAACCGATATAATAACAAACACTAATCTCAAATATCTAAACTCTAAACAAATCCAAAGCACCAATAACCAAATACTTTTGGATTTTGAGATTAGGAATTCGATATTGTTTAGGATTTTTTGCTTAGATATTAGTATTTCAGGCATCGATTATAGGTAGACAAAAGAAAGGAGCGGTGTACCGCTCCTTTCTTACATGTCATTAAGAGTGATTATTACTTCTTCTTGGCTATCGCCTCACGGACCGAAACCGCCAGGTCTTCCGGAGTAAGTGCGAAGTGCATAGCTAATTTACCTCTATCGTCAGAATCTCTACCTGACTGGCTGAACTCGTCCTGAACGCCGAATAGAATCATGGGACAGGGAGCATTCTCGCAGAGTACCGCGGCCACGCCTTCACCAAGGCCGCCGATAGTGATACCGTTTTCGGCAGTAACGATAGCCCCGGTCTCGACCGAAGCCTTTATAATAGCTTCTTCATCCAGCGGTTTCAGTGTTGATATGTCCAGTATACCTACGTCCAGTCCTTCTTTCTCCAGGATTTCTTCGGCCTTGACTGCTATGCCTACCATCAGGCCGGTCGCTATAATGGTCGCGTCCCTGCCTTCTTTAATAAAGTATGCTTTACCTAGCTGGAATGGGTAGTCCTCAGTGTATATCCTGGGAGGTACCGGACCGGCTTCCTGCCGTATAAGCACCGGACCTACATACTGCATCATTGCCGTGAATGCTTTCTTTGCCTCGACCGCATCAGCTACAGAAAGGATAATCAGGTTCGGCAGGCAACGCATAAAACCAAGAGTTTCGACATAATTATGGGAGATACCGGTGTCACCCCAGGCTCCGCCGCGCCCTACCAGCTTCACATTAAACCGGTCGACCAGGATACTCTGCCGTATCTGGTTATAGGCACGGGCTAAGAGGGCAAAATCAAAACTGTGGACAACCGGGATAAATCCCTCGGACGCCAGGGCGCCGCATATAACCGCTGCGTTCGCTTCGGCAACGCCGCATTCGATTATCCTGTTCGGCGCATTTTCGGTAAACCATTTCAGTCCGGGACCGCCCATATCTTCCAGCACGAGAAGGACTTTTTCATTTTTCTCGGCTATTTCTATCATTGCCGGATCGAAACCTGCATTGGGCGCTTCCGGCTCGCCTATCTGAACGTACTGATTGTATTTACCCATAGATCTTTCTCCCTTCTGCAACGCCTACCTCAACACCCACGCCCCTGGCAAGGTGAACGTGAGTCTCCTCCCAGGATGGAATGCCGTGTCCCTTCACAGTATGGGCGATGATGCATTTCGGCTTGCCGTCTCCGTAAAGGTTATTGGCCAATTCCAGGGTATTTATAATCTCAGCCATGTCGTGCCCGTTAATTTCCTTGACCCACCAGCCGAATGCAGCCCACTTCTCGGCAAACGGTGCCATCGGCATTATTTCTTCGGTCGGACCATCCAGGCTGAACTTATTGTAATCGACAATTGCGATAAGGTTATCGAGCTTATACTTGTTGGCGAACATCGCAGCTTCCCAGACCTGGCCTTCGTTGCATTCACCGTCGCCGAGAATGCAGAAGGTCCGGTATGCGGGATTATGCTTGGTCTTTAACCTCGGCAGAAACTGCGGTATCTCTGACACGGGCGGATTCATTTCTGTCTTCAGCTTCTCTGCCATTGCCAGACCATTGGCAAAAGAAAGTCCCTGTCCGAGTGAGCCGCCGGAGTAGTCCATTCCGGGGGTCGCCCAGCGATCGGCATGACCCTGGAAAGTTTCACGATATTCATTATAACCCTTCAATGATTCGCGGGATACATAACCGATCTCCACCAGAACCGAGTATATTGCTTCGCAGCAATGGGCTTTTGAAAGGACGACCCTGTCTCTTTCCGGCCAGTCATAATCGGGAGGATTAAGTTTAAGATGGTGGAAGTAGAGAGCGATGATTATATCCAGCATCGACATCGATCCGCCGGTATGGCCTGAAAGGCTGTTGTCAAGCAACTCGAACATGTTCTGGAGAACGGCCACATACTTGCTATGGAGTTCCTGGATTAGCTTTTCGTTTGCTGCCATGTTTTCCGTCCTTTCTTCTCGATTTTTACGGTATCGACCGATACCTCTTTACCGCACTGGGGGCAGGTATTGTTATAAAAACCCAGCACGGTTTCCTCAGAGGGGATAGCTCTCATGTACAGGCGTCTGTCTATCTCTTCGCCGAAGTACAGCAGCATACCACAATTACTGCATTTGATTGTCTCGGTCATAAAAACCTCCTTTCCCCGGTTACATTTTCAGCATAACTTTTACAGCCTTGCCGGCTTTGTGGTCGGCAAATGCCTGGACGACATCTTCTATCGGATAGATGGTGATCAGCGGTTGAAGGTCCAGTTTCGGCAGCATACTGGCTGCCCTTATGAATGAGTACGGCGAGACCAGGACCGACTTTATCGTAAGTTCTTTCTGGTACATGTAAAAGGCCGGGACGCCTATCTCTACCTCGGAAGGGTAGACGGCGCACCAGACTATGGTGCCGCAACTGTCCGCCAGTCGGACCATTTCCTTGGCTACGGCAGGAATCCCGCTGGCTTCAAGACATATGTTGAAACCCCTGCCGTCGGTCAGTTTCATCGCCGCTTCTTTCAAGTCTTCATTCAAAGGATCGACGACCACATCAGCACCCATTTCTTTTGCAATCCTGCGTTTCCCGGCAACGGGTTCGGAAAGCAGTGTCTTCGACGCGCCGGACCTGATGGCAAACTGCAACAGAAGCTGGCCGATTGTCCCGCCGCCTGTAATCATCACAGTATCGCCTATCTTCATATCGGCAATATCCAGCATGTGAACACCGACCGCTACCGGTTCGACGAAGGCGCCGATATCGAGTGGTGTATCATCCGGAAGAGGAAAGACACAGTTCTCTTTATATACGGCATATTCCGCCATGGCGCCGGTGCTTGGCGAAAATCTCTCGCAGAAGTGTTCCATCTTGTTATTGCAGTAGTAGCAAGCACCGCAGGAACTCCTGAAGTTCATTGCTACCTTCTGCCCAACCTTAAAATTACCTTTAATGTCCGGACCGATAGCAGCGATAGTGCCTGCCGCCTCATGCCCCAGGACGTTCGGCCCCGGAGCCCACTCGGGTGGTTTAAACCTGCCCTCAACAATCTCGGGATCGGTACCACAGATACCGGCATAGGCGATTTTCACCTTTATCTGGTCGGGAGCCATTTCAGGCTCAGGAACATCACGTACTTCCAGTTTATACGGTTCGAGTAATACTGCCGCTTTCACTTCATTCACACCTCCTGTAAATATTCGTGTAGAGAATTACGACCATCGAAAATATCATGTAAGATACAGAAAAAATACGCTAAACAACACGTAAATCAGGATAAATTATGGACGAGAGAGAATCGGTTTGTCAATAAAACGGGGAATATCTTTTTTACACCATACTATCCTCATTGATGTCCGTCATTGACTAAAAAGTATTTCTGAATTACAGTGGAATCGGGTTAAGTAAACCGGGTGACCGCCCGCCTCAGGCGGGAGGAAAGTCCGAGCTCTACCGGACAGGATGCTGGGTAACACCCAGGAGGGGTAACCCTACGGAAAGTGCCACAGAAACATACCGTCCGCTCCAGGCGGATAAGGGTGAAATGGCGAGGTAAGAGCTCACCAGCGGCCGGGTGACCGGTCGGCTGGGCAAACCCCATCCGGAGCAAGACCGAATAGAGGGATATATGGGATGTCCGGCCCAGTCCCCGGGTTGGTCGCTTGACCCCGGGGGTAACTCCGGGGCTAGATAGATGGTCACCATTCGCCTCCGGCGAATACAGAACTCGGCTTATAGGTGAACTTAACCCTGCTCAGCCTCAAATTGAGGCTGAGCGTTCTCGATTTTTGCACGGTCTACCATCCGAAAAAAGTTATGACAATGACAAGACGGCAGACCTATTCGAACTCTATCATAACTACTTAGTACAAACAGACCGAGACCATAAAACCATAGAAAGATACTGGACTATCTCCAGATCTTTTAAAGAATAGCGGCATAATAGGCAACATATCACATTAGCAGATCAATCTGACTCAACAATTACTAATTTTCCGATAAAACCCGGGTATAGCTTATATTATCGGTATCCACACACGCATTTTCACCGAGCCCCGGTTTGCCCAGGTAAAATATGGAATGGCAGTAAGGATGATTTCTTGCGTCTTCGGTCTTTGTTTGTTTACAGGGGCATACAGCCTGGTATGTTCTTTATCGTAAACGAGTAACCTGCCCGGCAGTTTTAATACCGTACTGCCGCCTGCGAACTCGCTGTTCCACGTCAGTTCAGGTCTGGCGTCAGGACTTATACGCATATCATCGATATCAAGTCCCTTATGGTCAGCCTCTTCGATGCAGTAAACAAACGGGCCACACTCCAGTGCCAAACTGCTTCGGATGTCGTCGATCCGGATATCAGGCTCAATTATCCTCGGAGTCATGGGCAGATCCAACTCAATACGGTCGCCATTATGCCAGAGGCGGTTTATCTCTGCGTATGTTCCCGGATTGCATACCGTATCGCTCTTTTCTCCGTTAACAGTTAGCGAGGTGTTTTCACACCAGGCAGGGATACGCAGGAACAACGACCAGGGAATTCCTTCTTCTTCAACTGAAACAGTAATATTGATGTTACGTTCCCATGGATAACCTGTTTCGATATTTATAGATATCCTTTTTCTGTCTCTATTTTGTGTACGAACTACTGCCGCCATATAGTGGTGAATATATAGTCCTCGATCATTAAATGTCGCTGCATAATTCTGGACCATTGCGATCAGTCTCATTACATTCGGCGGACAGCAGGCACAGTCAAACCATTCTACTCTTTCTGTCCCTCCTCTGCTTATTAGTGGATTAACATAGAAATAACGTTCTCCATCCAGCGAAACACCACTGAGGAAGCCATTATACAAACATCTTTCCATCAGATCGGCATATTCAGGTTTGCCGGTTGCCAGCAGCATTCGCCAATTCCACATGATTGAGGCTATAGTCGCACATGTTTCGCAATAACAACGGTCACTGGGAAGCTCGAATTCATCGCCAAAAGACTCACCCTCGCGACGCGAGCCGAAGCCACCGGTAATATACATTTTCCTGCCTGTCATATTTGTCCAGAGTCGCTGCATTGCCTCCATCAACGCCCTTTCTCCTGTTTCTATGAAAATATCAGTTACTCCGGAGTTAAGGTAAAGCTGGCGTACTGCATGTCCTTCGACCTCTTCAGCTTCTCTGACCGGTACTCGGTCCTGGAAATAGCCGGAACCAAAGCGAAAATTCTTATTCCCCAATATGCCGTATCCACGCTGGTCAATAAAAAACAGCGCCATATCGAGATAAGTTTTATTTCCCGTTTCCCGATACAGTTCTACCAGGGCCAGTTCTATTTCCGGATGACCGCCGGCAGCTAAACGTTTTCCTTCGCCAAAGGTATCGACAATATTGTTGGCAACGCGCTGCGCAATGTCCAGTAGTCTTCTCTCACCCGTGGTACGGAACATGGCTATACCGGCTTCGATCAGGTGTCCCGCGCAATATAGTTCATGCCCGGTCTCAAGGTCAGTCCATCGCTGCCCCGGTTTTACAAACTGCCAGTAGGAGTTCATATATCCGTCAGCCTGCTGGACTTTTTCCAGGAGAGAAATACATCCGTTTACGTTCTGCAGCAGGTCCTCATCCCTGTTACTAACTAATGCATAAGCAGCCGCTTCCAGCCATTTATAAATATCGGAATCCATGAACTGAGGACCACGGTATTGTCCTTTAATTTCTCCGATAGCAAGCCTCAGGTTATCCAAATTTCCGTATTCGTTAATCTTACGGAAACCTTTCTTTAAACTGATGTCCCTGTTTATCATCTGTCTTTGCTGCCAGAAACCCGGCAGCAACGTAATAGCGTCGAAAGGAAGTGAATTGAATACCGAAAACGGACTGTTGTGATTATCTACATGCATTGTATGCTACTCCTGACCAATTTTCCTGAGTTAAAAGAAACTACCCTGAATATGATATGACTGGGAGGTTTTTACCAAATGGTCCGGACATTATTATTTTTTATACTTCAGGCTTGAACAATGTCTAAAAACTCATTCACAATTGCTTCAGAAAACTCTATATCATTTATATGAGCGTTAATTTCTCTGATTGTTATAGTTTCCTTCAGGGATTTTTTTAAAGAGATAATAAAAGCTTCATCAGCCACAGGGTCAAAGAAGTTGTTACCCTCGCGGTCGATGGAAGAAAATCCCCGGAGTGGGACCAGAAATCGCACCGGTCCCGTGGCGTTATTCAGTTTTTTACTCATCGTTATAGCTACCTGACTTAATTCCTCGGCATTCATTCTTGGCAGGGTTGCCTGCGGATTATGGTAGCAGATTACCCTGTCGCGATATCGTCCAGGTACCGTATCAGGAGCCAGGAAATTTATAATATCGATGCATCCGGGCGTGATAATCTGGGGGATCCCTGTCTCACCCGCAGCCTCCAGCCGGTTCGGGCCAGCCGAAGCCATTCCCCCGAAAAGCTCATTCCCGATTTCGTTCAGTCCCAGCTCGATAACCCCTTTTACCGGATAGCTTCTCACCATTTCCTCGAAAGTCTCTCCCCCGACACCGATAGTATGAAATACTCCTACTTCAAACCCTTTATCTTCAAGGAGAGATTTGACTTTCAGTCCGCACCCGGTAGATAGACCTGTCATGGTCATAAATACGAGTGGTTTATCAGATATCTCCGGCTTCCCCATCTCCATCATACCAATGATAGCGCCCACCGCTTTATTTAACGCATCTATGGTCAACCTATTTAACCCGGCTATGTCAGCCATCGACGGCATGATGACTATATCTCTGGTCCCCACGTACTTTCTGATACCGGCCTGTACGATTTTCTGCGACGAAAGCATGAACTTCGGGACACCAACCGGGAGTTCCTTCAGGACTGCCGAGGCTATTCCGGAACCGGTCCCGCCACCGATAGACAGCACTCCCTGGAAACATCCCGAGTCATACAAATCCCTGGTAATCTTCTTTGCTCCTGCCGTCATGATTTCCGTCGCCGGACCGGCCTCACTGATGGCTCTGACTTCCTCAATCGAGGTCCCGGCAGCCCTGGCGACTTCCCTTGCGGTAATGTCAGCATCAAAGTAGGCTTCACCAAGGCAACCGACATCCATAACCAGCGTTTTATAGTTACTCTTGCTATTGATAAGTTGTTTCACATACTGAAGTTCCGGACCTTTCGAGTCCAGAGTGCCTATGCACAGGATTACATTCTCCACGGGCATACCCTCCCGTTAACGTTTAGCGAACGAACAGCCTTTTCCCAGATTGTACTCGCTCTGCATTTCTTAATCAATACTGTTCATTTTTGACACTTACTTCGCTTACTTTATAGAATGGTACGTCATGGTCTGACTGGAGCGTTATTAATATGACGAAACAGAAGAAAACAATAGTGCTGATGGGGCGTCTCGATAGTAAAGGGAAAGAATATTCCTATGTCAGGGACGAAATAGTCAACGGTGGCTTTAATGTAATCGTAGTAGATACCGGGACACGTGGTACTCCACAGTTTATGCCGGATATTTCCCGTGAGGAAGTCGCCAGAGCTGCCGGAAAGGAAATGACGGAAGTAATTGATCGTTCTGATGAAAGCAAGGAAATCGAAGTAATGATGGAAGGTGGTTCTATTATTGCCCGACGGTTATATGATAGCGGAAAACTTGACGGTGTATTATGCCTTGGAGGATCGCGGGGTACGGCTATCGGCACAGCTGCAATGAGAGCATTACCATTCGGGGTACCGAAGGTCATGGTCAGCACCATAGCATCGGGTGACATGCGTCCCTATATAGGGACCAGAGATATTACTATTGTCCATTCCGTCACCGATATTGCAGGGCTGAACCGTATGACAAAGAAGCTGCTAAGCTATGCTGCCGGTGCAGTTATGGGAGCGGTGGCGGCAAATCCTGATTCCGAAGTCTCAGGAAAACCCGTTATTGCCATGAGTGCTATGGGAGGAATAAACCGGGCAGCTTTCAAAGCACAGGAAATCCTTGAAGATAAAGGATTTGAAGTCGTGACTTTCCATGCAGTAGGTACCGGTGGACGGGCAATGGAGGAAACAATTGAACAGGGACTTATCGACGGAGTCTTCGATCTGGTAACGCACGAATTGATCGACCATCTTTATCATGGCTATTATGATGCCGGACCTGACAGACTGGAAACGGCGGGGAAAAAGGGTATCCCGCAGTTAGTCGTACCAGGCTGCCTTGATTTCATCGCTTTCAGTCCCCCCTCGAACATTCCTGAAGAAATAAAAAAACGGGAGATATTCTGGCACACTCCAGAGGTAGCAATAGTCAGGGCGAATAAAGCAGAAATGGAATATACAGCTGGAATCCTGGCTGAAAAACTTAATAAAGCTTCCGGACCGGTGGCTGTTGTGATTCCCGGCAAAGGCTTCTCACCAGGAAATCGCGAAGGCAGGAGTCTTTATAACCCGGAAGCGGATAAAGCGTTTATTGATACATTGAAAAAGAGTTTGAATCCTGGTGTCAGGTTAGTGGAAATAGACGCTCATATTAACGATGAAATATTCGCCGGACAGGCGGTGGACCTGTTAAGTGAGATGATGGCAGAACGAAAGCAAGTCTAATCGAAAACGCCGTCGTTTAATAAGTCGATGAATTCTTCATCGGATAATCCCAGTATCCCGGTGCATATATATTCATTATGCTCTCCCAGACAGGGAGCAGGCTTAATGTGAACAGGGCTTTCCGACAGGACTATTGGCCATCCCTGCTGGTAACACTTCCCTATCTCAGAATGTTCTATATGCTGAAAATATCCCCGGTGTTCGAGTTGCGGGTCTTCGAATAGTTCTTTATTTGTTTTAACAATACCTGCCGGGATCCCGGCTTCCTGCAGGATTCCTGTTATTTCTTCAGGAGTATATTTTTGGGTCCATTCTTCTACGAGTTTATTTAATTGCTCTTCATTTTCTTTTCTTTGTTGAAGAGGGGAGAATCTTTCCTCTTTCGTCCATTCCGGGTAGCCAAGGGCTTTTCGGAAAGTTTCCCACTGGATATCTGTAAAAATACTGATCGCACACCACCGGTCACTTCCCTGGCAACGGTACACCCCGTGCGGGGCAGCATAGGCAGACCGGTTTCCCAACCTTGTCGACAGGTTGCGATTTACAGCAAAGTCCATCACCAGCGGAGCCAGGAACTGGCAGGTCGTTTCGTACTGGCTGATATCGATATACTGCCCTTTACCCGTTCTCCGGCGGTAATCCAGAGCAGCCAGGATCGCAACAACTCCGAACCATGGAACAACGCTATCAGGGTAGGCTTGAAGCGTGCCGACCGGTGACCGGTCAGGCCATCCGGTCAGGTTACCGATACCGGTCAAAGCAACGGTATTCCATCCGTAGCCGGTAAATGAAGCTCTCGGTCCGGTCTGTCCCTGTATCGTCGCACTGAGCATTATTATTTTCGGGTTTATTATTTTGAGTTTTTCGTAATTGAGTCTCAGTCTGTCCATGACACCGGTCCCGAAATTTTCAACCACTACGTCAGCCCAACCGATGAGTCTTTCGATAATTTGCCGCGCTTTCGGATGTTTCAGGTCAAGGGTCAGACTCATCTTGCTGTTATTTGCTACGAGGAAACAACCGGAACGGTTTACACCGCTGATACCATCTTTATACGGAGATGTTACTCTGGTGATATCAAGATTTGAGTTGCTTTCAATCTTGATTACGTTAGCACCATAATCGCCCAGGTAAGCCCCGATAAAAGGGCCGGCAAAAGCCCAGCTGAAATCAACCACATTCAGTCCTTCGAGAGCCGCTAAGCCGGGTTTGTTTTCCGCGTTATTTCCGCTAGATATCATTGAACGCGATTCCTCATCACCAAGTTCCCTTAAGTCATGGTAGATATCATCGTTATTCTCACCAAGTCGTGGTGCGCGGCTTTTCACTGCCGGCTGGCATTCATTATCGGACGTGATAAATAGAAATCCCGGGTATGGTACTTCAGTATCAAGATCGGGATAAGTAATATTTGTCCAGAAGTTTCTCTCAAGAAGTTGTTTATCCTTGAGAACATCCGATACATCATTGAGAGGGGTCAAGGGTATACGTTTTTCAACGGCTTCTTCATAGAGTTCCTGTTTGGAATGGTTCATGAAAAAATCGCCTATCAGTTGTTCCCAGGAACGTATCTTATCAGGAGAGACTTTTGTCAGATCGAGTGATGACCAGTCCTGTATTTCATCTGTAAGAGTACCGGCCATTCCTTTACTATCCATCCACTCGACCATATACTGCATCTGCCGTGTACCGACAGCTCCGCCGAAGAACATCCATGACACGAATCCGTCTTTGCACGGCCAGATCTCCTGGGTCGATACTCCTCCTCTGAATCTTCGTATACCTGACCTCTCAACAATCCTGTTACTGTATTCCCAGTAAGGCAATTGAGTATGCAGGGTCCTGACGACGCTCACCTGCATTGAGACATCTACCCACTGTCCTCTACCGGTTTTCGAGCGTTGATTAAGGGCAATCAGAAGTCCTGCAGCAGCATGAACACTTGCCTGTGAAAAAGTCTGGTCCAGGCTTATCCGTATCGGAGGTCGGTCTTCTTCCCCGGTACAATATGCCATACCGCCCATTGCTGTAGATACCAGGTCTCCGGCTTTATAATCTCTATAAGGTCCAGTCTGGCCAAAAGGTGATATCGATACCATAATGAGGGCTGGATTGATGCTGGAAAGGGTCTGATACCCCAGTCCGATACTGTCGAGATACCCGGGATCGAAGGACTCGATAAGAAAATCAGTAGTTCCGACGAGTTTCTTTAAATTACCCCTGCCAGTACCTGAGTCTATATCGAGAATAATACTCTTTTTACCGGCACTGAAAGCGTACCAAAAAAGGCTGTGCTCTGGACCATTTTTGCCTTCAGCGAAAGGAGGTATCTTCCGCGCCGGATTTCCAGACAGGTTTTCTACCTGGATTACCTCAGCGCCAAGGTCTGCAAGTATCTTTCCGCATAACAGGCCTTTTTCATCCGTTAGATCAAGAGCACGATAAGGACTTAACATAGTTATATCGCTGGATATTAACCTTCAGATATTTCAACACCCTAGACTATATCACTCACACTCGTGTTATATCAAGCAAGGTAGATTTTAAGAGACTTCAGACTTGATAAATAGACACCTTTTATTAAGAGTTATTATCCTCTTGGACATTCCAAAACCGCGTCCTAATTTTTAGTATGTATCTTTAGATTGAATCATTACCATTTTCGATGGCTCATAATTAAATAAAGAGGTGGAGACAATGCGATCTGATAAAACAACCAGTCTGGCAATAAAGGAAGATTTCAAACCTGAAGAAAAACGACTCGCTGAGCAACTATATTATAGTGCGGGGTTGGACCCGGTAGTAGATGATGGGCTGCATGATTACGATCAACAAATTCAATCGGAGAACAAGTTCCTTAATAAGGTGTTTGGTACGAGAGAAAACGATATACGGGGTTATGGCGAAGCTGTAGCCAAGAGAGTTGCCGTTGCCGTCTACGATCAATTGAGTAAACAGTATGGCGGGAAAGTCGGAGACCTGAGAGCATACATAATGAATCTGGAAGAGGAGCGTGATAACGCAAACCGACGGTACGATGATCTCATGGGAAGGGCAATTGGAATACTCGGAGAAGAATACAAGGATTTAAGGACTGACTCCAAAGCATTCATGGAGAAATTAACCTCGGTAATGGGAGAGGACTTGAAAGTATCCAGGATAAATTCAGAAGCCATTACTGAAAAATTAGCTGACATAGATGGTCTGAGATCTCAAATAAGAACACTGATTCAAGAAAAAGAACAACTGACAGAAAATTCGGCAAAGGATAAAGAGCAGATAAAAGTTAGATACGAGCAGCAGATAGATACGATAAATAGTAAACATAAAGTCGAGTTGAACAATCTTAATGAAAAGTACGAAGCACAAATAGGTGCCCTGGAAAAAGAAAAAGAGATATCAGGTGATACATCAGCGAGAGAGAAAGAGGAAATAAAGGTAAGATATGAGCAGCGGATAGCTTCGATAAACAGTGAGCACAAAGCTGAAATAAACAATCTGAACGAAAAGTACGAAGCACAAATAGATGCCCTGGAAAAGGAAAAGGAGATATCAGGCGATATATCAGCGAGAGAGAAAGAGGAAATAAAGGTTAGATATGAGCAGCAGATAGCCTCGATAAACAGTGAGCACAGAGCTGAAATAAACAATCTGAACGAAAAGTATGAAGCACAAATAGATGCTCTGGAAAAAGAAAAAGAGATATTAGGCGATACATCGGCGAGAGAGAAAGAGCAACTGAAAGACAAGCATGAACTGTATATAGCTGAAAAGGACAAGCAACACAAAGCAGAAGTAGTTGAGAAAGAGAGGCAGCACAAAGCAGAATTAGCAGAGTATGACAAGCAGCACAAAGCAGAAATAAGAAATTTAAACTCACATATAAACGCTTTAGTTAAAGAAAAGGAACTGCTGGCAGATGCCTCGACTAAGGAAAAAGAACAACTTGAAGAAAAACATGAACAACAAATATCTTCGATAAACAGTGAGTACAAAGTAGAAATAAGAAACCTGAATGAAAAGTATGAAGCACAAATAGATGCCCTGGAAAAAGAAAAGGAACTACTGGCAGAAACCTCATCAAAAGAAAAAGATCAGCTAAAAGACAAATTTGAATCGCAGATAGCTGCCATTAACAATGAGCATAAAACAGAAGTAAGCAATCTAATTAAGAAGCACGAATCACAGGTAGCTGAAGCCAACAATCAACACAGGGCAGAAATAAGAGATCTAAACTCACGCATAAATTCTTTAGTTAAAGAGAAGGAGATACAAGCGGAGACTTCTGCAAAAGAAAAAGAGCAGGTTAAAGAAAAATACGAACAGCAGATAAACTCGATAATCAATGAGCATAAAGTAGAGATGAGAAACCTCGAAAAAGAAAAGGAATTACTGGCAGAAACCTCAATAAAAGAGAGAGAGCAGCTAAAAGAAAAATTTGAATCACAGATGGCTGAATCTGATAATGAGCATAAAGCAGAGGTAAGAAAGCTAAGCTCACGCGTTGAAATATTATCTAAAGAAAAAGAACTGCAAAAGGAACAATATGAATCACAAATAGCTGAGTTGGATTCAACAATTAGAGGTTTGGAATCCAAAAAGTCCGGCAAAAACTCGTGACATTGAACGGTTTTAAAAAGGCTTCGACAAGTTCAAAACACTTAACTAAAGCCATTATACGGACATTATCGGAAGCGTAACAGCAAACCAGCGAGTCGGTCAGCTTATTTGATATCCTGCAGAAGGGCAGCCTCTCGCAAGGCTGCCCTCTTCAATATGATTGTTAACCCTGAATCATATAAATCCTGAAAAAAGCGGATGGTGGTTATGAGGATAATAAAGGTAGATAACAAGTAAGTGGAGTTAAAAAAAAGATTATCAAATATGACGATTGTTTAAATGTGACATATTACAATGACTTATAAAGACTACTACCAGATACTTGGATTAGACAACACCGCATCAGCAGACCAAATAAAGAAAGCATACCGAAAACTAGCGATGCAATATCATCCTGACCGTAATCACGGTAAGGAGGAGTGGGCTAACGAAAAGTTCAAGGGTATCAATGAGGCTTTCAGCGTTCTCGGTGATCCTGAAAAGAGGAGAGAATATGACCAATTCGGAACAGTAGGTACTGTTGGTGATATCTTCGGCAGTCAGGCAACTCGAACAACTCTTGATGATTTAATGCAGGACTTTGGAGAAGCTGGGCTTGACTTTGGATTTCATGACGACATTTTTGGGGACATAACACAAAATACAGGATTTATTAATTATAGAATTAGAAGAAGATTTGGTAGTTCAAAGAGCATGAGATTCCATATGCCGGAAGACATCACACTTGAAGACATTTTCAATAACCAGTCTTTTTTAAATGACGATGTTGAATATGAAATTACATTGACTTCCGAACAGGCAGTAAAGGGAATGGAAAAGGAGCTTAAAAGGAATGAAAAGAAGATAAAGGTGAAAATACCTGCCAACGTCACGACCGGAAGTAAAGTAAGACTAAAAAACGCGCTTCACCTCACAGACGGAAGACCGGGAGATATTGTTATTCATATCAAGGTTGAATAGGACCGAAAAGGCAATCGACCGTTTCATTCAATTTCTTCAATTTTTTCTTGTAGATCCTGCCTGGAAGTCATTACCGACACTACATCCAGAAACTCTTTGATCGAATCGAATTTATCCCTTAATTGTCTTAACTCGATTCCTATTGGACTGACAGATGCCGGTTCATCTGCATAGGTACCATGCCAGGCAAAATATGCCTGATTTAACTTCCGGATATAATACCCTTCCGAGACCAGTTGTTGACGCTTGCTCTCCATATACTCTTCAGCTTGGTCTATCTGACCTTTAGCGAGGTAGTTATCAACCATCAACCTGATATCTCTCATCTCCAGATCAAAATCCGAAGGTTGTTTTTCGGACTGTTGATGTTCCGGATAGTACCGGTCTAAGATCAAGTCGCTTATTTCATCACTAACCATTCCAGCGGCTGTTTCGTTCATTGTAGCAATTTCATAGTCTCGTGCTAGACCAAGAAGGTCAAGCACATATCGAAATCCCAGTGGACGGAAAGCCAGGTATTGATGTACCCATTCTTCTACTGCGGTACCGACTGTATACTGCAAACTGGCGTCATTGGTGACAAGACTCGGATAAGTTCCTCCAAAACCACCAATTTTTACCACCAATGAAGAAACTCCCAGGTCATCGATGCTGGATTCAATATCTTCCATTTCCTGAACAGTCAAGTCATTGTCGAGCATAATTTCTCTTATACTTTCTATTCTATCTCGAGGGGAAACTACCAGCAGATCAGGCATTGTATCCAGCTTCAGGTTTACCGGAGGGAAACCTGAAATATCCTGTTCGAACAATACTTCTTTTACCTGTTTTTCCAGTATAAATTCTATAATGTTTTCCATAGTTCCTGACTGTTCGTCAGGATTGGAGAAGTATTCCGTAACCAGACTTCCCATATTATCGAGATTTCTATCACTACCGTGAATCCACTGACTTATTTCGTGCGGGATAGTTTTGATCTCCCAGGCCGTAATACTGAATCGATATGGTCTTACGGTTGAGTTTACTTGCCTGTTAAAGTTCCCAAACACAATAATGTTTCCGTCTATAAAGACCACTGAAATCATAACGCTGAGAAGAATTCCGATCAACAGGCAGGCACACCAGCATATAAAACAACTGATAATGGCACGAGTAGTGCTGAAGTCAATTACCTGCCTTATGGCAACTACCTCTGCTATAAGAGTCCAGATTACACCGGCAAAGCACAGGTAAGCGCCTGCTACAGGTATAAACAAGAAAAATCCCAGTAACAAAGGGGAAGTTGAAAAACCGATGGTACGGAGTATCGTCTTAAAGGTTACCGGAGCCTGTCCCCTTTTCAATAGTCTTGCACCAACAAGATATGCAAGGAACGACAGGAGTATCCATGAAACGATTGAACTCACCACAAATACGAGCAGTAACCAGATAGACCATTCTCCGGCCCATTGAAATATACCGGCAATACCCGCTCCAACTCCCGATGCTAAACTCACCACTATTACCAAGAAAAATGCCTGGCCGTTAGCTGTCGTGTCGGATTTAATCTCTTCGAAAAGGCCGGTATCGAGTTTGGCAGCCCGGAACATCCTTACGATAAGTGTTTGTATCATCATCTATCATTTAATCATAGTTATATGATTCGGACGAGGTTATGATTGATTCTATTTATGACTTACCTTCGTCATTGGAAAAAGATGGATTATCCGTGGAGACATAACCGGATATTACTTCCAGCAGTAAAGATAGCATCAATCTGAGAGAATTTTCACTGATGTTATCAGAAGTATCATCACTGCTGTGGATAATATCAAGCGGTTTCGGTAGTGCTGGTCTCTGACCGGTTAAGAGTTTTAGAAAACTCAGTTTTGACAATGAATTTTCCAGTACACTGACCTGGTCTTTTGGGAGCATTGACAATGACAAAGCGTTTCTCACTCCTTTCAACCTGAAAGACATATGATCGCTGCTAAGAAGTAACCATGGTATATGGGCAGTTTTAAACGGTATTCCCAATCGCAAAGATGCTATCTTAACTCGACGGAGAGCTGGCAATTCTACTTGACTGTTGCGTATCGGCCAGATACCCAGAGAGTCTCCCGATCCGCAAAATTCCA
>CAZBQL010000012.1:34730-47367 GCA_964493985.1 uncultured Dehalococcoidales bacterium
TGACTGTTGCGTATCGGCCAGATACCCAGAGAGTCTCCCGATCCGCAAAATTCCAGATTGAAAACGGCTGAAATATTTCGCATGTTATTTTTCAAGACATAGAACAAGGAACCGAGGAGTCCCAACCGGATCACAGGGGTTCGAAACCACGCTTCTTCACAGTCAAAGAACACTATTTTCACCGGTATCTTACGATACATTAATTCGTGACAAAGTCTTATCAGTACAGCAACTCCTGAAGCGTTGTCATTGGCTCCCGGGCTACCTTTAACAACATCATAGTGGGCTGTGAACAAGATTTGTTTCGCGTCCGGTTCGGTAGTAAAATCAACGATAATATTTCTTATTCTTGGCCAGTGGCATTTCTGAAAGGTTGGTTCTATTCCCAGTTCGGCAAGAGAAGTAATTATTTGTTCGCCTCTGGCCCGGCTATCTTTACTCTCCAGGGCTTTTACGTATCCTTTCAATGGCTGGACCTCTTGATACCGGTTGTCCATAATAGTGAATTTTATCTGAGGATAAACACACCTGCAAGCTGGTTGATTACCTTGAAGTTCATTAACAGTGTAAATGGAGTATCGAAAAACAAATGACAATTTTATAGAAGATAAAATACAGGAAATAGAAAATAACTTTCACTGCGGTGGGGATACTCCAGATAGGAGTGAACAATTATATTATTAAAATTGTATAATTATGATTGACTCATTATTAGGAATTGAGAGGAGCTAAGGAAGGATAGCCGGTGTATCTGAGAGAGGGTGAACAATAAATACATAAGTCATTTGTAAAGAGGGAGAGATAAATGTCTGTTCAAAACAATTCAACAAACAGAGAGATTTCGGAAAACACAGGAACACAGGCAGGTAGTGCTGTTCCCATCGATAAACGTCCTGGGGAGTTAAAATATGCCTGTCCTTACTGCCCTGAAGAGACAGTATTCGATACCGCAACTGCTTTAAAAGAGCATATTTATGCTTCTCACCTGTGGAACAATTCCTCGGGACACGCACGACTCCCTATTCCAATGTGTATGACTATTGGAGGTATGGAGAATCAGGAGCAGGTCTCAAAGCGAATTGATGAAATGGTGAAAAGGGGATTTGTATGTGACCTGGAGTTAAATGAAGGTGCCCTGAGCAATACCTATATCAGGGAACTGGCGGACACCGGTTTTGAAATTGAACTGGACTGGGGTGGTATCGAAAGACTGGAAGATAACTACGAAGTCCAGTTGAATTTCATATCTAACAGGAAAAAGGAATGGGAAGACATAATCGGAAAGCCGATACTGGGTGGCAGGAGGTGGGGTTCCCACAGAGATAAATATACCTATGATATCTGCGATTCTCTTGGTTTTAAGTGGTATCACATCCGGCCATCAATAACCGCTTTCCCTTACCAGGCGACGGCACCTTACAAAGCGCCGGGACATAATTTTGCGCTATGTCCTAGACCGTCAATACATCTCTGGAATGCCGTAGGCGATATAATACCGTATCAGGATGTTATAGATGGAAGCGATTATTTCTGAGACAACATAACGAAGCTGTCAGCTTCGCAATTCGACCAGGCCTTACGGGATGCAATCAATCTCCGAATAATGGACGGGACCCACCAGGAAGCAAGATGGTACTGCTGGATGGAAAATACTCAATTCAAGAAGAATGGAGGTCCCGAATGGTTTGAGGGGATGAAAAACTCCCTTGATTATATTAAGGAAAAAGAAGACGAAGGACTTCTTAAGACAATGCTCTTCAGTGATTTGGTAAAATTACACTGCCCGGAGATATTTTAGCTTTTTTATAATGACTGATATCGATGTTATTGGAGAGTTGTACTTAATCTAGTCATCATATTGAGTTTCCTGAAGAAGACAAGGTTTCAGTCACATAACTACCGCGTTGCCTGTTTCAGGATCAAAAGCATGCAGATTCGCCATGTTAACGACCAGCTCTATTTCCTGACCGGGCCGGGCTTCAGTTCTAGGATCGACCCGGGCGAGGAACTGGTGCTCTCCGCTGATCAGGTATATGAACAATTCATTCCCCATCAGTTCGATGACATCCACCTTTGCCGATATCACGGCAGACGAACTGATACCTGTAGGCACATACTCCTTCATATGAATATCTTCCGGCCTTATCCCCAATATCAGCTTCTTTCCCGAATAAGGACTAAATATGGCTGTTTTCTGCGCCGGGACCGGCACACGAAATGTGCCTGCATCCGCATAGAGTTCATCTGCTTCACCTCCCACCATAACCTCGAAGAAGTTCATCGCAGGGCTGCCGATAAATCCTGCGACGAATACATTGCCCGGACGGTCGTACAACTCCTGGGATGTACCTACCTGCTGCAGGATACCCTTGTCCAGGACTGCGATGCGGCTTGCCATGGTCATTGCCTCTATCTGGTCGTGAGTAACATAGATAAACGTTGTCCCCAGACGCTCGTGCAACTTGCTGAGTTCGGCTCGTGTCTGCACCCGTAACTTGGCATCGAGGTTGGAAAGCGGCTCATCGAGGAGGAAAGCAGCCGGTTCGCGCACAATTGCCCTGCCTAAAGCCACCCGCTGCCGCTGCCCGCCAGAAAGCTGGCGGGGCTTACGTTTGAGCAGTTCTTCTATGCCCAGGATGTGGGCTGCATCCGTGACAAGTCGTTCTATATCGGCTTTAGGAACTTTACGTAGTTTCAGCCCGAATGCCATATTGTCATGGACGGACATATGCGGGTATAGGGCATACGACTGGAATACCATGGCGATGTTGCGGTCTTTTGGCGGTATGTTATTAACGAGTCGGTCACCTATATATATATTGCCTTCAGTGAGTTCTTCCAGTCCGGACAGCAGTCTTAGCGCCGTGGACTTACCGCAGCCGGAAGGACCCACCAGGACCAGGAACTCCTTGTCCGCAACCTCCAAGTTCAGATTGTTGACGGCTACTGTATCTCCGAATCGTTTAGTGACATTTTCAAAACGTACTTCTGCCAACTGGTACCATCCTTTTTTTAATAGATTTGTCGCTCTCTAGCCTTTCACGGCTCCGGCGGTAATGCCTTCCACAAAATATCGCTGTAGAGCAATGAATATTACAAGGGGCAGCGCCATAGAAATAAATGCGGCAGCAGTAAGTAACTGCCACTGAGATCCGAATGAACTGACAAGGTTATTTATAGTGACTGTCATCGGAGATTTTGCCGGGTCCTGAAGATATACCAGGGCCACAAGCAGGTCATTCCATACCCAGAGAAACTGAAAAATAGTTAATGAAGCCAGGGCCGGCACCGATAGAGGTAATATCAACCTGAAAAAAACGCGCATGTTTGAGGCTCCGTCCAGATAAGCCGATTCCAGCAGTTCTTTAGGCAGTTGTGCGAAAAAGTTACGCAGTAAAAAGATAGCGAACGGCAGGCCGTATGCGGTATGAGCGAGCCAGATACCCGGAAAAGTGCCTACCAGGTGTACGTCGGCAAGCAGTTTCAGGACGGGTATCAGGGTCATCTGGACAGGAACAACGAGAAGGGCCACCACGAACATGAAGATAATATCCCGCCCTCGGAATTTCATCCAGGCAAAGGCGAAAGCCGCAAAACCAGCTATCAGGACAGGAATAACAGTTCCAGGGATAGAAACGATGAGACTGTTCAGAAAACTCCGCCCCATTCCGTTCTGTGCAAGGACGGTACTGTAATTATCCAGGGTAAACTGAAATGGAGTTTGAAAAGCAGTCCACCAGCCGGTACTGGAAATCTCGGTCGAGGGACGGAATGAACTTACCAGAAGTCCGAAAGCCGGTGTCATCCAGAGTAGCGCTATGACGATGATAACGACATGGAGAGGAAAGCGTGTCGCAAATTTACTCAGAGCTGTCCTGAACCTTAATAAACCGGGACTGGCCTTAGCTGCTGCAATACTCATCTGTTTTCCTCCTCTGATCGAAACCTCCGTATGTTGACCAGCATGATAGGGAGGATAGCCAGCAGCAGTATCACCGCCAGGGCTCCCGCCCGCCCGAAATCACGGTAGTTAAACATCTCCTTGTACATAAAAGTCGCCACGACATCGGTATTATAGTTGCCGGCCGTCATAACCCAGACGATATCGAATTTTTTCAATGCCTGTATGATCAGAGTCGTGGCTACGACGGCAATTGTCGGGCTGAGTATAGGTAGAATTATACGCCAGAATATCTGCCACTCGCTGGCCCCGTCCACTCTGGCTGCTTCTATAACCTCGGTGGGTATCCCTTTTAACCCTGCCGAGAGTATCACCATGGCAAATCCCGTCCACATCCAGACGCCGACAGCGACAAGGGCGAAATTATTAGTGTGCAATGGGGTCGGCAGTTGCGTGCTGGTATAAGCAATCTGCTGGTCCACCAGCCAGGCAACCGGGGGAAGACCGACTTGAGTGGCAGCGGCATTCACCAGTCCTATCTGAGTAAATCCTTCCGGACTGTAGTCATAGACGAATTTCCAGATAACAGCCGCTGCTACGAATGAAATGGCCATCGGTATGAAAATGAATGCTTTCGCTGTACTTTCATAGCGTACTCGCCCGGTGAGAACAGCCATCAGCACCCCGAGACCTACGGCAAGCAAAGTGAACAAAGTCAGCCAGAGTACATTATTTAACAGGGCATTCTGGGTTGCTTTATTTGTGAACACAAAGGCGTAATTGTCAAAGCCGACATAGGCTGTTGAATCAGCGTTCATCAGGCTTAGACGGAAGGTATCGACCACCGGATAGACCAGAAATATGATAATGAATATCAAGGCTGGAAGGAGCCATAGCCAATACACGTAGCTCTTCCGGCCAGAATTCCCGGCTCTCTGCCGCCCATACCAAATATACTTAGGCAGCAGATGTGTCAAAGGATTTCGCATCACAGGTCCTTTCGGGAAAAGTATTCATGGGGGCAGCCTGGAATGGCTGCCCCCAGTTCACCTGCCAGCTATTGATACGCAGTTTTAGCTGTAGATTCGATGTCGGCTAATATACTGTCGAGTTGTGATGGATCCTGTATGTAAGCGAGTACACCTGCCCACCAGGCTGTCTGTACTGCCGAAGGCATACTGTCCCCGGCACCGAAGCGGAATAAGGTTGCTTCGGTAAGCTGCTGAGCGGCAGCCCGGGTAAGTACGTCCGGATAGTCATTCAGACTCACTTTGTTGTTTACCGAAGTAAAACCGCCTCGCTTCACCCAGATCGATTGAGCATCAGCCGTAGACAGGTATTCAACAAAAGAACGAACAGTGGGTGTATCATTAAAAACAACTACCAGATTAGCACCGCCGGTTACTCCTCCCGAGTACTGCGCCGTAATTGTTGGGAACGGGAAGAAGGAGTAGTCCTCCCCGGCAACCAGGTTCGGGAACTGTGTGGAAATAAACCCGGCAGTGAAGTCCCCCAGGTAGTCCATAGCCGCCTTCGGCGGATCTTCGAAGGGGAGGTACGTACCGTCCTGGAAATTAGTAGCCAGGATAGCGGATGCACCACCTGGCACATAACCATCGGTAAGCGCAATTTTACCGAACATCTCCCACATATCTTTAATCTTCGGATCAGTCCAGGCGATTTCATGGTTCACAAACTGGTCATAAACATCCCCGCCGTACTTGCGTAGCAGGATTTCTGCCATCCAGTCAGTCGCCGGCCAGCCGCTGGCTGCTCCGCTTTCAACAGCTACCGACCAGGGCGCGGCGGGTACCTTATTTTCAGCGACTATCTGGTCCGAAAGAGCTATCATATCGTCCCATGTTTCAGGCACCGTCCAGTCGTTAGCCGAGAACGTTTTTGGATTGTACCATACCGTACCCTTATCTGCTGCTTTAATAAAAACGGCGTAAAAAATACCGTTGACAGTACCAAGGTCTACCCAGCCCTTGGCATAATTCTGATTGATTGTAGTCATGTCAAGGAAATTGGATAAAGGAACCAGGTCACCTGAATTAGCATACTCTTGCATCGTCCCGGGATTGGGCAGGATAGCAACGTCGGGCGGATTATTTGCTTGAACACGGGTTGTAAGGACAGCAATAAAATCCCTGGTTCCGGTGAAATTCATTTGACCGCCGGTATCGCTCTCCCAGGGCGCTACCATTGCCTGGAAACTGGCCAGTTCTTCGCCTCCCCATTCACCCAGCACTTCCACGCTGCCGATTGTATTCTCCGCCGGGGCTGATGTACAGGCTACCGGAAACACCATAACTGCGATTAATACTAATGTAAGTAACCATTTATAGTTCCCTGAAAATATTTTTATCATCATCATCCTCCTCCTGAGATAAAGCCCAAACAAGATAATTAGTCCTTGATTGCTTTCTGGACCTTTTCAATTACGTCTGGTGGTATAGGTTTTAAATTGTGGGTTTTTTCAGCATGTAAGCTAAGTATCTGCATCAACTCATCTCTGTCATCGTCTTTTACCTCGAACCCGCAATTAAAACCTGCATCCTTGCACTTAATAGACGGCATCCCATTACCTCCTTCCCTGAGTAAATAAACATCGTTAATATTATTTGATATATAAACAATTCCTATTGGAATTGTATTAAACGCAGTGTTGAATAATCATAAAATGTAGACTGGAAAAGTTACAAAAATGTTGCATTTTATGTATAACTGCATGCAAACTCGGTCAGGCGTGGAGAATTCCATTTCGTTTTTAATTCCGATAACAGCCTGACCAGGGGGATAATACATGTGCCATTCCTGGAATTTCACCAGAGACTTAATGTTGAAAAATTTCATTTACATTGTGATAATAGAAATGTAATATCTCATTAATGTGCTAGTTGCTCTCAAGGTTTTCCTGTGATAAAAGATTTGATATTGTAAGAATAGGACTCCCTGTCGCCAGTCTCCTATTGGAAGTGTGGTTGTGGAAAATAATAGAGACTACCCGGACTCACAGGCCGACCTCCGAATACTGGTAGTATCGGAAGACAATCTGGCCAGGGCTGGCTTATCATCACTTATTTCAGAGTTCCAGGGTATTATCGTTGCCGGCCAGACATCTGCCAATACAGACCTGACGGAGGATATAGACTTTTATTATCCTGATATTATCGTGTGGGACCTGGGATTCGATACATCGGGATCTCTGGAATGGCTGGCAGCGGCCGCGGAGTCAGGCGTCCCCATCGTGGTCCTGGCGCCTGATGCGGATACTGCTCTGGCTGCGTCATATCATGGTGTCTACGGACTTTTACCAAGAGATATAGAGGGTCATATCTTGCTTGCCGCTATCAGGGCTTCGGCAGAAGGGCTGGTGACAATCGACACCCGCTTCAAAGATGTATTGCTGGGGATAAGAGAGCATTCTCAGGAACACCTGGCAGAGCCATTGACGCCCAGAGAAATGGAAGTGCTCCAACTGGTGGCCCAGGGAATGACCAACAAGGCAATCGCTTTACGGCTGTCCATCAGCGAGCATACGGTAAAGTTCCATGTCAACTCGATCCTGGGCAAGCTGAACGCCCACAGTCGTGCTGAGGCGGTAACCATCGGCACCCGCCTGGGCCTGGTAAGATTATAACCTGCCCGTTCTTCCAGGTACCCTCCTGGCCGGATTACCGATGCCGGCTGAATTTTTATAAGTTATTCTTAAAATATAAAGGATGCATTGGAGGTGCTGAAATGACTGTGTTAACAGATTTATCATCAGACCTGGCCGCGGTGGTTGAATCCGCGGGGAAAACAGTAGTACGGGTAGAAGGGCGCCGTCATCTGGCTGCCAGCGGTACGGTCTGGTCTGCAGACGGCCTGGTAGTTACTGCCAATCATGTTGTGGAAAATGATGAGAACATAAGAGTCGGTCTTCCGGATGGCGAATCGACAGACGCCGCGCTGGTAGGACGTGATCCTACTACTGATCTGGCGCTGCTGCGCGTTTCCGGAAAACCGGGCAGCGTACCGGAATGGACCGGAGCCGATACACTCCAGGCAGGTCATCTTGCACTGGCCCTGGCAAGACCGGGAAGAAACATTCGTGCCTCTCTGGGTATCATTAGCGCACTGGGAGAGGAATGGCGGACGCGTGCGGGTGGCAAGGTAGACAGGTATATCCAGGCAGATGTTCCGGCTTATCCGGGGTTTTCCGGTGGTCCACTGGTCGATGCTGCAGGGACAGTAACAGGCCTGAACACGTCCGGGCTGTTGAGGGGTTCGCTGATTACCATCCCGGCTTCTACCATGAAACAGGTAGTCGATGAGTTGTTGGCCAAAGGACATATTTCGCGAGGCTATCTCGGCGTCGGACTGCAGCCCGCCAGGCTGCCCTCGGATATCGCAAAGCAGCTCGGCCAGGAAACCGGCCTGCTGGTGATTTCGGTCGAAGCAGACAGCCCCGCGGACAAGGCAGGTCTTGTCCTGGGTGATACCATCATAACTATCGGCGATTCTATTATCAGAAGATGGGACGACCTGCTGTATACCCTGGCGAAAGACCTGATAGGAGTCGACGTCGTTGTTAAAATAGTAAGAGCAGGACAGCTTAAAGAACTCACCGCCACGGTCGGCGAACATCCATAGTTCCGGGAGAAATACTATGTTTTCAGCCATACATCAAGTGAATGAAGAGATGGCCTGTCTGGTAGAGCATGCTCGCCTGAGCCTGGTAATAATAGGGGATGGTCATGGTTCATGCGGAGCCGGTACGGTATGGCATCCAGATGGCCTGGTTGTTACCAATTCTCACGTGGTAAGAGGTAAGCGGTGCGAGGTGAGACTCCCTGACGGAAGAACGATGCCGGCCAGGTTGCTTGCCCGTGACGAAAAACAGGATCTCGCTGCCCTGGTTATCAAGGCCGAGGGTCTTCCCGCTATCGAACCGGGAGATTCAGCGAGCCTGGAGCCGGGTCAGTTCGTCCTGGCCCTGGGGCATCCCCGAGGATTACAGGGCGTTGCTACAGCCGGAATATATATGGGCACTGAGGAAGAGCGTTTAAGGGTGATGTTTACGGAAAACCTGCTGGCAGTCAATCTTCCGCTCAGGCCCGGTAATTCCGGCGGTCCCCTCATAGACGCCGAAGGAAGGATGATAGGGATAAACACGGCAATGACCGGGCATAATACCGGGCTTTCCATACCTGTAAATATAGCTAAAGCTTTCTTGAAAAAGACACTTGGCTCCCGCTGACACGTCAACCGTTCAGGTGAGAGTTCGTAGTATTTCTGCTACCTGATTACTATTTTTAAATCCTGCCATCGGATTCCATATAAAAAGCACCGGAAACATCATAATATTCTTCATTTTTTACTATTCGCCGGAGGTTTTCCGTTACCCAAATGTCATTTTATTGTGATTATTTGTTGCCTTTTTATAAGAATTTAATTGTGTTGTTTATAAAATGAATTCAAAGAATCGGGCAATAATAACGTTCAGGATTTGTCAGCCAGAAACTGTTTGATTCGAGTTTGCCAGGTAGCAGAGCCTTATTCAGCTTGGAATAGTAGAGTGATGAAGAAATAATCCAACAAGATTTACCTCTAAGTGGTGGTCCGAGTACTTATCTTACCTTTCTTACCTTCCTGGTAAAAGTTACGCTCAACGGAGTATCCTGCTCTATCATCACCTTACACGACCTGTTAGATTTCATGGACCAACCCTTAAAATTGAAGTTGCGGAAACTCCTTCTGGCTATTCAGTCCCCATATAGACTATCATATAGTACAAACCATATAATCCAGCCCATTTTAAAGATTGGTATAAAATAGCTAAGTAAAGAAAGCTACTTTAATTAAGGTAAAGGGTTATGACTGACCCATATTTTATCTTCTATCAAACAGCGATGATAGCATCGCTTCTGGCTTCAATGTCCATTATCATCTTAACCTGGCGACGGCGTCACGCCCCAGGGACAAATTCTATGATAGCCTTAGCAACATCAACATTTATCTGGACACTCGGTTTCCTGTTAGAAACGAACAGCGAAACACTGGATCGTCAACTATTTTTTAATAATATAGGTTATATAGGGTCGATGTTTGTCCCGGTCTCGTGGTTCATATTTTCCTTACACTATACTAGAGGAAATAGAATCATTACCGGCAGAAAGATAATACCTTTCTGTATTTTCCCTTTAGTCACCATTGCCCTGGTCTGGAGTAATGATTGGCATCATCTTATGTGGTCCAACGAACACCTTACTATTTCCGGGCCTTTTACCGTAACAGCCAAGACTTATGGTACTTTTTTCTGGGTAGCGTTAGCTCACAATTACATTCTAATAATCTCTGGTGCTATCATTTTATTATATCGTCTTTTAACAGGAACACCTTTATATAAAGGTCAGGCCATTTCGCTAATGGTTGCGGTCAGCATACCATTGGTCTGGAATGCTATCTATGTGTTCAACCTGGTGCCTTTACCTCGAAAAGATCTCACACCGGTGGCTTTTGCGATTTCCGGAATAGCCATAGCTTTTGGTCTGATGCGTTACCAGATTTTTACTGCGGTTCCGTTCGCCCGTAAATTTCTCATCCAGCAACTGGGTGAAGGTGTCCTTGCCATAGATATGAATAATCTCGTTCTGGAAGTAAATAATACAGCCTTAAGTATCTTTGGATTGGATAACACTATTATTGGAAAGAACGTCTATAGTTTCCCTGAATTATCACCGATATTGGAGAAGTTATACCAAAAAGACTCCGAAAACATTGAGCTTTCGCTAAACGTGTCGGACGAATTACGTATATATGAACTTAAAAATGTTCCAATCAGTGATGAAAGGAATCAACAGGTAGGGTGGTTGATAATTGTACGTGATATCACCGAACGCAAGCGGCGAGAATTAGAATATATGACTATGATTCAAACAACCGTAGACGGGTTCTGGGTTGCTGATATGGAAGGCTGTTTTCTGGATGTAAACAATGCCTATTGCCGGATGGTAGGATATAGCCGTTCGGAGTTGTTAAATATGCGTATATCTGATATTGAGGCTATCGAAAAACCAGCCGAAATAATAAAACGTATCGCAAAGATTAAAGAAATTGGGCATGACCGGTTTGAAACAAAACACCGCTGTAAAGATGGTAGGACAATTGACGTTGAAGTCAGTGCTAATTATATCGGTACCGGTATCGAAAGAATGTTCGTGTTTGTACGGGATGTTACACAGCGTAATAAACTACAGGAGCAATTATTAGTCCAGGACCGACTGGCCTCTATCGGTGAATTTACTGCCGGTATAGCCCACGAGCTAAACAATCCCCTTTCTATAATCAAAGCTTACTCGGAGCTTCTACTCAACGGTGACGCTAGTCCTGAAATAAAATCGGATCTGAATATCATCGATGGTGAGGTGGACCGGGCTGCTAAGATAGTTGGAAATCTCTTAACATTTGCCAGGAAATATCCCGATGAAAAAATCCCTCTGGATATCAATGAAACTATCGAAAACACATTAGAACTACGTCGATATTATCAAGAAAAAAATAATATAATTTCAATTACTCATCTTTCGCCGGATTTACGACGGGTCATGGGAAATGAAATTCAACTTCAGCAGGTTTTCATCAATATAATTATCAATGCCGAGTACTTTATGATCGAATCACATGGAAAAGGTACACTTAAAATCTCAACGGAAATGTCAGGCGACTCGATCTATGTCTATTTTGAGGATGATGGTCCTGGTATTACCCAGGAAAATATAAGGCGTCTCTTTGACCCCTTCTTCACAACAAAGGAGATAGGTAAAGGCACCGGACTCGGTCTCAGTATATGTCATGGAATAGTAACGGAACATGGTGGACGAATATGGGCTGAAAGTGAACCGGGTAAAGGGGCTACTTTTATTATTGAATTACCATCGTACCAGAAAGGTTAACAACATCCGGTTGCCTATTTTATTCCAAACAGGCTGAAAAAGACGTTAAGGCAAATGGAATGGTGACTCGGCTTGCCTTTTTACTAAAGCTCTTTATATTTCTCAGCCAATGTGCATTTCCTGTATAATACTTACAGATATCCATGACCAAACGTTATAAACTAATCGCCTGCATGACCGTTGCCGATGAACTGGACGGCAGTCTTCCTGAAGGGACCGAGACTGTGTTCCTGGAATTCGGTCTTCACTCGTTCCCAGACAAACTGAAATTAACGCTCCAGGAAGAAATCGACCGCACTGAGGGTGTCGACGCTATCCTGCTTGGCTACGGTCTCTGCTCAATGGCAACCCTCGGCCTGAAATCTCCGAACTATACTCTGGTCATTCCACGTGTGCACGACTGCATCGGTATCTTCCTGGGATCCGACCGGCGATATAAAGAGGAGATCGAGCAGGCACCGGGGACCTATTACCTGACAAAAGGGTGGATAGAGCACGGCGGCGATCCGTGGAAGGTCTATGAGAAATGGAAAGAAGAACACGGCGAGAGGATGGCCGATCTTTTATATAAAAAGACCATGCATAACTACACGCGCCTGGCATTTATTCGCACCACCGACGAAGACCAGGAAAACTACATCTGTTATGCCCGTTCCGCCGCTGAAAAACTCGGCTTGAAACATGAGGTTGTCCCCGGCAACCGTGAACTGCTCAAGAAGATGCTTGCCGGTGAATGGGATGAGGACTTTGTTGTTATCGAACCCGGCAGTCAGCCGGTACTGACCGATTTCCTCAA
>CAZBQL010000013.1:0-15373 GCA_964493985.1 uncultured Dehalococcoidales bacterium
ACCTGCGACACCCTGATTAAAAGTCAGGTGCTCTGCCAACTGAGCTAACGGCCCACGTACTTAGTCAGTTTATCAAATATAATTTTGTTAAGCAAGATTTGTCTTGTATAAAGGCTAATCTAGACAGGACTCGTTTATATACAGATTCCCGCTCCCGTACCAGGTACGGGTCAGGCTTCGCGGAATGACGAAGAGGTGTGGGAATGACGGAAGGCGTTTTGGATGCCTTTACAAGGCGGGGACTAATCCTGTATTCTTAGCCTGTAGAACGACATAATCAGGAGAATATATTGTACCAGTCACCACGCGGAACCGAAGATATACTGCCGGAAGAACAGAAGTACTGGTATTTCCTTGAAGACAAGATTGCTGAAATTACCAGACTGTATGGATACGAACGTATCGAGACACCCGCATTCGAGGACTCAAGCCTGTATACCCGTAGTACCGGTGAATATACGGATATCGTCCAGAAAGAAATGTATACCTTTGAAGACCGGGGAGGGAATAGCCTGAGTCTCAGACCGGAAGGAACTCCCTCGGTCTGTCGTGCCTATATTCAGCATGGACTTCAGAATAAACCACAGCCGGTCAAGATGTACTACCTGACATCTATTTTCCGCTACGAACGGCCTCAAGCAGGGAGATGGCGTCAGCACCACCAGTTCGGCTGTGAAGCCATCGGTGATGCTGATCCGTCACTTGACGCGGAGATAATCGAGATAGCCTGGCGATTATACGAAGCAGCAGGACTGAAAGACATTTCAATCAAGATGAATAGTATGGGCTGCAGAGAATGCCGACCAATATACATGAACGCATTGACGGAACATTATTCAGGCAAGGAAGATACTCTTTGTTCGGACTGTAAGACCCGCCTGGTAAATAACCCATTAAGGCTGCTGGACTGTAAACAGCCACAGTGTCAAAGCCTTGCCGATTCAGCACCGAAGAATGCCGATTACCTGTGCGAAGAATGCCGGAAACACCTTGAGCAAGTGGAGAACTATCTACACCTACTGGAAATCCCCTATAAAATGAACCATCGACTTGTGAGGGGATTGGACTATTACAGCAGGACAGTGTTCGAACCCATGCCGGAAGACGACCGGGCGCAAGCTGCACTTGGCGGGGGCGGACGTTATGATTACCTGATCGAAGAGCTTGGCGGAAAACCGACACCTGGAGTAGGATTCGCTGCCGGTATCGAGAGGATAATCCTGAACATGAAGAAGCAGGGCATTGAAGTGCCTCCATTACCTTCACCGAAGGTCCTTGTCGCCTATATAGGTGATGAAGCAAAGGCGCTGGCGATCCGTTTGACATCGGACCTTAGAAAAGCCGGTATTTCGACGGTAAACGCTTCCAGCGGAAAAAGTTTGAAAGCCCAGCTTAAACAGGCAAACACACTTGGCGTATCATATACGGTAATCCTGGGTGAAGATGAAGTGAAGAACAGTACAGCGTTACTGCGGGATATGACGAATGCCAGCCAGGAGACCGTTTCCTATGATAAACTGCCGGAGCTGCTGAAATAACTAATAATGCGTTACGCTATTATTGCCGATATTCATTCCAATCTGGCCGCTTTCCAGGCTGTGCTCGATGACATAAAGACACAGGAAATAGACAAAATCTGGTGCCTGGGAGATATCGTCGGTTACGGACCTGATCCCCATGAGTGTATAGAATTACTTAGAGCAACCGATAATATCTGTGTTGCCGGAAATCACGACAGGGCAGCAATAGGACAACTCGAAATAACAAGCTTTAATCCGCATGCTGCCGAAGCTGTGAAATGGACTGCGGAAAAGCTGAGTATCGGTGATATAACTTACCTTAAGAATTTACCGGAAAGTATCGAAGACGGTGATTTTTTACTTGTGCACGGAAGTCCGAGAGAACCTATCATGGAGTATATATTATCGATAAGTGTCGCCAGACAGAATTTCGATTGTTTCAGAACTAAATACTGCCTTGTCGGACACACTCACGTACCGCAGGCGTACAGTCTTGACAAGGAAAATAACTGCACGGCAACAAGGTTTCTGCCGACCGTAAAACTTGTAACCGGTGAACTACGGCTGATCATCAATCCGGGCGCGGTCGGGCAACCGAGAGACGGTAATCCTGAGGCAAGTTATGCCATTTATGATAACACGACAAAGATAGTCCAGTTAAGGCGGGTTTCTTACGATATAAGACAGACCCAGGACAGGATTATGAAGTCCGGATTACCGCCTCGCCTGGCATCCAGACTGGAAACAGGTGAATAGGAAAGTATCGGTAGGCTATCTTTAACGGAGACCTTTTTCACATTCCTTGCAAATAACAACTGCAGGGAAATACCTGGTGACAATGACCATTTCACTGAAAGGTCTGGTCTTCTTGCAATAATTGCACTTGAAAGTAATTTTTTTATCTTTAGAACCGGAAATTTTCTTCTCTTCGGTCGTCACATTAGGCCCCCTGTATTTATATCGGTATTGCGGAAGACAATCAATAGTTTTATTTATCGGAAGTAGTAGTTGAGGTTGTAGTATCCTTGGACCCGGATTGACTGGAATCACTTGATTTCGAGTCTTCACTGGTCCCTGTCGGTATTGAATGACCGTGGTTACTCCTGTGATCTGTTACATAAAAACCCGATCCTTTAAAAATGATAGGAACGGGCGAAAATATTCGTGTTGCAACGCATTTACAATCAGGACAAAATACTTCACTCTCGTCATTGAAACTTCGCCGAAGCTCAAATCTGGTTGAACACTCTGAACATTCGTACTCATATATGGGCAATCCTATCACCTCCAGATAACCCCGGAAAGATTTAGCAATCCGAGGCATTGATTGCTAATTTAATTGTACTCCAGCCTGAAATACTCGTCAAGATATTTTCATCAGTTCAGGGAAGGCCTAATAGGTTATATGATCCCCCAGTCTTTGTATCCCTGTTGTATGACAGAAAGGTATTCCTTCGAAGGTCTTGTTTCCTGTGGCTGTCCACTCTTGATATAGGTAATTGCTTCTACGGAGTCACCATCTTCATCGAATACTTTTATCTTTGTACGCCTGTATGGGGTTTCAGATTTATCCAGGCGGTTCATACATTGTTCGGATACCTCATAAACAGCACCGGGGACTTTTTCTCCTCTGAAAAGTACTATGTTAGCTTTACCACCTCTTAACTGTCTTGACCAATCTGAAAAGACTAACTTGTAGTTAGGCAAGGTTGCCTTGTAAAGCGGTTTACTATCAGGACATCTTTCCTGCATCTGTTTTTTATTTAGATTCGATGCATAAGCAAAATAATAGGGCATAATATTACTCAATGGATTAAGTGTATATTATAATAAAGATTTACAGCCGTGACAACCTGTAACTGTTAATTTTCAGCGAACAATATACTTTCAATCTCGCGTAATCTTTCCAATCCTTTTATCTCATAGGGAAACATAGGCAGTTCAACGATCTCCATATCCGAATAAGTGTTGTGTATTCTCTGTAAATATTCCTGCTGCTGAGTATGTTTTGTTGACATAAAAGTAGATTTATCATCAGTTGCAACGTTATTTATGATTATCTTTTTTACCTTAAGTTCAAATTCGTCCAGTTCAAGGAATATGTCTTCAAGTTGTTCGACCGCCAGGGCCTCGGGAATGGTTACGAGCGTAAAATCTACAACATGTTTTAAAAAGTCCATATTTATCGCTGAAAGTTTTTCCCAGCGTCTGATGATGTCCAGGATTGGTTCGCGTGTTGTTCGTCCAACCTTAAGCCTGGAATATATCCTCGGAGCCATTTTCAAATGTTCACTGAGAAGGGCGGGAGTTTCAAGGAGGGCGAGTGTCTGACCGAGTGGAGCTGTGTCCCACACCACAGAATTATATTCGCCATATAAGGGAAGTTCCCTGATATAATCAACCATAAATTCGTCGCTCAGACCGGGAAGTACTGAAGTCACGAACTCCACGAATTCGGGATATTCGATATCGACAAAGGAAGAAAATACGCCGTATACGTCTCTTCCGAACTTCCTGTCCCACATTTCTTTTACTTCAACATGACCTAGTTCGTTAACAAACAGGGAATCCGTTACAAAGGCAGGTTTTGACTTATCCGATAATTCGTAAATATGTGAAAGGGAAGGAGTAGCATCGGTCGAGATAGCAAGAGTTTTATCTCCTTTATTAGCGTAATGAAGTGCCGTAGCTGCAGCGCAAGTGGTCTTTCCTACTCCTCCTTTACCGGTAAACATTGTTATCCTGGAATTATTTCTACTGAACTTACTCATAATTTCTTAATACCGCCGTATCGGGTCTGTTTAGCACCAATTTATTCTACACCATATTTAGACATCAAGGTAAACGTTCATACGTAACATTTGCTTTTTTAATTTTACTGAGTGTAAACTGGGTGAAATCGGAGAGATTTAATCTCTTACTTTTTCGTATAGCGGATCAACATATTGGATCAAACAGGCAGCGGATTCAGCGGTCCAGGCCGCATGGGACCACCTCAAACCGGCCAAAAACGAACCGGCTTCTCAATTCGTAATCTCAGGACCTTCAATTCATTTAAAAACCGGGTATTTTTAATTTACTTCGGCGGCCTGCTCGGGCAAATGGCAGGAATGAATATGCAGATGCTGGCACGCTCGTATCTGATTTACCAGCTTACCAGAGATCCTGTTATTCTCGGGGTGATGTCGTTATTTAATGCTGTACCCATGGTTATCTTGTCTTTGTACGGTGGCGTCATTGCCGATAGAATGCAAAAAAAATATGTGATGCTCATAGGCCAGGTTGCATCAGCGGTTGTATCGTGCGCTGTAGGTCTTTCGTTACTTACAGGTTATCTGAATTCAGAGACTCCCGGTTCATGGTGGGTTCTTGCTGCGTCATCAGTATGCCAGGGTATCATAATGGCACTGATGATGCCTTCACGTCAGGCAATACTGCCCGAGATAGTGGATGGCGAGCAACTGATGAATGCCATATCACTGAACACTATGGGCATGAACACTTTTCGGCTGTTCGCTCCTGCAGCGGCCGGATTTCTTATAGCTAAAGCCGGCTATGAAACCGTTTATTTTACCGTTTCAGCGATGTACGTAGTATCGACTATATTTATCGCGTTTCTTCCTCTTACCAGCAAAGTAACCAGAACGACAACAAACGCATTGACCGCGATGAAGGAAGGTTTTAGATACCTGCGAAAAGAGACCACTATCTTAATTATTCTTGGTTTCACACTGGCCGTTACCATACTGGCGATGCCCTTTCAGCAAATGATGCCTATATTCACCGAGGACGTGCTGGCCGTAGGGCCCGAAGGCATGGGAGTGTTAATGAGTGTATCGGCGGTTGGTTCAATGGTCAGTTCATTAGTACTCGCATCCTTGCCTAACAAGAAAAGGGGACTGATGATGCTAATAGGGAACATTATACTCGGTATTGCACTCGTGGGATTCTCGTTCTCCGGACATTACTCACTTTCGCTCGTCCTGATAGCATTTGTCGGACTCGGGCAGATGGTACAGATGGCCTTAGGTACCACGTTGATACAGTATTATATCGATCCCGCTTATCTCGGCAGGGTAATGAGTATAATGATGATGCAGTTCGGCCTGATGAGTTTCAGTACGTTCATTGCAGGGCTGCTTACCAAAGCATTCGGCATTCAATGGGCGATGGGAGGTTTAGCTTTAGTATTAGTGGTCCTGTCATTATTTGCCATTGCTTTCTTTAAGCGGATAAGAAACCTGGAATAACCGTATACCTGTTTATCGAGTCTCGCTGCAAACCTCTTACATGTGCTATATGTCCGGTATGGAGTGCCGGTTCACCAACCGGCATGGTTAGTAAAGTGTTAATGCTTCCTGAAGATTACGTAAAATTCCTCGTGTAAATTGTGCCGTATCTATTTCCCACTGGCCTCTTGTCTATTTACGGACTCTGCATTTTTCAGCGGTAATAATCGCCCTTATCTCGGAAACGGCCCTGTCAATTTCACCTTTTTTATTAATTACCACGTAATCGAATTCGGGGAGTTTCTCCATTTCCTCCGAAGCTGTCTTTATCCTGAGTTCAAGAGCTTCACGTGATTCTGTTCGACGCTGTTTTAATCGTTGCGAAAGTTCTGAAAGAGACGAAGGCACAAGAAATATAGATACTGAATCGGGTTTAATACGTTTTATATTCTCCGCTCCCTGAACGTCAACCTTTACTATCACGTCGTGGCCTTTATCAAGGGCTTCTTCGACCTGAGCTCTGGGCACTCCATACATATTACCATAGACGTTTGCATATTCAAGCAATCCGTCATTTTCGATGAGGTCCTGAAAATACTCTTTAGAAACGAATATATAGTCGATATTGTCCCGTTCTCTTTCGCGGCGTGGTCTTGTAGTCATTGTAACCACGTATTTCAACTGGAGAGAGGTCTCTTTTAGTTTGTGGAGGACAGCGTCTTTTCCTACTCCGGATGGTCCGGAGAGAATAAACAAATCTGGTCTCTTTTGAAACGGGTGGAAAAATTCCTCGCGGCTGGCCGTATTATCCATTACGTCCTAGTCAATCAACTGTGGTTCTTCTACCTGAAATGACTTCGGTTCAAGCTGGCGGTACCTGCTGACTATAGTCTCAGGAGTCAGAGCGGAAAGAATTACATGACCGCTGTCATTTATAATTACGGCTTTGGTCCTTCTCCCATTGGTGAGATCTATCAACAAGCCCTTGGACTTACTTTCCTGGACTGTCCTTTTGGTAGGAGCTGAGTTAGGTGAAGCGATAGCAATTACATTATTCATAACGATGATGTTATTGAATCCGACGTGGACCAATTCTATGCTCATATTCCTGCACCTCGATAGACCATAATGGAAGTATGTCCTATATAATATACCTTGCACAATAAATAGGCAAACTAAAATTTTAAGTCAATGATGGAAATATAGCAGTTTTAATTATTATTGGCAAGGAAACACAGTTAATTCTGGATGTTCTTAGTTAAAGCAGGAAAAAGCATCACTTTACGGGAATCGATATTGGGCGTTATACTGAAATACAGGATTATATGTAACTGATGAAGACTGTAGGAATTTTATATCACCCGAAAAAAGAAACCGCCGGGATTCTTGCTGAAAAACTAAGTCAATCAATTAAGTCAAGGGGTATAAACGCCTGGAGATCATCGGCGTGGGAACTGGAGGAAGCCAGGAAACAGGTAACTGGTACAGAACTGCTTCTAACGATCGGCGGAGATGGTACTATTCTCCGGGCTGTGCAGGCGGTCGTGCCCGAGTCCATTCCTATAACCGGAGTAAACCTCGGGAATTTAGGTTTTATGACGGAATTGAGTGTTGCTGAAGTTGAAGATAGACTCAATGACCTTCTCGATGGAAAAGGCTGGATCGACGAAAGGTACCTTCTTGAAGCCGAAATTGTCACTGGTGATGGACATAATCCACAGAAATTTTATGCACTCAATGACGTAGTACTGGCCCGTGGTTCTGTAGCTCGCGTTATACACGTTGAAGCCAGGATAAATGAAGAATTACTTACTACCTACAAAGCCGATGGTGTTATTGTGGCAACGGCAACCGGAAGTACCGGATATTCACTTGCGGCTCAAGGACCGATACTGTATCCGCAATCCAGGGAGTTATTACTGGTACCGATTGCTCCGCATTTAAGCTCATCATATTCACTGGTATTACCTGATTCGGCGGTAATAAAACTCACCTTGACGACCTATTATTCGGCGACGATAAGTATCGACGGACATATAAATTCAAATCTCTCGAGTAATGTAGAAATTACAATAAAGCACAGTCTGAATACGGTAAAATTTTTAAGAATACATCCTCAGAACAAATTTTACAGCTCTCTTGAGCGAAAGTTGAAAGGAAAGAACTAGGTTGGGGCAGGTAGAAAAAGCTAAAATAAACGATGCCATTCAGATGCACAGGATAATAAATTTATTCGCTGATCGCGGCGAGATGCTTCCGCGTTCATTAAGCGATATTTATGAAAATATAAGAGACTACTTTATTTACAGGGAAGAGGGTAAGGTAATAGCCTGTGCCGCGCTTCATATAAGCTGGTCCGAACTTGCCGAAATCAAGTCCGTCGCGGTTGCCGAAGAATACCAGAGGAAAGGATATGGTAATTCGTTGATAAAAGCCTGCCTTGAAGAAGCGAATGAACTGGGAATCCCAACGGTATTCTGCCTGACATACAGACCGGGATTTTTCGGTCGTTTCGGTTTTTCCGAAGTCGATAAAATGGAGCTTCCTCAGAAGGTCTGGAGTGAATGTTATCGTTGTCCCAAGTTCCCTAACTGTGATGAAATCGCCATGATACTTCGTATTGAGAATGTAAAAAAAAATGACTGAAGAAAAGGTCTTATCTTCTGAATTGATCTATGAAGGCCGCGCCTTCACCGTAAGAGTAGATACCGTACGAACGGTTGATGGTCGGGAAACTACGCGTGATATCGTTGAACACAGCGAATGCGTGGCAATAGTGGCTGTTGATCCTGATAACAAAATTCTCCTGGTCAAGCAGTACCGTCTTCCCGCAGGTAAACAGTTACTGGAGATACCGGCAGGTGGTATCGATGGCGGCGAAGAACCTGATGATGCTGTACGGCGTGAAATGCAGGAAGAAACGGGGTATTTCCCGCAAAAGGTAGAAAATTTAGGCGGATTTTACTCATCGCCGGGATACTGCACGGAATACCTCCACCTTTACCTGGCTACAGAGCTGGTACCGGGTCGGCTGGTTGCGGAAGACACCGATAGCATTACTCTTGTAAGGACCAATCCTGAAGAAATTACGGAACTCATCCAATCCGGTGAAATATGTGACGCAAAAAGTATCGCAGGTCTACTTACGTGGCTGAATACCCGTAGATCAGACTGAACGGGAATTTCTTTTTCAGCCGAGAGAGCTACTGAGCTGGCGACCGCCGATAAGGTGCATGTGAAGGTGCTGGACTACCTGACCGCCATGTTCGCCGCAGTTGATAACCAGTCTATAACCGTTTTCAGTTATCCCTTCCTGATTTGCCAGCTTGTTGGCAGTTTGAATCAATTTCATAGCAAGTGAAGTGTTATCATTCGGAATATCCTGAGTGGTCACAAGATGCTCAACAGGTACTATCAGAATATGGGTGGGAGCAACCGGATGTACATCTCGAAAAGCAACAACCTCATCGTCCCGATAAAGGATATCCGAAGGTATATCTCCGGCAACTATTTTACAGAAAATACAGTCATCCATTTCTCACTCCTGGAATATTGGTAATATTGCTCAAACCAATGCTATCACAGTTGCATATAGCAGGCAATAAAGTCAATGATAGTCATATTCCTGTGATATAATATTGATAAAATTAAATAGTCTCCGATAATAGGAGGTCGGCTGGTTATGGATACTGTAACGGTATTTCTTGGACTTGGATCGAACCTCGGAAATCGCCAGAAAAATCTGGACATGGCTCTTGACCTTTTATCACAAAGGATGCACATAAAAAAAGTGTCCTCGGTTTATGAAACCGATCCTGTGGGAAACACCGAACAGCCAAGATTCCTTAACCTGGTATGTCAGGTAAACACTATGCTGGCCCCGAAGGAGCTACTCACCCTGGCAAAAGGTATTGAACTGAAACTGGGGAGAGTCCCTGCAAAAACGAAAAACGCCCCCAGGCTTATCGATATAGATATACTTCTTTACGGCGACAAGGTTATGAAGCTGAAAAAATTAACGATTCCACATCCCAGGCTCGTCGAGAGGGCTTTTGTACTGGTGCCCCTGGCAGAAATCGCTCCGGATGCTGTTCACCCCGTATCCGGGAAAACAGCCAGGGAATTGTTGAACGAGGTAACCGAGAAACAGGGCGTCTTTAAATGGGGAGATGACAGCGGGGGCGAATGATGTACAGAGTCTCCATCGAACGCCATTTTGACGCAGCTCATTACCTTAGAGAATATAATGGGAAATGCGAGAATCTCCACGGTCATCGTTACAAAGTTGTGGCGAATCTAAAAACCGGTGCACTTGACGAAATAGGCCTGGCCTATGATTTTACAGTCCTGAAACAGGAAATTGACGAGATCCTGGAAAGGTTCGACCATACCTGTTTAAACGATGTCGAACCTTTTACATCGATTAACCCTTCTTCAGAAAATATAGCTTCGACTATCTGCAGCGAACTAAAAGTACGATTAGACGAGCGGACCGCTGAAATAGAAAGTATAGAGGTCTGGGAATCACCCGATGCCCGGGTTACTTATTTCCCGGAATAGTCACCTTCATCAGGCGGCAGCAGGTTCGGAATGGTATCCTCGATCGGATAGATGTGATCGCATTTCCGGCATGTAAGTGAGCCGCTGATAATTTCCCCGTCTTTTTCGTCGGTAATAGTTAATTCCAGTTCACTCTTGCACACCGGACAAACAATAATATCCATCAATTCTTTTTTCATATCGAGATTATATCATATCCAGAAGATTTTGATTGCTTTTTACCGCTATTGATAATAATATTGAAATAGGGACCTGAATAATTTTGGGAGGTTTGGAGATGGAGGTAGTATCTGAAATCACAAAAACAACACTGGCTGAGATTGAGAAGGTTTTGACGACGAGAACTGTAGTTGGCGAGCCGATGATAGTCGAAGGAATAACTATCATTCCCTTAATCAGTATCGGCTTCGGTTTTGGAGCAGGAGGCGGTTCCGGTAAAGGCGAATCAAAACAGAAAGGTGAAGGAATGATGGGAGGAACCGGCGGAGGTGCCTGGGTCCGACCGGTTGCTCTGGTAGTGATCGATAAAGAGGGAAACGTCAGGATAGAGCCGGTCAAGAGAGGTTTATCGACTTTCGTTGAAAAAGTGTCTGATAAAGTACCGGACCTGGTTGAAAAGATTATAGATAGAAATACCGGAAAAGAGAAGAAACCTGAAGAGGAAACCTAATTGCTGGCGTTATACATTATTGCCGGACTGGTTGTAATCCTCATTCTGCTCTTGTGTATACCGGTTGAAACTATGATTTCTATGGATACGGAATCCAGTAAGAAGTATTCCGTTATCGTGTCATGGCTGTTTGGAATTATAAAAACAGACCTTAGGAAAAAGCAACCGAAAAAGATCAAAAAAGCGAAAACACCTCCAAAGAAAAAGGGGTGGTTTTCACGACTTGATATTGGTTTTGTATCCCAAATCGGTAGCGCATCCGGGTTAATCAAACGATTCAAAGACCTTGTTACAGGTATATACAGGCAGTTAAGAATCAAGGAAATAACAGGTGATCTCGTTATCGGCCTTGAAGACCCTGTACAAACTGGCATGCTATTTGCCGTAATTGGACCGGCTAACGCATTGCTGAATTTACACCCGAGATATAATGTCAGTATTAGACCGTTTTTCGACGATGAGGATATACTGGAAGGTAGGCTGTACGGTAATGTTAAGGTACAACCGGTACGACTCTTTGGTCCTGTGTTGAAACTAGCCTCTTCGAAGGAAGTCCGCCAATTGGGGACAGCATTTATAAAGAGAAAATGGAGGGGGAGGAGAAAGCACGATTAACTAGTCCCCTTTTGTTATCTCTACAAGTTCGATTTCAAAGGTCAGGTCTTTACCGGCCAACCTGTGATTGGCATCAACCGTTATTGTCGTTTCGGTCACATCGACGACCGGAGCATTCATAGTCCTGCCATTTGGCCCCGAAAGTGGAATCTGGTCGCCAATCTTCGGATCAAGGCCTTCGGGCAGTTCATCTTTCGAAAAGACTAATAATAAATCATCATCATAAGGACCGTAAGCGTCTTCAGCCGAGATCGTAACGGTTTTCACTTCTCCTACTTTCATACCGATAACCGCCGCATCGAACCCTTTAATCATCTGACCGGCACCGGCAGTGAACTCAAGAGGTTCTCTTCCCTCTGATGAGTCGAATACGCTGCCGTCGTCAAGTGTCCCGGTATAATGGACCTTGATGTAGTCGCCGGCTTCCACGATCTTTTCTCCACAACCTGCTAACGGTATTAACAGTAATGAAAGTGTAATAAGCGATAATAGAAGCGTTGTCTTTTTCAATTTACTCTTCTCCTGAATATACGAGCCTTATCAATATTAACACAGTACAGTTAACATATGCTATGAAACCTATATCACCTTGCGTTTCCATCTGCCTGATTTGAAATAAACAGTAAACAAGAGTGCCCTGGCAACCAGCGCGATCGAGATTGCCCACTGCACCCCGTATACGCCAAGTGGTGTATGTTCGGGAAGGAACCAGGCTAATGGGATCTGAATAACCCACATCGTGAGAAGAGTGACAATCATAGTTGCTATCGTGTCACCGACACCCTCGACACAAAGGCTGATGACAATAGTTGGTCCAAAAACGAGATATCCAACGATCTGAATCCGCATAAAGGTCGAAGCTATGTCGACCAGTTCAGTATCGGTACTGAATATTTTAACGATATTATCCGCGAAAAACCAGATTAATATGCAGCAGATAACCATTAATCCCGAGAACATAGCAATCGCAATCCAACCGCCTTTTTCAGCGCGTTCGGGTTTTCCGGCACCAAGGTTTTGACCTGCCAGGACACCTGCCGCGTTTCCCAGAGCGCCTGCAGGCATCCTGATAAAAGTATCGATCCGCTGCATGAGAGAAAGGGCGCCTACGGCAGCAGTACCGAAGGGTGAGACGAACCATACCAGGACAAGATACGGAAGGAATCTCTGAACACCAGTAATCGATGCGGGGATGCCTATTTTCGTCATTCGCCATATGACATCCTTATCGAGTTTAAAATTCCTCAAAGTCAATTTCAGACGCGTTCGCCCTGAAAACAGGTACCATATACCGAACGCTGCTCCGAAAAATTGTGAGATCACGTTTGCCCAGGCAGCCCCACTCACACCCATATTCGGGAATACCCATACTCCGAATACAAGTAATGGGCAGATAATAATCTGGAGTATCCTGAAAAAGATCGATATGCGCATGGGGGTGACAGTATCACCGGAAGCCTGCATAACGGATTGCGATACCATCGTTAATGCCATGGTTATAGAACCGGCAAGTTGAATACGCAAATAGGCTGCACCTTCAGTGACGACATCAGGTTCAACACCAAAGACCGATAGGAGAGGTTCGGCTAAAAAAATACCGATAGCTGCCATTATTACAGAGAATACTGTCCCGATAACAAAGGCCTGCTGACCGATATTATTAGCGCCGTCCGTATCTCCCGATCCGATAAAACGGGCTATCATCGCTCTCAGTCCGGTATAAAGGCCCATCATAATAGAGTTGACAGCCATTACGACCATTCCGGAGACGCCGACCCCCGCAATCGGTGCCGCACCCAGCTTACCCACCCATATCATATCGACGGTAGGACCCAGAACTGTAAGCGTCTGGCTGATCATGATTGGCCAGGACAGTGACCAGAGGTTGCTAATAACACTGCCTTCGGTCCAGTTTCTATCAAATGCAGAACGTTTCAATGTAAAGATAACTCTCTTCGAAGCTTAATGTGTGTCATAATAAATATTAGATTTTATGATAGCACAATACCGGAAAATTAGCTTAAAAAACATAATAGGGTCTGCTATTATAAGTTATTCTTCATTCTGGTAAAATATACGGAAATGCGTGAAGGTTCTACTCCCATTCGTCAGCAGTATCTCAGGATAAAGAGGAAAAATCCACAGGCGATTCTCCTCTTTCGTCTTGGCGATTTCTATGAAACATTCGACGAAGACGCAAAGATCGTTTCACGTGAACTCGATATCGTCCTGACATCACGTGAAATGGGTAAGGGTAATAAAGTACCCCTGGCAGGAATTCCGTATCATGCTCTTGAAAATTATCTTGCCAGACTTGTGAACCGAGGATACAAGGTTGCCATATGCGAGCAGGTTACCAGGCCGGGTGAAACAAAGGGACTTGTCGAGCGTGAAGTCGTAAGAGTTATCACGCCCGGCACCATTGTCGAATCGGGACTGCTGGACAGCAAGACAAATAACTACCTGGTGAGTATTATCGCGGGCGACAGAGAAGCCGGTATCGCATATATTGACATAACAACGGGTGAATTCGCTACTACCCAGATGCCTGTTGAAAGACTAATGCCCGAGATAGAAAGATTATCGCCTTCGGAAATCGTCACATCGGAAAGTGCGGTATTTAATAATTTTCAGACAGATTTACCGGTGACGAAACTGGATGATTACTGGTTCGAATACGAAATCGCCTATCAGACACTTGTCGATCATTACCGGGTCTCGTCACTCGAAGGGTACGGCTGCGCTAACCTGCCATATGCCGTACGGGCAGCCGGAGCGATAATCCATTACCTCCAGGAAACACAAAAAGGCATGTCCGGACAAATAACGAGACTTTCCACCTACTCTACGGAATCATATATGGCACTGGACGAGCAGACACTGGCAAACCTTGAAATATTCGGCAGTTCAAGCGCCCGGACAGGTGTGACTTCGCTGCTTTCAGTGATCGACCTGACGAAGACGGCAATGGGTGGAAGGCTCTTAAGGCGATGGCTTGGTAAACCTTTACTCGATATAGACGAGATAACCAAACGCCAGACTGCCGTTAAATGGTTCGTTGAAAATACGCTTCCCCGCAACCAGGTTATCTCACTACTGGGCAAGACATCCGATATTGAAAGACTGATAAACAGGGTCAAAAGTAATATCGCTAATCCTCGTGAACTTGTATCGCTTAAAAAAGGACTGGAAGTAATACCGGAACTGGTAAAGGATATAGAAGGCGGCACAAGTAACAGTCCGATAAACTGGCTGAAAACGGAATTGAAGCCACGACAGGATGTGGTCGAATTGGTATCGGAAGCGATAATGGATGAACCGGCTACGAATCCCGGCGACGGTGATGTTATCAGGCAGGGCTTTTCCGAAGAACTTGATAATCTGCGTAATATCTCACGAAATGCCCGGCAGTACCTGGCGAATCTCGAGAAAGAAGAACAGAAAAAAACAGGGATAAAATCGCTTAAAGTCGGTTATAACAAGGTATTCGGATATTATATCGAAGTCTCCAATTCATACCTTTCACAGGTACCTGATTACTTCATCAGGAAACAAACACTGGTTGGAGGAGAACGGTTCTTTACACCCGAACTGAAAGAATACGAGTCCACAATCCTGAATGCAAAAGACAGGGTAGCGGAACTGGAGACGAACCTGTTCCAAAGAGTATGCCGCCAGGTCTCTACTGCCAGCGACAGAATACTGGCGGTGGCTGACGCGCTGGCAAACGCAGACGTATTCTCAGCGCTGGCGGAGGTATCAGTCAGGTACGATTATTG
>CAZBQL010000013.1:15473-46356 GCA_964493985.1 uncultured Dehalococcoidales bacterium
GCAGATTCCGCCGAGATAGGTATTGTGGACCGTGTTTTCACACGGATAGGCGCCAGGGAGGACCTTGCTGCCGGACAATCAACATTCATGGCAGAGATGGTAGAGACAGCAAATATCCTGAATAACGCGTCATCGAGATCACTCCTTATCCTCGATGAGATAGGGCGTGGGACCAGCACCTATGACGGAATGTCCATTGCCAGGGCGGTAGCCGAGTATATTCACAATCACCCGGGTCTCGGGGCTAAAACGCTTTTTGCTACACACTATCACGAGATGGTCGAACTGGCTGATTTTCTACCGCGTGTCAGGAACTATAACGTAGCCGTAAGCGAGGAAAAAGGAAAAGTTATCTTTCTCAGGAAGATACTTCCAGGTGGCGTAGATAAGAGTTACGGCATCCATGTTGCCCAGCTTGCCGGACTGCCCAGGCAGGTGGTTAATCGGGCAAACGAGGTCCTGGAAGAACTTGAGAACTCAGGCTCACAGAAGACTCCGTCGACACGGAAGAAAACGACTAAAAAAGAAGTTGCCGAACAGATGTCATTCTTCGGACAGAAATCACCGATCATCGAAGAGATACAAAATCTTGATATCGAATCACTTTCTCCGCTTGAAGCCCTGAACAAGCTGTACGAATTGCAAAAGAAAGCCGGAAATCAGTAAGACTTCCTTAAATCAAACTCTTGCTTTTCACCAGAATTTGTTGTTTAATAGTTAACGATATATCGTTATGAAAATAATCCTGAGACTCCTGGTATTCGTTAAGAAACGCTGGGCAACTTTGTTACTCGGCTTTATTTGTATTACAGTCAGTACGGTGGGCGGCCTGGTTATTCCTCGATTATTAGGAGACGGGATCGATACCGCACTTAGTTCCGGTAATAAATCAACTATCATCACCCTGGCTTTGCTCATTCTCGGGACCACACTTTTACGCAGTGCCGGGCGTTTTGGAGATACCTATATCACCCAGCTTGTTTCCCAGCAGGCTTCCTATGATGTAAGAAATGCATTATACGACCACCTCCATAAACTTGGTTTTGCTTATTATGACAAAGCTCAGACGGGACAGATAATGTCGCGCTGCACGGCTGATATCGAAGCGGCAAGGATGTTCCTCAGCGCCGGTCTACTGAACCTTATTCAAATGTTTATTGTGATAGTCGGCGTAAGTACACTTATACTAACTCTTAACTGGCAATTAGCATTGATGACACTGGCTTTTATGCCGGTAATATTCTGGCAGACTCTTTTTGTCAGCGGTAAACTGCAACCTATATGGACCAGAGTACAGCAGGCGATCGGCGTCCTCGGAGTGACACTCCAGGAAAGTTTATTCGGTGTCAAGGTAGTGAAAGCATATTGCCTGCAGGACAGAGAAAACCGGAAATTTTATGGTCAGGCAAATGATCTTTACTACGATCAAATAGCTGCTGCCCGTATCCAGGCAATCTATACTCCTGTTATGACAGTGCTGGTAGCAATACCATCTGTCCTGGTGCTGTGGTTTGGCGGCCGGCAGGTGATCGAGGGAAATCTGACCATCGGTGGAATCACCCAGTTCATCCTGTACATCGGGATGATGGCAGGTTTTGTTTCAAGGCTGGGCCAACTTGCAAACATGATTTCGCGCACGATCTCTGCCGGACGCCGGATTTTCGAAATTCTGGATACGGAGCCGGCAATTAAGGATAAGCCGGACGCAATACAACTAGGAAAGGTGAGCGGACAGGTCTCATTTAACAACGTCAGTTTTACTTACGGAACTACAGCCGCTGTGCTGCAGGATATCAGTTTTAGCGCAGAACCGGGACAGATGGTGGCCTTGATCGGTGGCTCGGGCAGTGGAAAAACAACTATCATCAACCTTATATCAAGGTTCTATGACGTAACCGGGGGAAGTGTGAAAGTCGATGGTATCGATATTCGGGATGTCACTCTGGCATCTTTAAGGAAGAACGTTGTCGTGACCCAGCAGGATATATTCCTGTTCTCGTCTACAATTAGAGACAATATTGCTTATGGTGTTCCCGACGCTACTATTGAACAGGTTGAAAACGCGGCGAAAGCTGCCCAGATACATGATTTTATTCTGAGTCTGCCCGACGGGTACAATACCTGGGTAGGCGAACGCGGCGTCACTCTCTCAGGTGGCGAAAAACAGCGTGTCGCTATCGCCCGTTCTCTCCTGATGGACCCAAGCATATTAATACTTGATGATTCTACGTCAAGCGTAGATGCGGAAACGGAACACCTGATACTCAAAGCGCTGGATACACTTATCGAAGGCAGGACAACGTTCGTAATTACCCACCGTCTGCCTATCATACGAAATGCTGACCTGATCCTTGTCCTTGAGAATGGAAAGATTAAGGAAAGAGGTACCCATGGCGAACTGATGGTTGAGAACGGACTTTACCGGCAGACATATGAAAGCCAGCTTGAAGCTAATCGGGATGCCGGACTAAACCCGGAAGGAGATTCAAAGAATGGCTAGCGCAGTCTCACCAGGCGGACAACGATTACGTGGTGCACTCGATGCTGACGATACAGATGAGATTCTCGGTAAGATATATGATGCAGGAATACTCAAGCGAATTACGGGATATCTCGCCGATGTGAAATGGCACCTGGTAATCGGTGCCGTAGGAATATTACTGCGTACCGCTGCCAACCTTGTCACTCCGTTACTCGTAGCTCTGGCAACGAACCGGATCGTCGAGGGAAATATCGACGGTCTGACGGTCGCTGTTTGGTTATATCTTGGAACATTGTCTATTATATGGTTCGCGCAGTACCTCGAAACCCTTCATCTTTCCTACACGGCCCAGGGGATCCTGTTCAAGATGCGTACGAGTATGTTCGGCCACCTGCATGAGATGTCTTTAAGTTTCTTCGATCACAATAAGATAGGCAAACTGATGTCCCGTGTGCAGAATGACGTCGACCAGCTCCAGATGCTTGTTTCACAGGATATTATTATGGTTGGTGTTAACTCCATTACGCTTATAGGCATACTGGTAATAATGCTTACATTAAACTGGCAACTTGCATTACTGTCACTTTCGACACTTCCGGTACTTGTAATTATCGTCGTTATCTGGCAAAGGTACGCCAGGAAAGCATTCATACTGGCTAGAAAAGCCATCGCAATGGTCAACGACAATCTCCAGGAGAGTATATCGGGTGTAAGAGTAACTCAGAACCTCTCACGTGAAAAAGAGAATGTAAAGCAGTTCGACGCGGTAAACAAAGCGAATCTAGATGCAAATAAAAAATCAGCGTTGCTGCAGGCTTTAATAAATCCTCTTACCCAGATACTTACCGACGGTTCGTACGTAATCGTGCTTATCTTCGGTGGATTCCAGGTGCTAGGCGGGAATATGCAGGTGGGATTCCTTTTAGCCTTCCTGTTATATATTCAGAGAATCGGGCAGCCGATACAGCAATTAGCCACCATGTACACCGAGATACAGAGAGCGATGGCATCGGGAGCCAGGATATTCGAACTAATTGACGTTCAACCCGAAATTGAAGATTCGGTTGATGCTAAAAAGATAGTTGAAGCAAAAGGTGAAATAGAGTTTAAAGACGTAAGTTTTGGCTATATTCCGGGATCTGAGATTATACACTCATTAAACTTAAAGATAAATTCCGGAGAAATGGTAGCGATAGCCGGCAGGACCGGAGCCGGTAAGAGCAGTATTGCCAGCCTGATCAACCGTTTCTATGAAGTAACCAGCGGAGAGTTACTGTTAGATGGTACAAATATATCCCACATTACCCAGGATTCTCTGAGAAAGCAGATTGGCTTTGTCCCGCAAGACCCGTTCCTTTTTTCCGGGACGATAGAAGATAACATCAAGGACGGAAAGCTTGACGCCGGACATGACCAGGTGGTCGAAGCGGCTAGGATTGCAGGTGCTCATGACATAATATCAAGAATGGAAAATGGATATGGTACCCTGGTAGGAGAGCGTGGTGGCAACCTGAGTCCGGGCCAGCGTCAGCTTGTATGCCTGGCAAGAGCTATTCTGGCTGATCCCGCTATACTGATACTGGATGAGGCTACGGCGAATATAGACACGAATACAGAAAGAATTATCCAGCAGTCACTATATCAACTGGCCAAAGGCAGGACCTGTATCATTATCGCTCACAGGCTTTCGACTATTACCAATGTCGACCGTATCATCGTCCTGGAACACGGGAACATCGTGGAAACAGGCAATCACCGGGAACTCATGGCACAAAAAGGTCTTTACTACAACATGTTCGAGACTCTCAGCCGAACAGGTGAAGAAGAGGAGTAATGAAAAAATACGATTATTCTTTACCTGAAGCATTCCCAGTACGGCTGAAGATTTTCTCTTACATTACCCACCATTTTCATCGTACTGTTCATTACATTATCTCGATGAGTAAAAGGAATATTGATTGACGGTTCCTCGACCGACAGCTCATATCCAAGCAGACCTTCAATCAGTGCCAGCCAGCCGTATGGAAGTACATCCAGATTATAACCGGATGCTATAAGATCGATAACTTTCCCGCCGCAGATATTCGATAGACCGGCGATTCTCCTGCCTATCATGTGGAAACCGTCTATTCCCAGACCGAGGTTCGTCAGAATATCTCCGTAATGCGGGTCTGAACCGCCGTTACGGACTATTATCTGCGGTTTGAACTCATTCACAACAGGTCCGATAACCTTCTCGAATACGTGTTCATATGACTCAAGAGCGGAATAGGGAGGCATCGGCAGGTTAATCGTATATCCGCTTCCCGGTCCTTTACCGATCTCATGGGAAAAGCCGGTACCGGGATAGAGAGTGGACGGGTCCTGGTGAAGGTCGATGAACAGCACTCTATCGCTGTTATAAAAGTACTCGCAGGTGCCATTACCGGCATGCGCATCCGTATCGATTATACAAACCCTTGAATAGTGATGTTCCTGGAGGAGATACCTGCCACAGAATGCAACGTCGTTATACAGGCAAAATCCTTCTCCATAATTAGGCTTGGCGTGGTGAAGGCCTCCTCCGATAGAGATTACCTTCCTGTATTCACCTCCCGATACCAGGTCGCAGGCCAGTTTTGCCTGACCGATTATCAACCGTGCCGCTTCTTCAAGCCGGCCGTGATGTTCCCTGGGTACGTTGTCGGCACTGTGATATCGGGAAAAACTATCCGTTATCCGGGAATGTGTGTCTTCGGAATTGAAATAGTCCCGGGTAAAGTTGATGTATTCCTGACTGCAGATTTTTAACAGTTCTTCATCATTTGCCGGTCCTGTTTCCAGGAGATCGTATCTTCCTTCATCGGAAAAATTTTTACCAAGAAACTCTCTAAATATTCGATATCGATTCCCGCGAAAAGGATGCCCTTCGCCAAAATCATACTCGCTTAATCCATCGTTGAAAATGATAGCTGCGTCTTCTTTCATACTTCACACTCGCAATTCATATTATTTATACAGTGGATATTTTACCCTGTTCACTGAACATATTCACTATATCTTTATCACGGGCAACAGCGTGTCCAATTCCATACTGCCTGTTTAACCGCAGCGGAACACAGCAGCAGGTACAGCAGTTGCATATAGCGAAGAAATCATTCCTGCACTTGATTATCGTGTGTACCAGTCCCAGTTCGTGGCACTTTCGCAGTATGCTTTTTGCTTCGTCTGCATCGATTTTCCTGTAATCTTCAGGTCTTTCATCGACGAATGCATTTCTGTGGAATCCAACCATAATTTCTGCGTTGACAGGATTGTCACAGTTCTTGAATACCTCCCGGCAGGTGCAGGGGCCGAGATATAGTTGTGTTGAAATATCAACTATCTCGCAGGCTTCTTCCGTATTGAGCAGATAGGCATTCTCCATCGTTTTACCGTAGGTATTTGCTACCCGTCTCACAACTCTGCCGATCAACGGTATCCTGGTCCACCTGGCCCAGAACATGTAGAAATGGAGGACCTTCTCCCGGTATCTACTGTAAAGTCTCAAAGCATGATGCATGTTGCCGTCCTTTATATAGATTATACAGGAAGATCCACTCCTATATTAAATATCTTAATATTCTTAAGTAGAAATTTAAACTTTTTTTATAAAAGGTATTGACAAAGTTAATATTATGGTTTAATATATATTAAAATAATTAATTGTTAAATAAGAATAGTTAATAATTAATACCAGGAAGGTTAAAAATGACGAAAGATTGGAATGAGCTGACAAAACTGACCCAGGGAGCAGATATCACCATAGAGCGGGTCCGTCTTGCACAGAGTCAAATCGCGATTGAAGGAGAATTCGAACTGCCGATGCTGGCAAGACTCTCGGCAGAAGACCAGGTTTTCGTGATGGCGTTCATACAGTGTCACGGCTCGATAAAGGATATGGAGGAGATGTTCGGGATAAGTTATCCGACGGTGAAAAACCGGTTAAACCGTCTGGGTGATAAACTAAAGCTTGTCCAGAACTTCTCATACACACCGACGGGTGTGACTCCGAAAGAGCAGGATGAAGTACTGTCCCAGCTTGAACGGGGAGAAATAACAGCCGATGAGGCGATAGAGAGGTTAGCAAAATGAACAGACCGCCATTAATCATGCGTATCAGGGTTAGAAACAACAATACGAAGTTTGGTTTTTGGATACCATTATTCCTGATATTCCCGATCGTTGCCGTACTCGTGATAGCACTCGCGCCACTTGCACTCCTGGCAGCTTTGATTGTATTGCCGTTGGGATACGCAAGAACAGTGCTCTGCGCACCTGCATTATTCTCAGTATTCTGCGCGATGCGGGGACTCGAAGTGGACATCGTAAAGGGTGATAGAGACGAAAGCGTCCTGGTAATGGTCAAATAAAAACAATTAATAAAAGGAGACAAAAATGAGTGAAAATAGGACAAGAATACTCGAAATGCTGGCAGAAAAGAAAATTACGGTAGATGAAGCCGAGAGATTACTGGCTGTTGCCGGTAACGAAGAAAAAACCGAATCAACCTACACGCCACCGAATACAACGAATAAAAAAATACCGAAATTCCTGAGAATCGTTGTTGAACCAGGACCGGGCGAAGGAGCCGAAGACGTGGAGAAGGTAAATGTAAGGGTACCGATGAATCTGATCCGTGCAGGAATGAAACTAACATCGCTCATTCCCCCGCATGCCTCCGACAAAATGAGCGAGGCGATGAGAGAAAAGGGCGTGGATTTCGACCTGCGGAACATGAAACCGGAAGACCTCGAAGACCTGGTCAATGCACTCAGTGATCTTGAGGTTGATGTCGACGGCAAAACCAAGGTGCGCGTCTTTGCCGAATAAATACCCTCTTACTGTCCCGGCGGGGCTTTTCGCCCTGCCGGGACTTTTTTTGTTCCTGTTATTTCCCCAGTTTTTCTATTACTTCTTCGACTTCCCCGGCTCCTTCAACGTAGTATTTCTCCTCGTCAGGAGTCAGCTCTTGTAGAAGTCTCAGGAATTCACCGGCATGAACTATTTCCTCGTCGGCGATATCTTTGAGTACAGCAATAGCCAGTTTATCATCAATGGATTCGGCAAGCTGCGTATACATCTGGACAGCTTCGTATTCGGCAGCGATTAAAAAACGTATCGCCCGTATCAATTCCTCTTTAGTTAGTTTCCTGTCGTTCGCCATACCTGAAAAAGGTGATCCGAAGTCCGGCATAAAATTCCTCCTCTGTTATTGATAAGCTACGACGTAATTTCTAAGAACACCTATCGGGTCTATTTTTATCTCGACCGTATCGCCCGGTTTCATAGGTCCTATGCCACTGGGAGTCCCGGTAGCGATGATATCGCCTGGAAGAAGTGTCATGACACCCGAAATAAAACTTATCATTTCAGGAACCGAGAATATGAGATCGGAAGTATTCTGCTGCTGTTTCAATTCGTTATTTAAATAGGTACTTACCACGACATTTCCGGGGTCTAATTCCGTTTCGATACAGGGTCCTATCGGACCGAAGGTATCATGTCCTTTCCCGCGGGTCCACTGAACGTCATCTCTCTGGTGGTCACGGGCTGTGACGTCATTAACACAGGTATATCCGAACACGTAATCGAGGGCATCATTAACGGCAATCATCCTCATCCTTTTACCTATAACAACACCAAGTTCGCATTCATAGTCCACTCTCGTTGTCGAGGGAGGATAAACAATATTGTCTTCAGGTCCTATGATACATGTGGTCGGTTTGATGAATATTATTGGCGATTCGGGTACCGGGTTATGAGTTTCCTCGGCATGACTTTTATAGTTCAGACCGAGAGCGACTATTTTCGTCGGAGTGCATGGAGCGAGAAGCGTTACCTCATTAAGGTTGTAGGTTTTGTCCAGCGGCATAATTCTGTCGTAAGGTTCCTGCGCCAGCTTTGTAATCACGTTTCCATCGAGAATCCCGTAATGTTCGGTTTCATCAACCTTAAACCTAACTGTTTTCATTCCGTTCCCTCCGCCTTCCTCAGAATCCTGTTTTTGTAAAATGACCAGACAAACATTTAGTTTTGAACGTAGATTATCAATTTGTAACGTCTATTGTCAACATGAACACTTGAATGATTGACATAAAAATGCTAATATAGGCAAGCGTAGTCACACTAAAAAGGACCTGATTGAATACAAAAAAGGATGGACGATGGCAGACAAGTACTCACCGCAGGAGATAGAAATTAAATGGCAGCAGCGATGGGCTGAAGACGGACTTTATACAACAACCGAAGATAGCCTCAGGCCCAAGTACTACGCACTTACTATGCTTCCATACACCTCCGGTGACCTCCATATCGGGCACTGGTATAATTACGTGCCACCCGATGTACATGCCCGGTTTCGGCGGATGAGAGGGTTTAACGCCTTTCATCCGATCGGTTTCGATTCTTTCGGACTTCCTGCTGAAAATGCTGCTATCCGATATGGCGTTCATCCGGCCAAGTGGACGGACGAGAATATCACTAATCTGAGAAAACAGTTGAAGAGTATCGGAGCGATGTACGACTGGAGTCGGGAAGTAATTACCAGCGAACCGGAATATTACAAATGGACACAATGGCTGTTCTTGAAACTCTACGAACACGACCTTGCATACAGGAAGAAAGCACCGGTTAACTGGTGCCCGAGTTGCCAGACGGTACTGGCTAACGAACAGGTGATCGATAACAGGTGTGAACGCTGTGACACCCCGGTATTCCAGCAAGACCGTGAACAGTGGTTTTACCGGATAACGAAATACGCCGAAGAATTGATGCACCATGAAGGGATCGACTGGCCGGAACGCACCAAACTGATGCAGGTGAACTGGATAGGGAAGAGTACCGGCGCGGATATCTCATTCGAACTCGATATTCCCGGTGTAGAAGAAAAAGAGATCCGTGTGTTTACGACACGACCTGACACTGTATACGGTGTTACGTTCATGGTCCTGGCCCCGGAACATCCACTGGTCGTTAAAATCACGACTCAGGATAAAAAAGCAGAAGTTGAACAGTATGTTGAAAAATCGAGAGAACAGACGGAGATCGAAAGGCTATCGACCGAAAAGGAAAAAGACGGGGTATTCACTGGTGCCTATGTAACTAACAGGTTGAACGGTGAGAAGGTTCCTGTCTGGATAGCCGATTACGTACTGCTGAGTTATGGTACAGGCGCTGTAATGGCCGTTCCGGCGCACGATGAACGCGATTTCGCATTCGCTAAAAAATACGATATTCCCATCAGGGTAGTAATCGCACCTGAGGGGTATTCCGGAGAAGAACTGGATGAGGCGTATACCGAACCCGGGACCATGATAAACTCAGGAGAGTTCGATGGAACTCCCAGCCAGGAAGGTATCACCAGGATATCTGATTACCTGGAGAAAAAGGGCTGGGGAGGTCCAACGATCACCTACCGCCTTAGGGACTGGCTGATATCACGACAGCGGTACTGGGGAGCACCTATCCCGATGATCTATTGCGATAAATGCGGATTAGTCCCCGTAAACGAAGGAGAACTGCCTGTTCTGCTTCCGGAAGATGTAGAATTCAAACCGACCGGAGAATCACCACTGGCATACAGTCGGAACTTCGTAAACACTACCTGTCCGAAATGCGATAGTCCGGCAAGACGGGAAACAGACACGATGGATACGTTCATGTGTTCTTCCTGGTATTTCCTGCGTTACTGCAGTCCGCATGAAAATGAAAGACCCTTCGATCCGGAAAAAGTAAAATACTGGATGCCGGTAGACCTGTACACCGGCGGTATCGAACATGCGGTGATGCACCTGCTTTACGCGCGTTTCTTTTGTAAAGCATTGAGGGATATGGGGCTGGTGGAATTTGATGAACCATTCACGCGATTGTTCAACCAGGGAATCATTGTAAGAGAACATCAGAAGATGAGCAAGTCACGCGGAAACGTAATTACGCCTGATGACCTGGTAAACGAACTGGGAGCGGATACCGTCCGTACCTACTTGATGTTCCTGGGACCCTGGGACCAGGGTGGTGACTGGTCTGATACCGGGATAAGTGGTATGAGTCGCTGGTTGAATCGACTGTGGAACTTGATGACCGAACCGTATGAAGAGCAGACTGTAGACAAAAAGACAGAGACCGATTTAATCAGGTTTACTCACCAGACAATTCGGAAAGTAACCGATGATCTTGAGAAACTGCGATTCAATACTATGGTGGCTTCACTAATGGAGTTTTCAAACTACCTTTCTACAGTAAAGAGTGAAGGAAAAGCCAGCAAGCAGGTGTGGAGCGATTCTGTTAAGACACTGATGTTATTGCTTGCCCCTTCAGTCCCCCACCTGGCCGAGGAATTATGGGAGAGGACAGGAAACGCTTACAGTATCCACACACAGGACTGGCCTGAATGGAATGAAGAACTGGCGAAAGAAGAGGAAATAACGCTGGTTGTGCAGGTAAACGGGAAACTTCGTGACAGGATTTTGGTTGTGGCTTCTATCACCGAGGCTGAAGCTATAGAAAAAGCACGGGCAAGCGAAAAAGTGAAGAATCATATCGAGGGGAAAACAACCGTAAAAGAGATATTCGTACCGGGTAAGCTGGTAAATATCGTAGTGCGTTGACTGTCGGTCTATTTAAGATCACATTGGCAAAAGACAAACTGAAAATATGAAGGTTCATGATATAATCAAATTGATTGAAGATGATGGATGGTATCTGGTCGCAATTCGTGGAAGTCACAGGCAATACAAACATCCCCATAAAAAAAGGACGTGTAACAATAGCCGGAAAATCGAATCATGATTTAGCTCCCGGCACAATTAACAGTATTTATAAGCAATCTGGACTAAAGGAGCGGTAATATGCGGAAATATTTAGTTATATATGAAAAAGCTGGTGATAACTTCTCCGCTTATTCACCCGATATAGCCGGATGTATCGCTACGGGGAAAAACCGTAGAGAAGTCGAAAAAAATATCAAGGATGCCATTCTGTTCCATATCGAAAGATTAAGAGAAGATGGACTTCCATATCCCGAACCGGTGTCATCTATCGATTACGTTGAAGTTTAGTTGATATTTTCCGCGGATAAGTATATACACTAATCCAAAATCTGATGAAGGAAGAATGTAGACAATGAAAATTGCGTTTATTGGCGGCGGAAATATGGGGACTGCAATCCTTTCAGCGCTTATCGATAAAGGTCTGGCAAGACCTGCAGATATAACCGTAAGTGACATAATGAAAGAAAGGCTGGAGTACCTGAAAAATACTTATGGTGTCTTGGTTACGACCGCTAATACTTCCGCAATAGGTGGCAAAGACGTAATCCTGCTTTCAGTGAAGCCGCAGACACTCCCGGAGATAATGCCCGAACTGAAAGGGAAAATCAATTCCGGGCAGTTAATAATATCGATAATGGCCGGTATCAAGATATCTTCGATAAGGGAAGGTTCAGGTCACAATTCCATCGTTCGTGTTATGCCGAATATGGCTGCCCAGGTATTCGAAGGGATGAGTGGCTGGACAACGACACCGGAAGTTTCGAATGACCAGAAGGAACTGGCGAGATCCGTATTACAGTCGATAGGGAGAGAGATTTACTTCGACGATGAAAAATATCTTGATATGGTTACTTCCGTAAGCGGTAGCGGTCCGGCATATTTCTTCTATTTTGTGGAAGCATTAACTGAAGCAGGTGTGAAAATAGGCTTTTCTCATGATGTAGCCTATGAACTGGTACTTCAGACACTTATCGGCGCCGGTAAATTGATGCATGAGTCAGGGACGGACCCTGCCGAACTCAGGAAAATGGTGACTTCAAAAGGAGGGACAACCGCTGCTGCCCTGGATATCCTTGAAAAGGGCGAATTTAAGGACCTTGTTGTGCGGGCACTTATGGCTGCTTACAACCGGTCGAAGGAACTTGGTGGTGAGAAATAGTGTCGCTGGTATTTACCATCTTAAAGGTAATCTGTGAAATACTTACAGTCTGCATTTTCCTGAGAGCTATCATGTCATGGATATCCCCCGGACAGACAAATTTCCTTGCCTATGTACTGTATCAAATTACCGAGCCTATCTTATCACCTATCAGACGAATCCTCCCGGCAACTGGTGGTATCGATTTCTCACCGTTCGCGGCGATAATCATATTGCAGGTAATATCATTCTTCCTCACTTAAATAATATCGCCGTAGCGTGCTTAATGAACAACTACGGCGGTATTATTGCATGCTCCGCTATACTATTACGGTTTTGCATATCTGCAAAACTGTTATGCAATAGTAATTGGATTTAATATTCGATTGTAAAAAGAAAAGTTTCTACTTGACTGATGTTCTTTTCAGGAATGTAGTCTATCGTATTTGGCTTGCAGTTCTTCTCTGCTTTCCTGTCTGTCCGGATCAGGTTCAGGGGCGCCAACAGGACAAATTTCAGCGCATTTAGAAGACTCAGCGGCACCAACACATTCAGTGCATTTATCAGGATCGATTATATAAATAGTCTCACCTTCGCTGATCGCACCATTAGGGCATTCAGTTTCGCATGCTCCGCAGCTAATGCATTCATCTGAAATCTTGTACGCCATTTACTGTTTACCTCCTTATTTTACCTGGTTTTTATTTTAACTTATCTCCACTATATTGATTGAAATATTTCTTTTTCAAAGCTTCTGCGACCGGTTCAGGTACAAGGTCGAATATATCACCTTTAAGTCTGGCCACTTCCTTAAGTCGACTGGAACTCAGATACTGGTACTTAAGACTCGCCATTAAACAAACTAGTTCGATATCCGGAGAAAGCTTATTGTTCATTAGAGCCATTTCTCGCTCATACTCAAAATCAGCTCCTATTCTCAACCCTCGAACAATAGCTTTCGCGCCAACTTCTTCGGCAAATTCCACGGTTAATCCGTTGAAAGACCTAACCTCGATATTAGAATTTCCCTCAATTGATAATTCTGCAAGTCTTACTCTCTCTTCAGTATTAAACATCAGGTCTTTGGAAGGGGTGTCGTAAACTCCGATAACCACTTTTTCAAACAATCTGGATGCCCTTACGGCTATATCAAGATGTCCGTTTGTTATCGGGTCGAATGTTCCGGGATAGAGAGCAATTGTCACGCCGCGTCCTCCTTTCGATATACTGAAATACAGCTATCGCCGTGGCGATGTTCTTTGATCATTTTCAGCGAGTGGTATTTTTCAGATAGCGGGTTCCGGGGTGAATGGGTCACTACTACCGTCGTATTCGCACCAACGAGCTTTGTATCGGCAAGCTGAGTAATAGTATCACCAATTGACATATCAGGGTATGGCGGGTCTATCAAAATAATGTCATACTCCTTGTCGAGAAATGTAATAGCTTTATTTACAGTGACGCAATGCACTCGTGCAAACTCTGAGAATTTTGTTTTATCCAGATTTTCTTTGATTATAGCACAACACTGCCGGGCATGGTCTACAAAATCAACCCATCCTGCCCCCCGGCTGAGAGCTTCTATGCCCAGTCCACCACTACCTGAATACAGATCCAGCACATTTTCCCAGTTATCGGTTAAACTCTCAAGCATTGAAAAAATAGCGCCTTTAACCAGATCCGTCGCCGGTCTTGTAGCCATTCTTTTTGGAGCTTTAAGCCGGTGTCCCTTGGCCGAACCAGCAATCACTCTCATCGTGTGTATTGATAATAAACAGTGTAAGGTTTTATTGTCAAACTTTCTCCCCGTTAATCAAGTCCTGTATCCTGGGTTTCACATCTTTAAGAAGCGGTAAACCGTGTCCGAAGCACAGTATCTCTATGTCATAACGCGAAATTTTTTTAATCGATTCGAGATTCTCATTTATATCGGAACAGACCATTTTAGGTGGTAATAACAGCTTTTTTCGACGTTTTCGTATTAAATCGCCACTAAAGAGCATTTTATGTTCTTGAGAATATAAGCTGATACTTCCGCGAGTATGACCGGGAGTATGGATTACTTCCAATCCCCCAAGGCAATCCAGTCTTTCACCTCCCTCCAGGACTATATCTACGTCTTCAGGCAAGATTGAAAAAACAGACTGTAATTTGCTCTTAATCTGTGCCAGTGGTTCACGATACCTGTCTCCTGCATCAGGAGGATGTTCTCGAATTCCTATATCGTCTTTATGAACGGCTACTTTAGCGCCTGTGTGTTTTTTTATTTCAGCCAGTCCGCCCATGTGATCGATATGATTATGAGTAAGTACGATCAAAGCTATTTCTTCCGGGGAGCGACCGATATGGTGTATGAATTCAAGGACGTGTGATGCTCCGTCCTTCAGACCGGTATCTATCAGAGTAAGGGTTTCTTCAGCGATAATGAGGACGTTCGTCCCCCTATGAGTTATCTGAAATACACCGGGAATAACTTCAGTGGTACTGTTTACAAAACGCCGTATCCTCGATATCACGGACATATCATATTCTGACTGCATAATAAATAGGGTGTAAAACTATATGGATTTAGGAGCTAACTCCTCGGACTCAAATTTACTGATTGCCTCCTGAAATTGCACCTCTGTAAGACCTAAACGTTCGAAGATATCATCGACGTAACGAAGGTAATAATCATAGTCAAACAATTTTTCCAGCTCTTCCACGGTTAAATATCCCATAACCTCTTTATCTGACTTAAGCAGGGTGAGGAAATTTCGACCTCCCTTCCACGATTTCATGGCATTTCGCTGCACAATCTTATAAGCATCCTGTCTACCAAGGCCTTTATCAATAAATGCCAGAAGTACTCTCTGGGAAAATACCAGCCCTTTGGTAAACTCGAGATTACGTTTCATATTTTTAGGATATACCAGCAACCCTTTCATTACCGAGGTAAAAATTGAAAGAGAATAATCCAGAAGAAAACAGGAATCCGGCAGTATAACACGCTCAGCAGATGAATGGCTTATATCGCGCTCGTGCCAGAGTGACATATTCTCCATGGAAGTAATCGAGTAACCTCTGATCAACCTGGCTATTCCGCAGACCCGTTCACATAATTCAGGATTTCTTTTATGGGGCATTGCCGAAGAGCCTGTCTGTCCAGCCCCAAAGGGTTCTTCGACCTCCCGTGTTTCTGTTTTCTGGAGTAATCGAATTTCAGTAGCGAATTTTTCGAGTGAGCTGGCAATAATTGCCAGAGTTGTAACAAACTGAGCATAACGGTCTCGTTGAAGGACCTGATTTGAAATTGGCGCCGGAGTCAACTTTAATTTGGCACAGGCTTTTTCTTCAACTTCAGGTGATAAGGTAGCGTACGTGCCGACAGCACCCGATATTTTCCCGACCGCTATATACTTAATTGCTTCATTCAGTCTTTGGCGGTTTCTGCTCATCTCTTCGAACCAGACGGCGAGTTTAAGACCAAATGATGTTGGTTCAGCATGGATGCCATGCGTTCTACCGATTATCGGGGTAAGTTTATATTTGATGGCTTTTTCTGCAAGTACGTCTATTAATTCCTTAATATCCTGAGTCAGGATTTCTGACGCTTCGACGAGTTGGAGGGCTGTCGCCGTATCGGTCACATCCTGTGATGTAAGGCCCATATGGATGTACCTTGATTCAGGACCGAGACTCTCGGCTACCGCTCCAAGAAAAGCTGTTGTGTCATGATGGGTTTCTTTGAGAATTTCTTCCATTCGCTTCAGGTTCACCCTGGCCATCTTTATCTTCGGCACTTCTTTTCGTGGTATTACGCCAAGGTCAGCCCATGCTTCGCATACTGCTATCTCGACATCAAGCCATTTATCGAACTTGTTTTCATCCGACCATACTTTTTTCATCTGCGGCCTTGAGTATCGTTCTATCATTTACTTCCCTCCCTGCAACCCGCTTCGGTAATTATCATATGCCTGTTGTATTTCAGGGTATTTAATCCCCAGTATTTCTGCAGCGAGATAGGCGGAATTTTTAACACCTGCAGAACCGACAGCTACGGTTGCTACAGGTATACCGGCGGGCATCTGGACAATTGCGTAGAGCGCGTCAAGACCTTTCAGTTCACCACCTGGAAGAGGGACTCCTATCACCGGCAGGGTAGTCCAGCTAGCCAGTACTCCCGGGAGATGTGCGGCCATACCGGCTGCAGCTATTATTACCTCAATTCCCCTGTTTCGGGCCTCCAGGCCATATTCACGGGCTTTTTCGGGAGTCCGGTGTGCCGAAATGACATTCAATTCATAGTCGATTCCCATTTCTTTGAGAATATCGATGGCAGGTTGGACTGATTCCACATCTGATTTTGATCCTAGAACTACCCCTACCTTTGGCATTTCAATACCTCACAAACAAGTAATTTCCATCAATATTATATTCGAAATATTTAGAGAATATATCAGATGACAGAGGTTAATGAGATTCCTGCTTATCTACGAGAGCGATATCTCTGCGGTAGTAACAACCTTCAAAAGTAATACGGGAAATATTCTTATATACTTTTTCCCTTGCTTCATTCAGGTCTTTACCGCAGGCAACGACAGTCAGTACACGTCCACCGTTGGTAAGTATTTCACCGTTTTCACCCGTTTTGGTACCGGCGTGAAATACCATTATTCCTTCGTCAACATCATCGAGTCCGTATATCGGGAAACCGGTCTTGTATTTTCCCGGATAACCGCCTGATGCCATTACCACACCGACGCAGGCCTCATCGCTGCATTCGACAGCTATTTCATCAAGGTTACCATTTATTACATTTTCAACTATTTCTACAAGGTCCGTTTTCAGACGCGGTAAAACGACCTGTGTTTCAGGATCACCGAACCTTGCATTGAACTCTATTACTCTCGGGCCTTGTTCCTCTATCATCAGTCCCCCGTAGAGAATTCCCTTATAGGGTCTTTTTTCCTTGTCCATAGCCTTGATTGCGGGACGCATTATATTCTTCATCACGGCGTCACCTATCTCCTGAGTATATCGCCATGGAGGGCTGAAACTGCCCATCCCTCCGGTATTTGGACCTTTATCACCATCATTTATTCGTTTATAATCGCAGGCGTTCGCCAGGAACGCAACATGCTTACCGTCAGAGAAAGCAAAGCAGCTCATTTCCCATCCTTGCATGCTTTCTTCGATAACTACCGTATTACCGGCATCTCCCAGTACTTTTTCCTCCATAATGCTGGCCAGGATATCTATTGCGGCGGCGATAGAGTTGGCGGCAATAGCACCTTTCCCCGCAGCAAGGCCATCTGCTTTAATCCACAGGGGAGGAGTTTGCTGTTTTACGTGTTCTACAGCATGCCGGAAATCGGAAAAGCTGCTGCTTTTGGCACATGGGATGGAATATTTCTGCATAAGTCCCTTTGCGAAAGCTTTACTCGATTCTATCTGTGTAGCGCCTTTCGTTGGTCCGAATATTGGTATGCCTATCGTCTGGAAACGGTCGACAATACCATCGGCAAGGGGAGTCTCAGGTCCGACAATTACCATATCTATACCTGTTCTCTGGCAGGTCTTTGCCATTTCCTCGAAATTTGCCGGACTAAGGTCCAGGTTTATCCCGATCATACCTGTACCGGCATTACCCGGAGCGACATATATCTCTTCTGCTTTTGGGCTCTGAGCGAGTTTCCATACGATTGTATGTTCTCTCGCACCGTTCCCGATAACAAGTATTTTCAGTTTCCACCCTCCAAAATCAAAATATTAGCAACTCTTGTACTTATTCCCATTCAATCGTCGAAGGTGGTTTAGAGGTAATATCGTATACCACGCGGTTTACTCCTGCTACCTCATTTACTATCCTGTTGGAAATACGAGCAAGGAGATCATAAGGAAGTCTCGCCCAATCAGCGGTCATAGCGTCTTCACTCGTTACAGCTCTTATTGCAACAAGGTAACCATAGGTCCTGTAATCGCCCATTACACCTACGCTTTTTACATCGGTAAGGACAGCAAATGTCTGCCAGAGCTGGCGGTATAATCCCGCTTTCTTTATTTCGTTCATTACTATAAAGTCAGCAGATCTGAGTATTTCAAGTTTTTCCCGGGTAATATCGCCGATAACCCGGATCGCCAGACCGGGACCGGGGAAAGGCTGACGCCAGACCATTTCTTCCGGCATACCAAGCTCTAGCCCGACCTGCCGGACCTCATCTTTAAACAGGTAACGTAAAGGTTCAACAAGTTTCATTCGCATTCTAGCAGGTAGACCTCCAACGTTATGATGGCTTTTAATGACTGCTGAAGCATTACTGCCGGAAGCAGCGCTCTCGATTACGTCAGGATATAGAGTACCCTGGGCAAGAAAGTCCACGGTGCCGATCTTGTTCGCTTCTTCTTCGAATACTTCGATAAATTCCTCGCCGATTATTTTACGTTTTGTTTCAGGGTCTGTGACTCCACGAAGACGATAGAGGAATCTTTCTGCAGCGTCTACCAAAATAATATTCATGCCGAGGTTATCCCTGAAGACTTTTGAGGTCCTTTCTACTTCTTCACGTCTGAGAAGGCCGTTATCGACAAAAATACAGGTTAGCTGGTCGCCAACCGCGTTATGAATAAGAGTCGCCACCACCGCCGAGTCAACTCCTCCGGATAATGCGTTGATGACTTTTCCTTTACCGACACGTTTTTTAATCGTATTCAGACTGTCTTTAATGAAGTTTATCGTTGTCCAGTTACCGCTGCATCCGCAGATTTTATAAGCGAAATTCTTGAGCAGGATTTTTCCCTGAGGAGTGTGAGCAACTTCCGGGTGAAACTGGATACCGTAAATTCCGTCATTATTACCTATCACAGCATAAGGAGAGTTCTCCGTATAAGCGAGAGAGACAAATCCCGGGGGTATTTCTTCCACCCGGTCACCATGACTCATCCATACGGGAGGTGATTCATCAAGCCCCTCGAACAATGGTGATGAATTATCACTGAAATGCAGAACAGAATATCCGTATTCCTGCTTGGTGCCGGGAGACACTGTGCCCCCGAGTTGTTTGGTTATTGCCTGCATCCCGTAACATATTCCCAGCACGGGAATGTGACTTTCATAAATGTATGCAGGTGCCAGGGGAGCGTTTTTCGTATAAACACTTGCCGGTCCACCGGAAAGTATAAATCCTTTAGGGTGGAGAGTCTTTATTTTTTCCCAGGGGGTGTCGTAGGATACCAGTTCACAATAGACATTGCATTCTCTGATACGCCGGGCGATCAGGAGGCTGTACTGAGAACCAAAGTCGATGACGACTATGGATTCGCTTTCAGTGACAGGAACATCCCCGGATACAACATCAGCTTTCTGGCTACCCACTCCCTGGGCAATCTCGAGATAAGTGGATACCTCGATGTCACCACTGGTCGTTACCCGATGGATGTCAACATTACTTTCTTGCTTTTTTGTACGTCTAGGCACGTCCTTAAACTTGCCCTTCGTTATTTATAGTAAAGCCATCTTTGATCCGAGTGCTTTGCACCGGTCGAGGGCTTCGGCCGAAGGCTCTCTCTGGGCGCCGACGTTATCGGCGGATTTTTTCAGGCCAAGATTATTACAGAGCTTCGCTAAACTCTCTATCGCAACCTCACCTCCACCACCGTAGCTGCCGAATACGGCATAGGGTTTGTTATCTACCTTGCCCTTCAGTGTGAAGAAAGTACGATCGAAGAAATCCTTCATCATTCCTGCTTCATAGCTAAAATAATTCGCTGTTCCCATAACTACAGCATCACAGTTCATAAGGTCATCAGCATCAGCATCGGCCGCTTTTTTTAATATCGCCTCAGCGCCAGCCGAAGCTGCACCTTCCTGTACGGCTTTTGCCATTGCTTCTGTATTTCCACTCTGGGAGTGATAAAGAATTAATACTCTGGACATTTACTTGATTTCTCCTTTCGTTTGGATACCCTATTATACATCAATCGACCAAATATCGTAATATCTTCGACGTGGATTTTCTATATTCTGCAACATGTGTTCCTGTGATATACTGAACCTGGAAGTATAAAAACAGTAAGTATCGATTAATGGATAACGAACTGATTTCAGATATGATACCGAGAATCGAAAAAGGTATCGCTATTCTCATCGACGGAGGAATTATCGCTTATCCCACTGATACTGTGTACGGGCTTGGCGCCAGCTCCGATAATATTAATGGGATAAAACGGATCTATGAGGTGAAAAAACGACCTATGAATATGCCCTTACCATTATTGCTGGCAGATGTATCCTGGATAGAAAGAGTTACGTTCTCGGTCCCTGAAATAGCGTATCAGCTTATCGACTCATTTTTACCCGGAGCTTTAACTCTGGTTTTTAAGAAGGCCGATACGATTCCGGATATAGTCAGTGGCGGGAAAAGCACTATTGCTCTCAGAATTCCAGATCATCCCGTAACAGTAACCTTAATAAATGGTGTTGGGAAACCTTTGATTGGAACAAGCGCAAATTTAAGCGGAAAACCCAGTGCATCGAATGCGGAAGAAGTAAAAAACCAGCTTGGTGACAAAATAGACTATATCCTTGATGGCGGTCCATGTCCCGGTGGAAAAGAATCGTCGATCATCGATGTAACAGGGAATATACCTGTGTTATTACGGGAAGGAGCTATTTCAAAGGCAGATATTGAGAAGGTTTGTGAAATAATACTGCCCGGGGAGGAGATTTAACAATGCGTATTGCTATCGGGTGTGATCACAGGGGAATCGAATTTAAAAAATCTGTAATCGAAGTGCTTAATAAAGCGGGTCACGAAGTAAAAGATTTTGGCACCTATACAGAGGATGCAGTCGATTACCCTGACATTGCGAAAGAAGTTGGCAAAGCCGTGGCTTCCGGTGACTATGACCGTGGTATCCTTATATGCGGAACAGGGATAGGGATGTGCATCGCAGCAAACAAAGTTAAAGGAATAAGGGCCGCCCTGTGCCATAACGAGTTCTGTGCTCTTCGGTCACGGCAGCATAACAATGCAAATATCCTGTGTATGGGTTCCGAAATCGTTAAAGATGATATGCCTGATATAGTCAATACATTTCTCACAACAGAATTCGAGGGCGGCAGGCACCAGAGACGTGTCGATAAAATGACAGAAATGGAATCTCAGGATGCCTGATAACTCTTATCCTGAAGCCATACTCTTCGACCTGGATGATACGATAATCACCGGAGATTTTGGTACTGATGAGTTATGGAAGGCGCTCTGTTATCAACATGCTGAGCTTATTGAAGGGTTACAGGGAGAGACACTCTACTCGGAAATAAACAAAGCACGAGACTGGTACTGGTCCGATCCCGAGCGCCACAGGATCAAACGTCTTAACCTGATCAAAGCCAGACGCGAACTGGTTGAATTCGTCTTTTCGAAGCTCGGAATTGAAAATGAAAAGGTATGCTATGGTCTTGCGGATTCTTTTACGGTAAAAAAACAAGAGATGATTACTCTTATCCCTGGGCCCATCGATACACTTGCACATTTCAAGAATACCGGAGCAGCAATGGCATTGATCACCAACGGCGCCTCCGATTTTCAAAGACAAAAGATAGACAGGTTCGATTTAGCCCAATATTTTGAATATATCCTCGTTGAAGGAGAATTCGGTGCCGGAAAACCTGATAAATCCGTATTTACTCATACGCTTGGCATTCAGGGAGCATCTCCTGAGAACGCCTGGATGGTTGGAGGTGATCTGAAAAGAGATATCCTGGGTGCTAACCATGCCGGTATTTTCAGTGTGTGGGTCGACCGGCAGAATAACGGATTGCCTGGTGATCCTCCATCTCATCCTGACAGAACAGTTTCCAGTATATCCGAACTGGTGCAAAGAGATGTCGATTATTGGGAGAATGTTCAATAATAATCGATGTTATCATACTGACTTTTTGAGCCTAGCTTGACAATAAATATACACTATGCTACTCTTAACATCACGATGAAAGAAAACCAGATTATTTTAGTACTCGTTATATATCCATAAACCGGACTGTGGGAAGGATCAGCAAGGGCCGTCCCCACGGGACGGCCTTTTTTATAGATAAAAAAGCTGAATTATAAGGAGATAAAATGAGAAGTGATGCCGTTACTAAAGGTATAGAACGGGCTCCGCACCGTTCTCTCCTTCATGCCCTTGGCTGGAGTAAAGCCGACTCCGGTAAACCCATGATAGGAGTGGTCAACAGTTTTACTGAGATCGTCCCCGGACATATTCATCTTAGAGAAATATCCGAAGCAGTTAAAGCGGGTGTTGCAGCCGGTGGAGGAGTTTCTTTTGAATTCAACACTATTGCAGTATGCGACGGAATTGCAATGAATCACCCCGGAATGAAATACAGCCTTCCAAGCCGGGAGTTAATTGCCGATTCTATAGAGATAATGGCCGAAGCCCATCAGTTCGACGGACTGGTATTTATTCCGAACTGCGACAAAATAGTGCCGGGGATGCTGATGGCATCGATAAGGATGAATATACCATCGATTTTTATCAGCGGCGGTCCGATGCTTGCCGGTCAACAATGCAAGAACGGTAAATTCGAGAAAGTAGATTTAATCTCGGTATTTGAATCTGTCGGTAAGGTAGCGAGCGGACAGATGACCGAAGAAGAGCTGATCGAGTTGGAAGAAATCGCCTGTCCGGGCTGTGGAAGCTGCGCAGGAATGTTTACGGCCAACACCATGAACTGCGCCACGGAGGCGATGGGGATGGCCCTGCCCGGTAATGGGACTATTCCGGCGGTTGACGGAAGAAGGCGCCAGCTGGCGAAGGCAGCCGGCGAGCGAGTGGTCAAACTCATTGAGGAGAATATCAGACCTCTGGATATAATTACTCCCGATTCAATTCATAATGCATTCAGCGTCGATATGGCTCTCGGCGGCAGCACAAATTCCGTTTTACACCTGATGGCGGTAGCCAACGAAGCGAAGATAGACTTCGACCTGGCAAAGGTGAATGAAATAAGCCAGCATACACCCCATATATGCCTGTTAAGTCCGGCAGGTCCGAATCGGATCGAAGACCTGGACAGGGCGGGTGGCATACCTGCAGTAATGAAAGAACTCGATAAACAAATGAAAAAAGACATTCCGACGGTTTCAGGGAAAAAAGTTTCCCAGATAATGAATGAAGCCGTTGTTGTCGACCGGGAAATTATAAGGCCAGTTACCGATCCATATTCAGAAGTCGGCGGTATCGCCATCCTGTTCGGTAACCTGGCTCCTGAAGGCGCGGTAGTAAAACGGGCAGCGGTCGCACCGGAGATGATGGTCCACGAGGGACCGGCAAGAGTATTTGATTCAGAAGAAGAATCGATGCCGGCTATTATGAATGGTCAGATCAAGCCCGGTGAAGTTATCGTTATCCGGTACGAAGGCCCCAGGGGTGGCCCGGGAATGCGAGAAATGCTAACACCAACCTCATTATTAAGCGGTGCCGGTCTTGACAGCGTAGTGGCACTTCTTACCGATGGACGTTTTTCCGGCGGGAGTCGGGGTGCGGCTATAGGTCACATTTCACCTGAAGCAGCCGCCAGGGGGCCGATTGCTGCTGTCGAAAACGGAGATACAATAAAAATCGATATATATAAATGCAAACTGGATGTCGACTTAAGTGAAAAAGAGATAAACGACCGCCTGGCTAAACTACCTGAGTTCGAACCCAGGATAAAGACGGGTTACCTGAGTAGATATACGGAGAAGGTATCATCAGCCAGTACCGGTGCAGTGTTCGTGTAACAGGAAGGATTTAATATCATGAAAATGACCGGTGCCCAGATAATATTCGAATGTATGGTGAAGGAGGGAGTCGAGGTTATCTTCGGTATTCTCGGCGGTGCTGTTTTACCGCTGTACGATACCTTACCGCAATATCCTCAACTTCACCATGTCCTTGTCCGTCATGAGCAGGGTGCGGCTCATGCGGCCGACGGATACGCGCGAGTTACCGGAAAAGTCGGGGTATGTTTCGCAACCTCCGGACCGGGCGCAACAAATCTGGTCACCGGAATAGCAAACGCACACCTGGATTCTGTCCCAATGGTGGCTATTACCGGCCAGGTTTCCAGGCCGTTCATTGGTAAAGACGCTTTTCAGGAAGTGGACATTACAGGGATCACGCTGCCAATCACAAAACATAATTACATGGTACGAAATGCTTCTCAGATGGCAGAAACAGTAAAGGAAGCATTCTATCTGGCAAGGACAGGCAGGCCCGGCCCCGTGTTAATCGATGTGCCGAAAGATGTGTTTACCGAAGAGGTTGAGTTTACTTATCCGAACCGGGTTAAGATAGCCGGTTACAGACCTACTCTGCAGGGACACCCCACACAGATAAAAAAGGCGGCAAAAGTTATTAACGAAGCGAAGCAGCCTATAATACTGGCTGGCAGAGGCGTGCTAATATCAGGCGCCAGCGCTAAACTGAAGCAACTGGCTGAAACCGCTCAAATACCGGTAGTGACCACGCTGCTTGGTATAAGCTGTTTTCCGGAAACGCACATTCTAAATTTTGGAATGGTTGGTATGCATGGCCTGGCTGCAGCCAATATGGCATTAAATGAAACCGATCTGATAATTGCGGTCGGAATGAGATTCGATGACCGTGTTACTTCCAACGTAAACACGTTTGCGCCCGGGGCAAAGGTCATACACATCGATATAGACCCGGCAGAAATAGGAAAGAACGTTAGGGTCGATGTCCCTATCGTCGGCGACGTGAAAGTGGTCCTGAGTGAATTGACTAAACTGATCGAATCAAGGCAGAACCTTGGGTGGTTTGAGCAACTGGACACCTGGCGTAAGGAACATCCTTCAACCTACATAAGAGAGTCTGAAGGGATCCTGCCCCAGTACGTGGTGAGGAAAATATATGAAGTTACCGAAGGCAACGCAATAATTACAACTGGTGTCGGTCAAAACCAGATGTGGGCTGCCCAGCATTACCTGTATGACAGGCCTAATACGTTCGTTTCCTCAGGTGGGCTGGGAACGATGGGATTCGGCCTGCCGGCAGCGATCGGTGCGAAAATTGGGTGCCCGGATGAGACCGTATGGTGTATCGATGGTGACGGAAGCTTCCAGATGACGATACAGGAACTGGCTACTATAGCCCAGGAAAGGATAGCCGTAAAGATAGCTATCCTGAACAATGGTTTCCTGGGAATGGTGAGACAGTGGCAGGAATTGTTCTATGACAAGAGATACGTGGCAACGCCGTTGAGCGGCCCGGACTTCGTGAAGATAGCTGAAGCATACGGAATCGTAGGAGTACGAGTGAATAACAAGATAGACATTGTTCCTGCTATTGAAAAAGCTATGGCTGAAGATGGTCCTTTCCTGGTGGACTTCAGAGTAGAACCTGAGGAAAACGTTTATCCCATGGTCCCACCGGGCGAAGGTATAAACGCGATGGTTGAAGAACCTCGCGAGGCGGTGAAAGTCGATTCACAAAAAATAAAAACTCGCAATATGTAGAAAAAGGGGTGACGATATGGCACCTGCAAAACATACACTAATAGCGCTTGTTGAAGACAAACCCGGCGTCCTGAATCGGATGGCCAGCCTTTTTCGACGCAGGAGTTTTAATATCGAGAGTATTGCTGTCGGACGGAGCGAAGTACCTAACATATCACGCACGACTATCGTTGTAGACGGGACTACCACTTCGGTCGAACAGGTCAGGAAACAACTCGACAAAGTTGTCGATGTTGTGAGAGTTGTTGAACTGAGTGCTGAAGATACCATAAGTAGAGAACTGGCTCTCATTAAGGTAAAAGCAAATTCAGTGACCAGAAGTGAGATCATGCAGATAGTAGATATTTTCAGAGCGAATATCGTTGATGTCGGTTCCGATTCACTGACCGTCGAAGTAACAGGTGATGAGAATAAGATCGACTCTTTACTTACCTTGCTCCAGGGTTTTGGTATAAGAGAGTTAGCCAGGACCGGGAGAATCGCGATGACGAGGGGACTACTCAGTCCGCTACAAATCGAAAAAGATAAACCGGGTACTCGAGCGAAAAAGAAAAAGGAATAAAACATTTATTGACATATATTGATTTACACCTGTTTCTGAAGTATTATCGAAGTAAATACCAGGAGGCGTAAAATGTATCATCGAATGCTGGTCCCACTGGATGGTTCGGAACTCGCGGAAGTTGTTTTTACTTACGCAAAAGAACTTGCCGGAAGGCTGGATATCGATGTTACTCTGCTGCACGTTGCTTCTCCCGCAGGTAAAAGCATGTTGCCGATGCAACAGGCATACATCAAGCGTGCTGCCGAAAAGGTAAAAAGACAGGCCAGAGAAGTCCAACAGATGACAGGGATAGAACAGGCAGCCGAAGCTGTGAAAGTGAACGGCGAAATTGTCGAAGGGTACCCGGCTGACGAGATTCTAAAATATGCGGAAGAAAATGAGTTCGACCTAATTTTAATGGCAGCCAGAGGTCATTCCGGACTGAGACGGTGGAGTATAGGAAGCGTAGCTTCCAAGGTACTGAGTGCCTCGAAAATACCCATCTGGCTGGTAAGGGCTGACCATACTCCTGATACACCCTACGATGAATGGCCGACAAAGACACTCCTGGTCCCGCTGGATGGGTCCGAGTTAGCGGAAGAAGTACTCCCTCATGTTGAGATACTGGCACGACAGAAAGGTGAAGAATCTCTTGAGGTGGTACTGTTAAGGGTAGCCGAGACACCGAGTATTCCTTCGTATTACGGTCCCGAGCTTTCCGGTGTATCGCTTAACTGGGGCGAATTCATGCAGCAGGAAGAAGTCAGGCGAAAGAAATCATCGATAGAATACCTCGATAAAATAGAGGAGCAGCTAAAAGCAAAGAATATCAATGTAAAAACGGTTGTAGTCGAAGGTAAGTCTAATGATGAGATAATTAACTACGCTAACAGTAATCCATATACTATGATCGTAATTGCCAGCCATGGTCGTTCGGGGCTAAGCAGGCTGGTATACGGGAGTGTCGCGGCCAATCTGCTTAACGGAGTTACCTGCCCGATATTTATGGTTAAGCCAAAGGAAAAAGAGAACGAGTAAGTAAATTGAATACCATGTATCCATTTATTGACATAAAAATTACCGGGAGGAATATCCTCATCCTTACTGGCCCCTCTCTGAAATAAGGGAGGGGACAATCCTGTACATTCAAAGAATAAAATGAGGAGAAATATTTCTATGAGGGACATCGGTCCACGATGACCCTCCCGGGAGACAATAATGGATAAAGTAATAATATTCGACACCACACTGAGAGATGGCGAACAGGCTGCCGGGGCTACTCTGAATATCCAGGAAAAAGTTGAAATTGCCAGGCAATTGGAAAAACTGGGCGTCGACGTTATCGAAGCCGGAATGCCTGTGAACTCGCGAACCGAACTGGAAGCGGTTGCACTGATATCAAAAGAGGTACGCAACGCTACTATTTGTGGTCTGGCGCGAGCACTTCCCGCTGATATCGATAAAGCGTGGGAAGCGGTCAAAGAAGCCGCCGACCCCCGCATACATGTATTTCTCTCCGCGTCAGATATCCATATAATGCACCAGTTGAAGAAAAGCCGTGATGAGATCCTTGAAATGGCAAGAGCAGGTGTTGCCAGGGCAAAAGGATATTTACAGAACGTGGAATTCTCACCTATGGATGCCAGCCGGGCTGAACCCGCATATATCTACCAGATACTTGAAGCGGTCATAGATGCCGGAGCTACGACGGTTAACATTCCGGATACGGTCGGATATGCCATGCCCGGTGAATTCGGGAGTCTTATCGAAGGTATAATAAACAATGTACCTAATATAGACAAAGCGATTATCAGTATTCATTGCCATAATGATCTCGGTATGGCGGTAGCCAACAGCCTGGAAGCTATCAGGTGTGGAGCGAGACAGGCTGAGTGTACTATTAACGGTATAGGTGAAAGAGCCGGCAATGCTTCACTGGAAGAAATTGTGATGTCGATTAAAACACGACATGACTTTTATAATCTCGAAACGAGTATCGATACGACGCAGATATATAAGACCAGCAGGCTGGTAAGTGATCTGACGGGTTTCCCGGTCCAGCCTAACAAGGCAATTGTCGGCGGGAATGCCTTCCGGCATGAGTCGGGAATTCACCAGGATGGTGTAATCAAAATGCCTATTACCTATGAGATAATCGAACCTCAAACGGTCGGAATTCCCGCCAGCACCCTGGTGCTGGGAAAATTGAGCGGAAGGCATGCCTTCAGGGAAAGACTATCCGAGCTGGGTTACAGCCTGACGGAAGAAGAGTTCACCCAGGCATTTACTGCGTTTAAAGAACTTGCCGAAAAGAAAAAGGAAGTAACCGATAGAGATATAGAGTCGTTGCTGGCCGAGGAAAAACGCACCGTTACCGAAGATTACCACCTTAAACGAATTCAGGTAACGTGCGGAGATAAGGGTATGCCGACTGCGGCCGTGAGACTTATTACGCCGGATGAGCGTATGATAGAAGATGCCGCGCTTGGAACAGGACCTGTCGATGCGGTGTATAAGGCGATCAACCGTCTCGTCGGCGTCCCGAACAAACTTACGGAGTTCAGTGTAAAGTCGGTTACCGAAGGTATCGACGCAATCGGCGAGGTGCTTATCCGGATTGAAAGCGACGGTGTATCATATACAGGGCGTGGCGCTGATACGGATATTATCGTTGCCAGCGCAAGGGCTTATTTGAACGCTCTGAACCGGCTTCTTGCCGCCGCGAGAACTGATTAAAGACTGCCCGTAGATTAAAGTTGTATACTGTAATAACTGACAGGTGTTTCCACAAAACGCTTGCGAATTTATTGAGGTGTGTGAAGTGACATTAGTTGAAAAGATACTGGCTGCTCATTCAGGTAAAGACAAAGTCAGTCCCGGCGAATTTATTAATGCCAGGGTCGATGTCGTGCTGGCTAACGATATTACGGCACCGATAGCCATAAAGGAATTCAGGAAGATCGGTGTCGATAAGGTTTTCGATCCTGAGAAAATAGTAATGGTTGCCGACCATTTTGTTCCGAATAAAGATATTCTCTCTGCCGAGCAAGCCAAATTCATGCGGGATTTTTGCCTCGAACAGGGAATTAAATTCTATGACGTCGGTGAAATGGGTATCGAGCATGTACTTCTCCCGGAACAAGGAATTGTACTTCCCGGCGATGTAGTCATAGGAGCCGATTCTCATACCTGCACGTATGGTGCGGTAGGAGCTTTTTCGACGGGGATGGGCTCGACGGATATAGCTTCAGCAATGGCTACCGGATATATATGGATGAAAGTACCCCAAACGATCAAGTTCGTGTACAACGGTACCTTGCGGAAGTGGGTCGGAGGTAAAGACCTGATACTTTACACCATCGGTGATATCGGTGTTGACGGCGCATTATATGCAGCAATGGAGTTTACCGGGAAGGCTATTAACAGCCTTCCTATGGACGGACGGTTCACCATGGCAAATATGGCTATCGAAGCCGGAGCGAAAGCAGGGATATTCCATGTTGACGGAAAAACATCAGCTTATCTTAAGCTGAGGGCAAAACGGGAATACACAATTTACGAGCCTGATGAAGATGCTGAATATGAAAGAGTTATCGAATATGACGTTTCTTCACTGGAACCGCAGGTAGCTCTTCCCCACCTGCCGTCCAACACCAAACCGGTAAGCCAGGTTAAAGGAATAAAAATCGACCAGGCTGTAATCGGGAGTTGCACGAACGGTCGTTTCGAGGACCTGAGACTTGCTGTCGAGGTACTCAAAGACAGGCATGTTCATCCGAATGTACGCTGTATAATTATTCCCGGAACGCAGCAGGTATATTTAGACGCTCTCAAGGAAGGTATCATCGAGAAGTTTGTAAAGGCAGGAGCTGCCGTCAGTACGCCTACATGCGGACCCTGTCTTGGCGGTCATATGGGTGTACTGGCAGAGGGAGAAACGTGCATCTCGACAACCAATAGGAATTTCGTCGGCAGAATGGGACACACAAAGTCCGAGGTATATCTTGCCAATCCGGCAGTAGCTATGGCAAGCGCTATCGCCGGTGAGATAACCTCACCTGATAATTTATAAATCGTTGTAATCCTGAGGACGACGGAGGAGGACGAAGGATCTCCTTTCTTAATGAATGAGATTCTTCGGTGCGCTCAGAATGACAAAACCTTGGAGATGTTATCATGGCTAAATTAAAGAAAACCTGGAAACAGAAACTGCATGAAGACAGGAAAGCCGAAGTTGTCGAGATAACCGAGAACATGAGTCAAAAATAGGGAACAGGCACCTGCGTGATACCAGCGCCAATTGAAGTAGACGAAATCATGAGAATGGTTCCCTCAGGTAAGCTGATAACGATAAATCAAATCAGGGAAACGCTGGCAAGGAGACATGGCGCCACGATAGGCTGACCGATAACCACCGGCATTTTT
>CAZBQL010000014.1:0-26920 GCA_964493985.1 uncultured Dehalococcoidales bacterium
GGATTATTTTTTAAAAATTCTAAACAGGTATCGATCTGGTCAGGAAATGCACTAGACAATTGAAGCCAACCGTCATAGATTCTAGCATTCTGAAATTGTATTTCATATCTATTCTTCGAGGCTGACATATTCGCTAGGATTACCTTCTTCTGTCAAAAGCATAGCGAGTTCAGGATCGTTTTCCACCTCTGCGGTTGCTTGCCAATCCTCTAGTAATTCCCCTACAGCATCCCATTTATTTGTCATACATGCACGTAGAGCTGTGGTCAACAATTCTTTCTGAAATTGCGTTCTATTTTCATCAGACAAATCATTCGCCCAGATCAAAGTTTTTGATTTACCGTTATCTTTAAATTCATCACAAACTTGAACGATCATATGTAAATAGGATACTGCTGAATATAAATTTCCTAAATCTTCTCTATTAACAATTGCTAGTTGTTTACGTCCATAATTTACAGTAATTGGTTTGTTTACAGCTAATTCAAACCAGCGTTTTTGGTTTTTTCTCAGGTCTGACGAGTTTATGATTTCATCATAAAATATTGTGTTTATCATTGTAATATCACCATTTTATCTACAATTTACCAACATTTACTAATATTATATTGTACCATATTTTGTTAATATATTATTACAATATTTTGTATTACTAGTCTATTTGGTTAGTTTAAGATAAGTGATTTAGTAGTAACAAGTCTTTATCCTAATGAACTTAACGTTTTAAGCTTCCCTTATCTTTTTAATGTATTGATTACGCTTGCCTACCGGAATTTTCAATAGTGTAATTATCTTCGGTTTATCATAATCCGTCGTACTCAAGTTTGACGCTGCTTTCAATCTCAGCGATAATTAAGATATAGAGTCTTTTTATAGAATTAGTAGCAAAATCAAAATTAAAGGTCGTATAATAACATAATCTTACGCGCTCATAGCTCAGCGGATAGAGCACTGGTCTTCGGAACCAGGTGTCGGGGGTTCGAATCCCTCTGGGCGCGCCACCAGCTTTCCTTTCCCGGAATTCAACTGAAAATGGCAGAAGTAATAAAACGTGAACTGGCACGTATCAGTGTGCGGGGTGTCGTGCAGGGTGTGGGTTTCAGACCTTTCATATACCAGCTTGCAGTAAAACACGGTCTTACCGGAAGTGTATCAAATACCTCCGAAGACGTGAAGATCGAGGTTGAAGGAGGGTCCGATTCCATAGAAAGATTCCTTGCCGATATCCCGGCCCTTGCTCCTCCAAGGTCTGTCATTGAAGATATCTCCGTTTCATACCATCCTGCTGAAGGTAATAATAATTTTGTTATACATGACAGCGTTGCCGAAGAAGGCAAATACCAGCTTATTTCACCGGACATTGCTACCTGCCCTGATTGCCTCGAAGAGATATTCGACCCCACAGACCGGCGTTACCACTACCCATTCACGAACTGTACCAACTGCGGACCCAGGTTCACGATTATCGAGGATATTCCTTATGACCGCCCGCTCACGACCATGAAGAATTTTACTATGTGTTCTGAATGCCTGAAAGAATACGAAGACCCGTTGGACCGGCGTTTCCATGCCCAGCCGAATGCCTGCCCGGTCTGCGGACCTTCACTGGAACTGCTGGACAGTACCGGAAATCCGGTAGATACGGACGATGTTATCGTCACATCGGCTGACCTCCTCAAGCAGGGAAAGATTATTGCCGTCAAAGGCCTTGGCGGGTTCCTCCTTGCCTGCGATGCCAGTTCCGAAAAAACCGTTAATCTGTTGCGTGAAAGGAAACACCGCCCGTTCAAACCGTTCGCCGTAATGATGTCTACTATCGAAGAAGTGAAAATTCACTGTGAAATAACCCCTGAAGAAGAAATACTGATTAACTCTCCGAACAGCCCCATCGTCCTGGTGAAATGGAAACAGGAATCAAAGATCGCAAAGGCTGTCGCGCCAAACCTGAAGTACCTTGGCGTAATGTTCCCCTATACACCTCTCCATCACCTGTTGATGAGGGAAACCGGTTTACCTCTGGTGATGACCAGCGGTAATATCAGTGAAGAGCCTATCGCCAAGGACAATGACGAAGCTGTGAGAAGATTATCCGGTATTACCGACTATTATCTGGTCCACAACAGGGACATATATGCCCGGTATGATGACAGCGTAATAATGGTGGAGGATGAAATACCACAGCTTCTCAGGCGCGCCCGGGGATACGCTCCTTATCCCGTCAAACTGAATAACAAAGTCCCTCAGATACTTGCCTGCGGTGCGGAACTGAAAAATACGTTCTGTCTCACCAGAGACGAATACGCCTTCATCAGCCAGCACATCGGCGATATGGAAAATCTGGAGACAATGGACCATTACGAGAACACGATTTCGCTATACAGGAAGATGTTCCGTATCGAACCGGAGATCATAGCATATGACATGCATCCCGATTACCTGGCAACGAAGTACGCGATTGAACAGGCGGAGAATAATCCCCGACTGAAACCTGTTCCAGTGCAGCACCATCATGCTCATATAGCCTCCTGTATGGCAGATAACAGCATCGAAACACCCGTCATTGGAGTGGCTTTCGATGGTACCGGATACGGCACCGATGGTAAAATCTGGGGAGGTGAATTCCTTGTAGCAGATTACCGGAATTTCAAACGGATGGCTCATTTCGAATATCTTCCCCTGCCTGGAGGAGAAGCTGCAGTTAGAAATCCATACCGCATCACCGCCGGATACCTTCTAGCTCTAATGGGCGGTGACGTCTTTAAACAGGACCTCCCCTTCAAGAAATACATGACTGACGAGCAGACCCGGATTATAGTCGAACAGGTTAAAAAGAACATCAACTCGCCCTTAACATCGAGCTGCGGTAGGCTGTTCGATGCCGTATCAGCCCTGCTGGGAATTAGAGCAGAGGCGAGCTACGAAGCGCAGGCAGCGATCGAAATGGAAATGCTCTGTTTCGATGGCCCAGATGACTCGGGAGTCTATCCATATAAATACGATAATGAAGAAGGTCGGAGGATTATCAGGCTTGGTGACCTTTTCCAGGCGATTCTTAAGGATTTACACAACGGCGTTTCTAAGGCTACAATAGCTTTAAGGTTTCATAATACTATCTCGACCATCATTGATGAATTATGTCAAGTTATATCGGGTGATACCGGTATTAAAGATATAGCCTTAAGCGGCGGTGTCTTCCAGAATCGGCTTTTACTGAGGAAAACTGCCGGTTTGCTGAAAAAATCCGGATTCAGGGTACTTACCCACCGGCAGGTACCTACCAATGACGGGGGAATTTCTCTTGGACAGGTTGTCATCGCCGGTCAATATCGATAACTAAGGAGAATTTTAAAAATGTGTCTGGCTATTCCAGCCCGGGTAAAGTCTATTGACGGGCTATACGCGGATGTAGAGGTTGGTGGTGTTGGCCGTAGAATAAGCATACAGTTGACGCCAGAGGTGCAGGTTGGAGAATACGTTCTTCTCCATACGGGCTATGCAATCAGCATTGTAGACGCTGAAGAAGCGGAAGAGACCATGAAGCTGCTTCTTGAAATCGCAGAGGCCACGGACGGGTAAGGGTATCTTCCATGAAATATATCGATGAATTTCGCCAGCCGGAGCTGGCTAAAAAGCTGGTAGACAGGATTCACCGCAATTCTACAAAACACATCAGATTGATGGAATTTTGCGGTGGTCACACTGTCAGTATTTTCAAATACGGGATTCGCGAGCTCCTTCCTGGAAACATTGAGATGCTTTCAGGTCCCGGCTGCCCGGTATGTGTCACCTCCAATGCCGATCTTGATAAAGCTATTGCTCTGGCTCATCTGCCCAATGTGATAATAACCAGCTTCGGTGATATGATCAGAGTACCGGGAAGTTATTCCAGCCTGCAGTCGGCAAGGTCGGAGGGTTGTGATGTCAGGATAGTCTATTCGGTACTGGATGCCATTCAGATTGCGAAAGAAAATCCGAATAAATCCGTGATTTTCATCGGTATAGGCTTTGAAACGACCACACCTACGGTAGCTGCCGGAATACTCCAGGCAGAACAGGAAGAGATCGATAATTTCTACGTTTTATCCCTGAGTAAAATCTGTCCTCCGATAATGAAATCCATCCTGGATCTCGGCGAAGTGAGGCTTAACGGAATTGTCTGTCCGGGACATGTGAGTGCCGTTATCGGATCACACCCCTATCAATTCATTGCCGACAACTATGATATAGCTTGCGTGGTAGCCGGTTTCGAACCCCTGGACATACTGCTGTGCGTGGACATGCTTGTTAACCAGATAGAAAATGAGGACTACAAAGTTGAAATAGCCTATCGCCGCGGAGTCAGACCTGAAGGTAACCCTCAGGCTTTAAAGCTGATGGATACGGTATTTGAAACGGCCGGTGCCGACTGGCGTGGGATCGGTGCAGTGCCGTCCAGCGGTCTTCGGCTAAGGGACACCTATGAGAAATTCGATGCTGAGAAGAATTTCGATATCGATCCTGGGCCTGTCCGCGAACATCAGGGATGCCAGTGCGGCAGTATATTGCGTGGTGTCAGCACTCCGCTTGACTGCCCGTTGTTTCGAACCTCCTGCACACCCGAACATCCGGTAGGCCCCTGCATGGTCTCATCCGAAGGGACCTGTTCCACATACTACCTGTTTGGAGATTTTGATGGATAACAGGATTCTCCTGGCTCATGGAAGCGGTGGCAAGTTAAGTCACGACCTTGTCCGGAAGCATATCATTTCCCGTATTACCAATCCGTTACTGGACAGGTTGGATGATTCAGCGGTACTGGACTCAGAAGGACGCCTTGCCTTCACAACCGACAGTTATGTGGTCAGCCCTATCATATTCCCCGGAGGTGATATCGGCAGACTGGCCGTCTGCGGTACGGTAAACGACCTCTCGATGGCCGGAGCAAGACCTCTATATCTCAGTCTTTCTTTTATTATTGAAGAAGGTCTTGCACTTAATGAACTCGAAGAAATAGTCCGGTCGATAGCTGAAACAGCCGCTGAAGCGGAGATTGAGATTGTTACCGGTGACACAAAAGTAGTTAATAGAGGTGATGCCGACCGGCTATTTATTAATACGTCCGGTATCGGAAGAATCCCGAATGGTATAGATATATCGGGAGCAAATGCGAAACCGGGAGACAAGATAATTCTAAGCGGCACCATAGGAGACCACGGAATAGCCATCATGAGTAAACGCGAGGGGCTGAATTTCACGACCACCCTCGAAAGCGATTGTGCCCCATTAAATCACCTGGTAGCGGACATGCTGGAAGAGTCGACTCTTATCAACTGCCTGCGTGATCCAACCAGGGGAGGTCTGGCCACGACGCTGAACGAGATAGCCGGTCAATCAAGTGTCGGAATAGAACTTGAAGAAAGAAGTATTCCTGTGCGTGACGAAGTACGAGGTGCCTGCGAATTACTTGGCCTTGATCCTCTTTACGTTGCCAACGAAGGAAAGCTGGTAGCAATAGTCGATGAGAAAGCGGCTGAACCGGTCCTGGCAAGGATGAAACAAAATATATACGGGAAAGATGCCGTGATTATCGGGTGTGTTACCGGGAAACACCAGGGCAGAGTGGTATTAAAGACGCCCTATGGCTCTTCACGTATACTCGATATGCTGAGCGGGGAACTCCTGCCGCGTATCTGCTAACGATATTTGACTCAACCGGAACATCGATGCTCCACCTGTTGCTATTCTATATACAGCCTGTCATAATTTAAGGAGTTGTAAGCTGTAAAATGGTGAAGGAGGTGTGGAAACAGGAATATGATAGTAAAAATAAAGTGCCCCAGTTGTCAGACTGAGGGGAGTATGTCACTGGCGGATGTAAAATACGTAGGTCCGTATAAATGCTGGAAATGCAAAGAGCTTTTTGCCATTGAAATTCAAGATGACCGGTTGATTTCCTGCGAAGCGTTAAGCCAGGAGGAATTCGACAGACTACAGGAAGAGTTGAGGGCAGAGCAGGAAGAACAAAAACGCCGGCAGGAGATGGAAGACTTTAAAAACAAATTCAGAAGAGATTAAAAATCAAGGGGGGATGCTTTCAGGCATCCCCCCTTTCGATTATTCGGTTATTGTCTTGGCGGACCCTGCATCGCAGGAACACCGTATATCAGGTTCTGACCGCTGATGTGGTCTGAGGCACTCGAGACCATCAATAGTACGCCTTCTGCCAGGTCTTCCGGTTCAGCGAACATACTGATCGACCTCTCCTGCTGTTCCCGTGTCTGACCGCCCAGCATGAACTGCCTTATACGTTCGCTGTTCGTTCCGCTTGGTGTTATAGTATTGGCCCTGATACCATAAGGTGCCATTTCAATTGCTATATTCCGCATCATGGCTATTATCCCTGCCTTGGCGGCGGCATAATCGGTACCTCCGGGCATCCCGTTTACCGCCGCTATGGACGCGAAACTGACGATCTTTCCGTAATTCCTCTCTATCATGTATGGGAGGACAGCATGGGTGCAGTTACGGGCACCGTTTAAGTTGATATCTATCATGTGGTCCCACATCTGCTTGTCCTGCTCCAGGAATGGCTGGAGGGCCGGGCGAATTCCGTAGCCCATCGAACCTCCCGCTATATTACACAGAATGTCGATTTTCCCGTATATTTCGACGGTGGTCTTTGCCATTCTGATACAGTCTTCTTCCTTTGTCATGTCCATCTGAATAGTGGATACTTCACCTCCGGCAGCTCGAACTTCTTCCGCAGTAGAGTCAGCACTCTCGATTACCCAGTCGGCAAGCATTAATTTAGCACCTTCGCTTGCCAGCAGTTTTGCCGAAGCCCTGCCTATCCCGCTGCCGCCGCCAACTATAATAGCCACACGATCTTCGAGTTTCATCTTGTTCCTCCAGTATTCGTATTCATTATTAGTTACCTATTATACATGGAAAAGATATTGCCATCTATCGGAAATACCGATGATGGCAATATGACTATCTCTATTCAAACCCGGCTCTAGAAGGACATCACCGGAATTTTGTCCGGAATTATCAGCTTTGGTTCCGTAAGTTCCTGCACCATTTCCGGAGTCCAGCCCGGGGCCACTTCATCCAGTTTCATTCCTTCCGGGGTAATGGAAACCACGGCGATATCCGTGACCACTTTATAGACACAATGAGGTGCCGTAAGCTTGTAATTACATTCTTTGACGAGTTTATACTCGTTGTTCTTGGTGACATGGGTCATTACGACGAGTAGTTTAGCCGCGCCGAACGCCAGGTCCATGGCGCCGCCAACACTGCCCGGCTCTCTCCCGGGTATTACCCAGTTTGCCAGGTCTCCTTTTTCCGATACCTGGAGACCGCCGAGGACGCACAGGTCGATATGTCTTCCCCGGATCATTGAAAACGATTCGGCATGCTCAAAGAAACACATGCCCGGTAAAGGAGTAACCATCTGTCCGGAAGCATTGACCAGATTGAAGTCCTGTTCTTCTTCGGTAATAGCGGCACGACCAAATCCCAGGCAGCCGTTTTCGGCGTGGAATATTACTTCCTTCCCTTCCGGGATGAAATTTGCAGCCTGAGTCGGAATACCGAAGCCCAGGTTGATTATCATTCCCTCTTCAAATTCCTTGGCTACTCTCAGGGCCATTGTCTGTTCATCAAGTTTTTCCGGCATTTATATCCCCTCCTCAGGATTTTTTCTGACAACAACGCGGTCTACATATATTCCGGGTGTAGATGTTCCTTCAGGATCGATATCACCAACTTCGACCAGGTAATCGACTTCGGCGATTGTAACGGTAGAGGCGCCTGCCATTGTCGCGTTGAAGTTCCGTGATGTTCCCTTGTAGACCAGGTTACCGCGCCTGTCTGCTTTATAAGCACGGACAAAAGAAAAGTCGCCTTTCAGTGCGTATTCGAGACAGGCGGGAACGCCGTTGAACTCTCTTATTTCCTTGCCTTCACCGAGAAGAGTGCCCGGTCCCGTGGGAGTAAAGAATGCCGGTATTCCTGCCCTTGCAGCTCTGATTCGTTCGGCCATTGTCCCCTGCGGACACATTTCCACCGTTAATTCACCGGCTATTCGTTGATCGTGGAGTGGAGAAGGTACACCAGGCATAGGGGTGCCGGGGAAGGCAGTGATTACTTTTGATACCTGGTGATTCTGTATCAGTAGCCCTCCGTTATCATAGTTCGGTGGACTCTTGCGTTTCGGCATATTGGCAAACTGAGGCGGCGGGGGCTGTCTGCCGGTGCCCGGCGTGTTCATGACAATAGTTAGGCCTTTCGTACCTTTAGCATAAAGTGCCCGTATCAGGTTGCTTGGAGTACCGTTAGCCGGACCGAATCCGCCGATGAGTATGATAGCTCCTTCAAACACATCAGCTACCACTTCATCGTAGCTTTCGACAACTTTGTTTATCACGTTACCTCCTTATTTATTTCCAATATAGGCAATTTCCGCTAATATAATTACATTTTCATTACCTAAAGTCAAATTTGCTAACCGATCGTTTTAGTGTTTATAATTCCTGAAACCGCCTTCGACAGAGGGTCGTAAATTCATAATTTCAGGAAGGAACAGGTAATGGAAAACAGGACTGAAAACTGGGTATTAACGCAAGTAGGTGTAGTTGTCAAGGATGTAGAAAAAGCGGTGGAACGTTTGAGTGAACTTGGTATCGGCCCGTTCGATAAAATGGCATTACCGCCGGAACGGGAAGAATATTTCAGAGAAAAAAGGATGTACGCAGAATTCGACATTCGCGGTACACGAATGGGCAACGTACAACTGGAGTTAATTCAGCCGCTCGAAGGTGATTCTCCACACAAGGAATTCCTTGAGACGAAAGGCGAAGGGATTCAGCACGTGATGTATCAGGTGGACAACCTTGAGGAAACAGCAAAAGAACTTACCGATAAAGGCGTGGAAGTACTGCTGCGGGCAAAATTTCCCGGCGGCAGAGGCGTTGCTTATGTCGATCTCGGTGTATCAAACATAGTCATAGAGTTATCGCAAAAACGATAAATAACCTTGCTTAATTATTAAAGAGATATAAGTCGCTTACCTGTGAATATGTTCCGGAATAAAATAAATCCGGTATTCTATCAGGGATCTGGAGGTTGCAGATGAGGGGGTGGATGACCGGGATATTATTCATGGTCTGTATTATTATTCTAGTTATGTTTAGCAGTTGTACTGGAAACAAAATTGAAAACCTGGAATCAGTCGAGGTCAGAGAGTATCAGGGTGAGAAGCTTTCATCCGTCAATGATTTCAGGGAAAATTCTATTGGCGGCCCTCAGTATATAGATATAGAGGAATATACACTCGATGTCGGAGGATTAGTCGAGACCCCACTGACCTATACCTACGATGAAGTAATCGATACATACCAGTCTTACCAGAAAGTTGTTACACTCGATTGCGTTGAAGGCTGGAGTGTCACTATCCTCTGGGAAGGGTTTCTTCTCAGAGACCTGATTAACGATGCCAGTCCATCTTCAGATGTAAAAACGGTAATTCTATTCGCCTACGACGGATACTCGACTTCATTTCCCATTGAATATATCATGGGTAACGATATCATTGTCGCCTACAGGATGAATGATGTCGAGATACCGCCTGAAAGGGGTTATCCATTTCAACTTATTGCCGAAAGTAAATGGGGCTACAAGTGGATTAAATGGATTACTGATATCGAATTATCAGACCAGACCGATTATGAAGGTTACTGGGAAAGCCGGGGGTATTCTAATGATGGCGATCTGGGTAAGTCCTTCTTCGATTAGGATTCAAGTAATCCAATTTCTCCAAACGCGTATACTTTGCCGAAATATACCATACTAAAAACAAAAAAATTCTCTCTACAGGGTATTGTGCAGCGATAAAAACTATTGTATACTTGATTATAGTCATCTGTACTTGATAAAAAATTGAGCAGGCAAACGGGGGCGCCCGAACGTGAGTAAGGGCCTAACTGGAGAGCAAGCCGGTGAAAACCCGGCATGGCCGCGCCGCTGTGATTCCGCCTGAGGCGGATAAGTCAGAACGCCAGCCCCTGAATGACCTACATTTCTCCGCGGGGAGAGGTAGGGATTTTTATTGGAAACCGAATCCCCTCTTCCGAAAATGGGAGAGGGGTTATTTTATAAAATAATATTGGAGGTAATAATGAAGAAAATACTCTGGCAGGTGGCGGTGTTTGTAATGGTCCTCGTGCTGTCGACGAGTGTGTTTACAGCGTGCAATTCCTCAGAAACCGAAGAGGAAAAGGTATCAACCATTGAAGTTACTGACATGATTGGCAGAACCGTAACACTGGACGGTATTCCTCAAAAGATTGTATCACTGGCTCCCAGTAATACGGAAATCCTTTTTTCGCTGGGCCTTGGTGATAAGATAGTCGGCGTGTCAGAATTCTGTGATTACCCTGCAGCCGCAAAGGAAAAACCGAATGTTGGCGGATATTCTACCGCTGATGTTGAAAAAATAGTGGCAACCGAGCCGGACGTTATATTTGTAACGAACATACACGTGGACGAGATTTTGCCTGCCCTTGAACAGCTCGGTCAGACCGTCATCGTGATAGATCCCAGGAATCTCGACCAGGTTCTTGATTCCTTCACGCTAATAGGAAAAGTTACCGGAACAAGTGCGAAAGCAGCCCAGATTGTCAAAGATTTATCGGCTCGTATTGAAAAAATAACCGATAAAACAGCCGGACTTGCTGCTGGTGATAGACCGCGAGTATTTTATGTCATTTGGCATGAGCCACTGATGACGGTAGGTGGTGATACCAGGATAAATGAATTGATTGAAAAAGCTGGCGGCACCAATATATTTGCAGATACTGCAGGATATCCAACTATCGATCTTGAGACTCTGGTCGAAGCTAATCCACAGGTCATAATAGCCGGTACGGGAATGGGAGAAGGAGCGGACGCGCCTTTCACGTTTGCCAGGACCGAGTCCAGGCTGGCAGACTCCGAAGCCCGCGCAAGCAACAGAGTATTTGAAGTCAATACGGACCTTGTGGGAAGGCCCACCGAGAGAATGATAGACGGATTCGAACAGATGGCGAAGATGATCCATCCCGAATTATTCGATTAATGATATTTTCCTTTACAACGGATCTATAAAATAATGCTGAAAAATGCAACCGGAAGCTTAACACCGAACTCGATGAGAAATATACGTCCCCACTGGCGGGGTCGAGTATACGCGATAGCAGGACTCTCTATTGCTGTCATTGTGGTAGTGGCAGTCGCCACCACTATAGGCAGTGTAGAGATTCCTATTTTTACGACTCTGCGTATTCTCCTTTCACAGCTTCCGTTTATCGACTTCTCACCTGACTGGACCGGCAGTACCGAGACCATTCTTCTTAACATCCGCCTGCCCCGGATTATCCTGGCCGGACTGATAGGCGCCGCCCTGGCTGTAGCAGGTGCTACCTACCAGGGACTGTTTCGTAATCCTCTTGCCGACCCCTACCTTATCGGAGCGGCGCAGGGAGCTGCCCTGGGCGCTGTTATCGGTTTTCTTCTCCCCGTTGAATTCAGCGCCATGGGATTTGGTTTGATCCCTATACTGGCCTTCACCGGGGCAGTCGTCAGCGTCGCCGTAGTCTATATCCTGGCAAGAGTAGGGAAAACAGTACCGGTAACAACTCTTATTCTTGCCGGTGTCGCCCTTGGAGCACTCTGGGGTTCTATATACTCATACCTGATAATTATCAGCGGCGATAAAATACATGGAATAATATTCTGGGTGATGGGCAGTTTCTCACTCAGTAAATGGTCGGAGGTAGGGGTAGTCCTGCCGTACGTAGCAATCGGTATAATAGTTATCCTCCTCTACTCTCGTTCTCTGAATATAATGCAGCTCGATGAAGAACAGGCAAAACAACTTGGTGTAAATGTCGAGAGGACCAAGCTTATACTCCTGGCTGCGGCAACCCTGATTACAGCCGCCGCTGTTTCGTTCGTCGGCACAATAGGATTCGTAGGTATTATTATCCCTCACGCAGTCCGCCTCATCTGGGGGCCGGACCACCGTTTCCTTCTGCCGCTGTCCGTTCTCAGCGGGGCGATATTCCTTATACTTGCCGACCTGATTGCGCGGACTGTCATGTCCCCGACCGAGATACCGATAGGCATAATCACAGCTATCTGCGGAGTTCCGTTCTTCCTTTATCTTTTAAGACGTCGAAAGGGAATAGTATACTTTTAAAGTGAACAGTATGGCAAAACTCGAAGTTAACGATCTGACCCTTGCATACGGTAAAACAACCGTTATCGATACTATGTCCTTCAGCGTAAGTAAGGGAGAAGTGCTGGGACTTATCGGGCCGAACGGTTCGGGTAAATCTACCCTGATAAAAGCTGTCAGCCATGTAATCACTCCCCGTTCAGGTCGCGTTATACTCGATAGCAAAGATATATCTATGATACATCGTTCCGAACTGGCCCGTCTCCTGGCGGTGGTACCCCAGACACCTATTCTTCCCAGTTCATTTTCGGCTTTTGAGATAGTCCTCATGGGAAGAAATCCCCATCTCGGTCTGCTCAGGTACGAGAGTGAAAATGACATGGAGATAACCTATCGGGCGATGGAAAGGACGGCAACTCTTCCTTTCGCCGAACGCAGGATAGGCGAATTATCCGGTGGTGAGATACAGCGTATTGTTATCGCCCGTGCCCTGGCTCAGCAGACGGAGGTAATTCTCCTCGATGAGCCGACAGCTAACCTGGATATAAATCACCAGCTTGAGATTCTGGACCTGATAAAGAGTTTATGTACCCTGAACCACCTGACCGTGATAATTACGCTCCATGACCTGAATCTCGCCGCGCAATACTGCGATAGACTGGTACTTATCAAGACAGGTCAGGTACATGCACAAGGAACACCTGAAGAAGTGATTACCACCGACAATATCAGGGAAGTCTACGGCACCGATAATTGCGTCTATACTCATCCGGTTAACGGTCGTCCGACCGTTCTGTTACAGGCAGGCGGGAGTCGTAATGGGAACTTGAATAGAAATAATAAGCCGGAATAAAATAATACAGGGAAGTTGATCATGTCCTGTTTATACGTTGAACAGCACGGTAATTAGATCGCCGTCTTGTACTACATATGTTTTGCCTTCCAGCCGTAACAAGCCCTGTTTCTTCCCTTCAGCCATACTTCCGCACTTTATAAAGTCATCATAGCTTATGACTTCCGCCCGGATGAAACCTTTCTCAAGATCGGTGTGGATTTTACCGGCGGCTTTCATAGCTTCGGTACCCTCTCTTACCGACCACGCTTTAACCTCATCGGAACCAGTCGTGAAAAATGATATCAAACCCAGCAGATCATAAGAAAGCTTGATTATTCTGTCGGCGCCGGATTCTTTTAGCCTGTATTCTCCGCGGAATTCCTCGGCAGCCTCTCCGTCAAGCTGTGTGAGTTCCATCTCCAGTTCTCCGCAGATAGCGGTCACCACACGTTTTTCGCCTTTGAATTTCGAGTTCCATTCGTTTATCAACTTGTCTGCTTCGGGAAGCTGTTCTTCACCTATGTTCACTGCGACAACCAGGGGTTTCGCGGATAATAGCTGGTAACCGGACAGCATCCGTTTTTCTTCTTCGGTGAGATTCATTTCCCTGACGGGAATATCTTTCTCAAGGTCATCTTTAATTCTTCCGATCGATTCCTGTTCCCGAAGAAATCCGGCTCTCTCAGCCTGTTTGGCCCCTTTTAGTGATTCCTCCAGCCTGGAAAGACGTCTCTCGAGTATTACCAGGTCTGAAAACGCAAGCTCCAGGTTCATAGTATCGATATCACGTTCCACGTCCAGGCTACCTTCAGTGTGGGGAACGGCATCATTCTTAAATGCCCTGACGACGTTAATCAGAGCGTCTACCTGGCTGAGCTGGTTAAGTAATTTTCCCCCGATGCCCTTGTCCTGCGCCATATCTTTCACTGAAGCGCCGATATCGATATACATAACGGACGGGTACGTTACTTTGCCGGGATGGAATATACCGGCAAGTACCTTCAGGCGTGGTTCAGGGACCTGAGCCGTACCTATATGTGCGGAAGTACCAGCAGCAGCGTGACCGCTGCTTCCACCTCCTGTGAGTGCATTAAAAACGGTGGTCCTCCCGCTTCCGGGAAGACCGATAATCCCGATCTCCATTAGTAAAAACCTGCTGTTCGAGGAATACCGGATTTCCGGATATGTTTAAAATCCGGCTTTGATAAGATTGGCAGCCAGCTTGATTATCAATTCTCTTTCTTTCTTGGAGAGTTGATCGTTGCCGGCCATATCGAGAAGGGCAAGCAAGGCATCATGGGTGCCTATCCTGCCGATTGATTCGACTGCATCTGTTCTTAATTTTACAGGGAAATTCAAATTAGTTGCAGCTGATACGAGGTCTTTAAGTTCTTCAGAACGTTCATCGTTCACTTTCTCACCTCCCGAGATTTATGCATGTTTCCCAAAGGTGCCTTTCAGTATTGTACACTCTACATCAGTATTCTTCAATCAGAATTTTTCACCCGGTTTTTACATAGTCTTCTTCACTCAATAATCCAATCGGGAATATCAACCGCAGCCTGAGAATGTCCGATAACGGTTAGTCGATTAATATCGTCTTGGCTGCCTGGGATATGGCTGGAACGGTGTGACAGGTTCAAGGCTGATCCAGTCGGTATCGCGGTCTATCCGGGATAAAGATCGAAGTAAATCGAAGGATATCCACCTTGATACCCCAGGATATGCCGTGTATTCCCACAGTCCGTATTCACCCGATAGTTCTTTAACGAACTCGACCATACTCGCTATGCGATCATCTTCCAGATTCGCGCCGATTCTCCAGCAAAGATCCAGTACGAAAGCAATGTCGTATCTGGCAAAATAAGTGAAGAACCCTCTGTCCTTCTCAACTCCCACAATCTTCGCCACTTCGTGTCCGAGATTCGAAGCCTGTAAAGTATCCTGTGCCAGCAATAAATCGAGTCCTTTCCGGCATTCTTCTGACATACACCTTTGAGGATGAAAGGCAAGGGCACTGACCGCAAAAGAAGTGTTGGTCCGACAGCCATACCTGGAATGAGGTAACCGGCGATATCCTGCGGGAAATACATACTGCTCGTCTTTGACGCCCGTGGGCCAGCCGCCATCCGGTAAACTTTGTTGCAGCAGCCATTCATATGCTTTTTCAGCCCTGGGGTCCGTGGCATAACCTGCGGCAGCCAGACCCCGGAGAGGTATGCCGGTTTGAAAAGGGATCATCGAGTAAGTGTCTCCCATTTCATCCTCGGTCTTGGCTTTCGGTACAGGCCACGAACCGTCTTTCATCTGGTGTGAGAAGAGATATTCCGCGCCTTTCCTTATCGCCGGGTATTCGGAACTAAAACCCAGGTATCCCAGTCTAAGCAATGCCTGAGAAGTAGTCTTGATATTAAACCACCCGTCGTGACTTCCGTCTCTTGAACGAAAGGACCCATCGGTACTCTGAAATGAAAGCAAATCGATGACGATAGGGTCCTGTTCACGAATTTCCTCAAGTTCAAGGACTTCCTCATCGTCAGGAGGGCGATGGAATAGTTCTCGAAAAACCAATAATCGCAGGTTCGGAGAAGTATCGGTCAGCAGAAGTGACGCCCATGTCATTTTATTTCTTCAGGACCTCCCGCAAATACTGTGAAGTGGGAGTATCCAGTACGGTAACTTCTTCGGGAGTACCGGAAGCTATGATATTCCCGCCGTTCATGCCTCCGCCGGGTCCCAGTTCAATCAACCAATCGTAACTGGCAAGCACATGCAGGTGATGCTCGATAACTATTACGCTGTGCCCTTCCTTCACGAGCCGTTCGAGTACCTGTATCAGCCTACTCACATCCTCCATGTGCTGGCCAACCGTAGGCTCGTCGAGGATGTACAGCGTCTCAACGGAAGTTTTTCGACAGAGTTCTTTAACGATTCTCAGGCGCTGGGCTTCTCCTCCTGAGAGTGTGTAAGCAGGCTGACGCCAGACAAGGTATCCCAGACCTACTTCCATGGCCGCCTCAAGTGGCCGGGCTATTCTCCTCTCTTCAGAAAACAACTCGCAGGCTTCTTCAATAGTCAGACTGTTTACTTCCGGTAAGGATACGCCCCTGTAGTATACTTCCCGGGCTTCAGGGAGAAAACCCGTTCCTCGACATATCTCACATTCCTCGAACAGGTCCGGAAGAAAACCCATATCCATGCGTGTTATTCCCCTTCCGCCGCACGCAGAACACGGAGTGTTTAACTGTTTTTCATCAAGGCCCAATGCTGCTGCATCCTGAGTTGAAGCAAAGAGTTTTATCAGAGGACTCGTCAGTCCAAGAAAAACAGCAGGACTGCGGATACCCTCCCGGGTCTGGTCAACAATAAAAGTCCTTTCAGGGATTCCTTCAATCGAATCATGCTTACCGGGTTCAACCGGTTCCCGGGCGAAGGATGAAGTATGTGTTTTCTGTACAAGTGCCCGGCCCAGTGTGTCTATCAATAATGTGCTTTTACCCGAGCCTGAAACACCGCAGATTCCGACCAGTTTATGTAGTGGTATCTCGACATCGATGTTATGTAAATTATTCTCACGAGCACCTCTTATGGTTAACCATTCGTTCCTGTCATTGTCTGTCTTTCTTTCATGTATTTCGATCTTTTCTGTTTCTCGCAACCACTTTCCGGTTATCGTGTCTGCGCGGGTAACTTCCTCCGGTGTTCCGGAAGCAACTATCTCACCTCCGGTGACGCCGGCTCCCGGCCCCATGTCTATGATATGGTCTGCAGCCCTGATTATCTGTAAATCATGTTCGATCACGATTACCGTATTACCTGCATCGCGCAGGTCTGCTAGTGCCCCGGTTAGTGCCTCGAGCTCATAAGGATGCATACCTCGGGATGGTTCATCAAGTAATATAGTCAGTGACGTTAAGCCGCTGCCCAACAGACCGGCAAGCTGGATACGCTGCGCTTCCCCGGCAGATAACGTACCCGATGGTCGGTTCAAGTTGAGATATCCCAGCCCGACTTTATTCAAAAATCTCAAACGGCGCTGGGCGGTATCATATGCTGTTCGGACTGCCGACTCAACCTGTGACGGAAGGATTAGCGAACTCAGTTCTTGCTCCAGTCGATCGAGCGGCATCTCACTGAGCTGATGGATATTATATCCTTCCAGCGTGACAGCGAGGTATTCGGGACGAAGCCCTGCTCCATGACAACCCGGACATGGGACTTTTTCGGTATATGTCCCGTGAATGTCCCAGTCACGTACCCACCCTCCGTAAAAACCTTCCCACCTGTTTGTCCATGTCTTTATCTGACCGGTGCTCTTACTCTTGTAAGTAACTGTTATGGGGTCCTCATCTCCATACAAAAAGGCCTGTTTCCCCTCTTCGGATATGTCATCCCACGGCGTTGAAAAAGCATCGAAGCCGTAACGGTCTCCCAGTGCCGGAATTACGGGCTGGTCCTGGCAAAGATACGTCTGAGGCCAGTAGCCGGGAGAGTACATTGCTCCACCGCAGAGAGGTTTTGTTGGATCGATTATCAGTTTTTCAGGTTTTGGACGCAGTAATGATCCCACGCCGGTACATTCTTTACATACACTCGAATAATTATCGGTGCTGAAATGACGGGGCTGGGCAACGGAAAGTGTTGTATGACAATCAGGGCAATTCCATTCTTCATTACGTTCCATCTCCGCCCCGCACTTCGGACAGGTGCATTGACCGGTATTGGCCAGCAATACCGAAAGACAATGGCTGAGTTCACTGGCCCTGCCGACGCTTGCCCGGCGGGTAAATTGTGTCAGAGCGCTCCAGAGATGGGGCTGAATACCCTTTGTGGCGATAGTGATGCCCAATCCCGATATCGAATCGACCGGTGCTTCCGGTCCTTCCCGTGTCCCCTGCCTTTCATACATCGAAAGCGATTCAAGGTATCGCCGGTGCGCTTCCGCTTCGAGGATATTACCAACCAGGCTTGATTTCCCCGAGCCTGAGAGTCCCGTGACAACAGTCAATTTCTCTTTAGGAATGTCTGCATCGACTCCCTTGAGATTATTAGCCCGGGCATTTCTGATCCTTATAAAATTATCGGAAAAACGCTCCGGTGGTCCGGTATGCTGCTCAGGGACTATAAACGGCTCATTCTTTAGTGCCTGCCCCGTTTTCGACTCGGAAACCTCGACCAGTTTATCAGGCGGTCCGTTAAACAAGACCCGGCCGCCTTCCAACCCGGCGCCCGGACCAAGATCGATAATCCAGTCTGCGGCACGAACAATATCCGTATTATGCTCGACAATGACTATCGTGGCGCCGGTCCTGACCAGCCGGTCGATAACTACCAGTAAACCCTCAAGGTCTTTCGGATGCAGACCGGTAGACGGCTCATCCAGGATGAGTAGCTGGCCACCGAGCCTGTTACGTCCCAGGAAATTCGATAATTTAACACGCTGTGCTTCTCCACCGGAGAGTGAAGGAGAAGGCTGGCCCAGGGGTAGATAGCCAAGCCCAACATCCATCAATGCCCGGAGAATTGACTTAGCCGTTTTCACTTTACTCGCTGGTATTCTGTTTTCTTTTGAGAATATGGCGGCTACTTCCTCGATAGATAGCCGGTAGAAATCAGCTATCGTTAATTTTCTGTCTCCGAAATCAACGGATTTTGCCAGCACATCCTCGTTGAATCTCTGCCCATCACAATCGGAACATTCGATCCAGGATGAATACAGGAATTGCATTGTCATCTCCAGTGCCCCCATCCCATGGCAGGTCGGGCACGCCCCTTCAGGCCGGTTAAATGAGAAGTGGGATGCCGACAGGCCTGTTGCCTGTGCAAAAAGGTCACGGATGATATCCGATAATTTTGTGTAGGTAGCCGGATTGGAGCGGGGATTTCTGCCGATAGGACTTTGATCGACGAGAATGGCTTTCAGTGACGGGCTTTTAACTTCCTTGCACTCAATTGGAGTTTTCTCATTTATCGACGGTACCAGTACGTGTTCAACCAGGGTACTTTTACCCGAGCCGGACACTCCTGTAACAACAGTCAATCTACCGACTGGAATTTCGATATCGATATCTTTAAGGTTATGCATCCCTGCGCCGATTATAGATATAAATTCATCCGGATTTCCCCTCCGTTCCGGTGCTGGTACCTGGTTTTTCAGGCTGAAATATCGCCCGGTATATGTATCAGCCGACCATAACTCATGCGGTGTACCGTTAAAAACAACCTGTCCGCCTTCACTACCGGCTCCGGGACCCAGGTCAATCACCCGGTCGGCAACGGTAGCGGCCATCCTGTCATGTTCAACGTATACTACAGGTCCGGCGAGTTCGCGAAAAGCAGGCAGCAATCGCGTTACATCTGCAGGATGCAGACCTATGGTCGGTTCGTCCAGTATATGAAGCATGTCTTCTATCCGGGCGGCGAGGACAACAGCTAATCGTACACGCTGAGATTCCCCTCGGGACAGGGTAGGCGAGGGCCGGTCCAGTGTTATATATCCTAGACCTACCTGTTCAAGTGCGTTTAATCGGAGCATTATCTCCTTAAGCAAACGCTGTGCTGTCGATGGTAGCATAGTACTGGTAAACAGATTCCGGACATCATGAACGGTCCTGGAGAGTAATTCAGGCAATCTGAGACTATTCCATTGCACATTTATCGCCTCGGGATGTAGTCCGGTGTCATGGCACTGGGAGCAGCCCTTGCCGCCGCAGTACGGACAACCCATGTGGAAATATTTAGTTTCAAGTTTATCAAACCAGGTACCGCATGTTGTACAGACGGGAGCGTTAGCAATAGTGATATCGGATTGTTCATTTCGGGTTATTATTGCATGCGAACCTAATGCGGCTGCTTTTCTCAGGATTTCACGGACCTCAACTGACGAAACTCCTGGCTCTATATCTCCAAGATTGACTTCTATGTCGTGAGGTTTAGATGGGCCCAGCAGTTGCTGCTGCCACATCTGACCGTCGACCAGTAATTTATCGATGCCGAATTGTTCTGTCAGTTGCCGTAATAACGTACGATGACTGCCGCTGATATTACGTATCAGCGGTACATAGACCTGGAGTGTGTTTTTCCCGGCCAGTCCCTGCAGTAGTTCTATAATTTCATCATCTGTGCGGACTTCCAGTGTAGTTCCACACTTACGGCAATGACGGGTACCGTAGTTTGTATAGAGTAATCGGAAGAACGGATGAAGACCGGAAGCAGATGCCAGAGTGGAGAGGGGATTTCGATTCAGTACATTTTGTCCGACGAGTACCGCAGGCCCGATCCCCGTGATGGATTCTACCTTTGCCGGAGTCATTTGGTGTTGCCGGTTTCCGGGTCTGCCGGTGGCGATAACATCGTGAAGACGCCGGCGCGCTTCATGGTACAATGTATCGAACACCAGCGAGGTCTTCCCGGACCCGGAAACACCTGTTACCACGGTCAGTCCGTCACCGATGTGTGTGCTTATATTTTTCAGGTTGTGCTCGCTGGCACCTTTTATCGAAATATCCATTTTCCGATGTAGAAACCCCGGTAGATGAGATAAGACTAAAAATAATTACATCTAGTTGATCAACTTGATGCTGATTTCCTTTATGTAAAAAGTACCCTTGAAACTAAGTAATGTCATCAGGAATGAATCTTCACCTTCCCTTGTTTCAAAGGTCTCATCGAATGTCCTCCATTCACTATATGATTCCTTGGTGACTGAACTTGGAGGATTACCATTTTCGCCGTTAAACGTGTAATGTCTTACTGAAGTAACGGATCCTCTCCAGAACGAATAACCTATTACTGGATTTGCATCTGTATTCTTTAATGTAAATGATAATTTGTATCTTTTACCGGGCGTAATATCAGCTACACCTCTGAGTGAGAACTCATCGGTCACGTCGATTTTTACGTAGTCACCACTCTCGTCTTCGTTTAGTTTTGTAAGAGTATATCCATTCGGATTATTTTCGACGGTTAATCGTACCTGGATATCATTGTTGGTCAACAGTTCATTGATTTCTTCCGATTCAATATATTTGCTGCATGCGAATAACGATAACATCACTAAACCGATAGTCACGAATACAGGTATAAATCTCAATGTTCTCATAGATATCATCCTGGTATTTTCTCGAACATTCTACATTATATATTCCAGCATTGTCATTATACAGGCAAGATTATAGAGTTACCCTTAGAAAGCCTAATATGCGCAACATGTGAGTAAACCTATCTCACAAAATCATGATTAATGGTGGGTTACGTCCGTGGCGGACTTCGCCCTCCCTGCAGCTTCGGTCGGCAGTATGCGTAGGGCGGGTGAAACCTGCTAAATAAAATCCCTATCTTCCTGTTGAAGAATAAATAATACGGTCGGACTTTTATGCCCGGCCGTACTACGTATATCTCCTGATTACTCTATGTCTTAAACGAGTGCACCGCCTTCGGGTGATACACCGTTCGGGTCTATTGCCCGTATCGTGTTCTGCCACAAGAGATGGTAATTGCAGAGAGCCGGCCCGATCTCGTCCTGGGGTCCCATCGTTGAAGCGAAGTAACTCTCCTTGAAAGCCCTGTAGTTCTGCTCTTTCTGCCACTGTTCGACAGCAGCTTTCGCTTCGGCGTTCTGAGGATCGTACTTACAGAATATCTCGGTCTTTCCAAGGTGTCCCTGTTCGACACCCCAGCCGAAGAAAGCTCCGCCGTCGTCGACGATAAGGCCTTTTTCGATCAAAGGTTTCTTGGCTTCACCGGCTCCTATAGCCCACCTGATGGTCAGGTCTCTCTGTCCCATGATGGGGATGGAGTTGAATGCGCCGCCGTTGCGGAATGTTTCCCTTATCGAGGCCGATATCCTGGTACATTGGGCCATCAGGATTCCCTCGATTCTCGGGTCTTCGACCGCCTTAAGTGATTCTCCTCCGGCGTCCGTACATATCTTCTCCAGCGCTTTCTTCTTAAAGGCGAAATCTGCCGCGTCATTGCCCATAACGATAACGAAAAATCCCGGGCCTTTTACCTCGGCATTCAGTTTATTGAACACCTCCTCTTCTTCTTCGTTACTGGTGGTTATGTTCGCAGCGACCATCGAGATATTGAAGCCCATAAGCTCGAAACATATCTCGTTCTCACCGAGGGCAATTTCAGCCTGCCACATCTTCTCCACCGATGGGAAGCTGTAGTACCTCGCCATCATGTTGGGCGGGATCTCTTCAAGGTGATAATTCGGCGAGACGCCCTTGATATCGTACACCGAAGGTCCCGACCAGTGATACAGCTTTATCGCCGCCTTGGTAAAGACTCCGGGAGTTACTCCGGGTGGGACCGCGCTGGTAAGAATACTTCTCAGGGATGGACCAGGCCCGTCGCCGCAGAACCAGTCGCCGGTCGAACCTAGTGCTCCCGTCCTGACGATATCGCCTTCCGGCGTGACCCACTCGATAGCCAGGTGGTTCCGGTCGTCACCGCCGGTAGTCTGGTCCATGTGCCCGTGACCTCTGAGCATTGCCGAGCAGTTGGTTCCAGCCCCCTTTATGCAGAAATTCAAGCCCCGCTTGAACAATTCGGCTTGAAGCTGGGACGAGATTACATACGGCTCTACGACTGCATACATGTTTTTCTCATTAATCTCTATTATCTTATTCATTCTTCTGAGGTCCATGAGAATAATATCCTTGGGGAACATGCCTGACCAGCCGGTGCATATCGGCCTGAACTGTTTCTTGTGCTTGTTGCATAGCCTGACTATCGCCTGGACTTCCGCCGTATCTTTCGGAAGAATTACCGCGGCGAAATCAGTGGAATAATACGCAGGCATTATAGCCGGATCGTCACAGATATTTTCTTCTCCGACAATGTCTTCGAATTCTTTGTATACTTCTTTACTTAGCGCCATTCTTCATTCACCCCCTATATCGCCTTTTCCACGAGTTCGACTATATCAAATACTTTCATGTTACTGCCGCTTTCCTTTACAGCCTCGTTCAGCGTCTTTTCGCACCAGGGGCAGGCCGTTACGATTGCTTCAGCGCCCGTAGATATCGCTTCGTTTATCCTGTCCTTCGACGTCCAGACCGCAAACTCGGGATTGGAATCACTCACGCCGCCGCCGGCTCCACAGCACCATGAATATTCCTTTATTCTCGTCATTTCGGTAAACCTGATTCCGGGTATGGCTTTGATAACATCCCTGGGCGGTTCGTAGACACCGTTTGTACCGCGCCGGTAAGGTTTCGGCGGATCGAAAACAAACCTGTCGCCCGGTATTTTCTTTCCTTCCCAGTGTACCCAGGGTTCACCGAGTCTGCCGAGACGGCACGGATCGTGATAGGTCACCGCGAGATTAACCTTACGCCGGGGTTTCAGTTTGCCAGCCTTTATCAGCTCGTCTATGTACTCTGAAATATGAAGTACTTCGACATCTCCTCTCAGGTTATATCTCTCGTACAAGACCTTGATCGCCTGGTATCCGTCGGCGCAGATGGTTACTACTGTTTTCGCTCCGGATTTCTTAATCATGGCAGCGTTTTTCTTTGCCTGTTCCATGAAGGTATCTTTATAACCCATCTGGTAGGCCCTTCCGCCGCAGCATGTCTCAGCATCACCGGCTATTCCGAAATCGATACCCGCTTTCTGGAGTATTTTTACAGTGGATTTAGCCAGTTTCTGCATTTCCGTGTCATAACTTACCAGGCATCCGACGTGTAACAGGACATCGACCTTTTCCCTGGTGGCGTCTTTGACATTCAGCCCTTTAGCCCAGTCGCCCCGCTTCCCTTTTACCGGCACCATCGAGCCTGTTTTCTTTAAACCGGCGATAGTTTTTTCCAGGGCCGGATTGGTATGACCGTCTTCGATCGTCTTTATCCTGAACTCGTGTATCGGCTCCAAGACCTCCATGTCCATCGCGTAATTACATGAAACACCGCAGGCTCCGCACAACTGGCAGTTATAAACGATATCCAGCAGCCTGTCGGTATAATTAAATCCGTTTTTCAGCATCGATGAGCCGATATTCAATCTTCCACCGGCTGAATAAGCATGAAAGTTATATCTTGCTATACTGGGACACACGTTTGCGTACTGTTCTCCTTTTACCTGTTGCATGGGGATGAACTTGCAGGTAGAGCAGCGGCAGCACATATCCATATCGCCCTGGTATTGTTCAAGTCCCATCTTTAGCTACCTCCTAAATCATTCGGTAATATCCCGCTTCTTATCATTCCCATCAGAAGCACACCTTCCCCGGGTTCATCACATGATTCGGGTCGAACATGTTCTTAAGTTTGTTCAGGACTTTTATCGATGCCGCGTCCCTGTTGACGATCATTCCCGTGTTCGGTCCGTAAGGTCTTGAGAAGAAAGCATCTCTCCCCAGCAAAGCTTTCACTGCTGAAGAGGACAGCTCCTTCACCTTACCTGCTTCTGTCTGGTTGCCAGGATCATAGAACAGGCTGAATTCACAGTGGACACCTGTGCCCTGAACGGTCGGCTGGATATATATGCCCATATCCGATGCAGGATATCCCGCTTTCTCTACCTGGTTGTACATGGCATAGATCTGATTATCCAGTTTATCGTTAATGGTCAGGAACATAACGTCCTCGCATGCTCCTTTGTAACGCAGTTTCCAGTACGGCTCCGAGGATGGCTGCTGTACTGCCTTCAGTATTTCATTGGCCGATACGTCACCGACCGATTTAACGGCTTCGATTCCCAGTCTCTGTGTTATATCCGTAATACCCTTTACATGAGAACTGATACGTTCTTCGGGGTAAACTTCATAACCGGCAATGTTGTAGAACAGTATCCACGGAGGTAATGAGTCTCTTAGTTTCTGGTAATCTTTCGGCCATTTTTTGGCTGAAATAGCCGCCAGGTTCACGTTATTGAGGATAAAACATTCGTTTGCAATCCTCAGTCTGACAAGCCATGAAATCAGGTCCATCAGCGTACCGAGATTGTTCGAACCAACGACGAAAGGCTCCTCAAGACTTGGCAGCAACTCACATCTCATCGATGCCCATGTTACTATACCTATGGTTCCCTGTGAGCCCTGGATTATCCGGTGCCAGGAAGCGACTCCCGGACCGTATGGTGCTTTCTGTATGCCGCCGACCTTCCACTGCTCTTCCACGGTACCCGGTCCGGCTGCCTGCCCGGTCCTGAATTCGTCACCGGAACCGAAAATTACCTCGACACATGCCAGGGGGTCCGAGATATCCCACTGGTACTTTGGCATTATTACCGGTTCTCTCTCCAGCAGACTGCCGACAATTGTTTTTGATTTCCGCGGCAGCAATGGCATATTAAGTCTGATACCTTCTTTTTCTGCCGCGGGTATCAGTTCGCCGAAAGTGACCCCCGGTTCGACCATCGCTACCCTGCGGGGACGGTCGACACTGATTATCTTCTTCATTCTGCTCAGGTCCACCACCACGGCTCCTCCGATTCCCGGTACGGTGTCGCCGCGGAAATGCGGTGGTCCTGAACTGACCGGTACCAGCGGAGTCCGTGTCTCATTGGCAAGATTGACCAGTTTCTGTACCTGCTTTGTATCAGCAGGTTTGACTATGCAAACCGGTCTTACCCTGTTGGCGAAACTGACGTCGCTTGAATACTCTTCCAGTACGGCCGGATCATCGCTGACATTGCCGGCACCGACGATCCTGGTCAGTTTTTCCTTCCGGATCATTATGTCCCCCCTTTCTTTTCACACAATATTCACAGCTCTTTTATTGAGGGAGTGCTCATTTTACATACAGGATAGTATTGATATTTAAGTGTAATGTCAAGAGCGTGTTAAGTATTCAGAGTGATCAGCCCTTCCATTTGAAGTCCGCGTAATATCATGGTCACCGCTATCGCTGCCAGCAGTAGATTGAATATATTTGAAACAGCTCTCAATCCGCCGATTCCCATGAATCCGGCAATTCGATTACCCAGCATCAGGATTATCCATGCAACCAGGATATTCAGCACAAAGGAGCCAAGTACTATATATATGGGATACTGCCCTGCCAGAAGCAGTAAAGTGGTTATGGTCGCAGGCCCTACCAGTAAAGGAGTACCAATAGGTACAACAGCTATCATTTCTTCTTTTACGGCGCTGACAATCCGGCCGGTTAGTATATACTTTGACGAAAGTATCAGCAGGATCAGACCTCCACTTATAGCGAACGCCCCGACTGATATCCCCATGACGTTTAAAATAAACTGGCCGAAAAAAAGGAAGGCCAGCCCGACACCCGCAGCGGTGCCGGCAGCAATATGTATCATTTTCTGCCGCCGGGATTTCATCATATCTTCGCTGAGGGAGATAATTATAGGGAGGTTTCCCAGCGCGTCTATTACTATAAACAGCGGCACGAAGGTCAATAATAAGTGGTTAAGCCATTCGGGCACCCAAGTCTCCTTTACTGGTTATCCGTTTCTTTCTTGTCCTCCCCGGATTTCTCCTCTGAACCGAACTCTTTTAGCTTTTCAGCCATTTCTTTTAATTTCTTATCAACCAGGTAATTTATGGTACCTTCAGGATATTTCCCGTCATCCTGTTTTTCTCCGGCAGGGACGCCTGTCAGGATTTCTATTCCTTCGTCGATGGTTGTAGCCGAATAGATATGAAACTTGCCTTCACTGACCGCATCGACCACTTCTTCATCCAGCATCAAGTTTCTCAGATTTTGTGCCGGTATTAACACGCCCTGTTCACCGGTAAGACCTTTCTCCTTGCAGACCTCGTAAAATCCCTCAATTTTTTGATTTACTCCGCCTATCGGCTGTATTTCTCCCGTCTGGTTTACCGAACCGGTAACTGCCATGCTCTGTTTGATAGGAATCTCCGACAGACTGGAGAGGATAGCATACAACTCCGTAGATGATGCGCTGTCACCATC
>CAZBQL010000014.1:27020-44639 GCA_964493985.1 uncultured Dehalococcoidales bacterium
ATTGACCTGCCCCACTTCAACGCCGTCAGTGTCGATCATTATTGTCCCGCGGTCTATCATATCTCGCAGGCGTTCATCGGGGAGATTGTGCCGGAACCGGCGTTCGTCGATTGCTTTTTGAACGTGACCGGCGGATATATATTTCGCCTTGTCTTTCGAAGCCCAGTAATTCGCCTCCTCTATCCATTCTTTGACCTGGGCAAACCTTGAAGACAGCCTTTCCTGGTCGGCAACTATCCTTGCTGAATATTCGATTACCTTGGCCACACCGGTCGGATCGAAATGCCTGGCTTCACATTCATCACAGCATCCCGATAGAAAGGCTGCATATGCCAGCATGTTTTCTTTCGTGTTCTCAATTTCTGAATCGAAATCTGCCTTTACCTTAAAAATCTCCCAGAAGTCCTCATCGTACATCGATAGCATCTGGTACAGGTTCGGATCACCACTGATAATGACTTTGACTTTTATCGGCATGGGTTCCGGCTTCAGCCCCTGCGGTGCGACCAGTCCGAACTGTTCAACCGGGTCTTCAATTCTGGCTTCCTTGTTCTTGATAGACCGTTTCAGGGCGGGCCAGACTCCCGGGTTGATAAGGATGTCGGTTGCGTTTACCAGCAGATAACCGCCATTGGCTTTATTCAGCGAACCGGCCTTCAACATTGTATGGTCGCTAAGATATCCGCCGAACAGAAATCTTCTCTCTATTTTGCCAAAAATATTGCCGAAATTCGGATTACTCTCGACGATTACCGGTGGCCCTTTTGCGTCGCTGTTATCGACGAATACATTAACCTGGAAAGGTATGAACGGATTTCTTCCCCCCATAACCTGGCTTACCGGAACTCCGAGTACGGGGTTTACCGGTTCTTCGGCGCTCTTGAAGATATCAAGGTTGTCAAGTATATAATCCTTCAGGCCTTCCAGGTACTCTTTGATCTTGGGAAAATCCGAATATGACGTTAGAAGCGGTGCGAACAGGCCTGACACAGTGTATTCACCTATTTCCTTGTCGAGTTGTTGCAGGCGTTCCATGTTTTTTGTCTGCATCTCATTTAATTCTTCAAGGCTGTCCATCACCTTCTTGCGGAGCTCTGTCTGTTTTTCAGTAATCTCTTTTCTCTTATCTTCCTCCAGCGCCAGGTATTCCTGTTCCTGCATCGGCCGGTCTTCCAGCATCGGATATAATGCCGGACCCGACGCTGTCATCTGCAGTACAAAACCCTGCTGCCGGGCTTCACTTGCCAGTTCTTCAAAAAGTTTCTGTTGTTCTGCACGCGCTTCTTCGACTGTCTTTTGTCTCTGTTCTTTGTACTCATCACTGTCGAAAGCCTGTCCCAGACCCTGGCGTATCTTATTCAGTAATGAGTCCATCTCATCACGAAAATTCTTCCCCCGCCCTTGAGGTAAATTTGCTATTAATGGTGAGTCGTTTTCCTTGAAATTATAAATATAGCACCAGTCTTCAACGTTGAATTCCACCCCCTGGTCGGACTTCTCCTTGATTACTCTCTCTATATAGGACTTTACCATCGAAGTCTTGCCGGTACCGGTAATGCCAGCAACGTAAATGTTATATCCCGAATTCTCCATGTTGAGGCCGAATTCTATCGCCCTGGTAGCTCTTTCCTGACCGACGAATTCTCTCAGCGGGGCAAGGTCTTTCGTGCATTCGAAATCGAAAAGAGCAGGATCACATTCCCAGCGCAGTTTTTCGACCGGTACTTCATAGTTTGACTTTTCCATGGCCCCTCCTTTTCAGACACTTTCATATGTTAATTTATTTCTAGCATATCACATTTGTTTGATAAGAACATCAAGTTGTCCTTTTAGGTTTTTAAACGATTTCTTATGTATCTGTTAAATATAAAGCCACGGAGATTGAGATTATGGTTTGTCAAAAAAGGACTATTTTGCTAATCTGGAACTAGAATATCTTTAACAGGTGATGATAAATGAAAGTAGCGTTGACGGCAGGCGACAATCGTTCGGAAAATATCCGGAATGCCCTGGACCTGATAAAGGAAGATATCGATCTGACCGGGAAGGCGGACGTTTTTATCAAGGTAAATTTCGTTGATACTGAGATTCAGGCCGCGGCTACCCACGTGGATGCTGTCCGTCCCCTGCTGGAATTCATTAGAGCAAGGTATAACGGAAGATTGAGCATCGGAGAATCGACGATGATGTGTCCGGTACGAGACGCGTTCGAACACTATGGCTACATGGACTTGTTAAGACAATATGAAGTGGATATCGTGGATATGAAAGAGGGTAACTGGGAGATTTTACATCTCTATGATTCGAATCTCAGGCCGATGGACATCCATTATTCGCGGGAAATGCTGAGGAGCGACTACCTTATCTCAATCGGTCCGCCCAAGACACATGATTCGGCCACCGTTACGGCATCGATTAAAAATATTGTTATGGGTGGAGTCAGCCACAAACACGACGAGAAAACCAGGATTCACCAGGGTCCCCAGGTGATGAGTCTCGACCTTTACCTGATGGCAAAGGAACATGTGCCGGAACTGGCTGTACTGGACGGTTTCGTGGCTATGGAAGGAAACGGTCCTGTGGAAGGCGACCCGGTCGACTGGAAGATTACCATAGCCAGTTGTGATGCAGTCGCTGCCGATATCTTTGCTGCCGACCTGATGGGGTTCGATCTCTCGAAAGTAGGTTATCTCTGGTATCTCCAGAAGATGGGCTATGGAGAGGGTGATATACAGAAAATGGAAATAGTCGGCGAAAATCCTGATAACCACCGCAGGAAATTCAAACCTCATCCCTGGTATGACTGGCAGATAAAATGGAAGGATGAAAGAGTAGCGAAACTGCTCGGAATTGAGTACTAAGTCCATACTGAGTCTTGCTTCCAAATAACAGGAGGTTAGATATGACGATTCAGGTTATAACGGACAGTACCGCGGATATACCCCCTGAAATTATCAAGCAACTTGGTATTAAGATTGTTCCCATATACGTTCGTTTCGGTGATAAAACATATCGTGATGGTCTCGATATCAACAGTGAGGAATTCTATACTATGCTCGAATCATCACCGGTACATCCGGCAACATCACAGCCAAATCCCGAGGACTTTATCGGTACATATAATGAGTACTGTGATTCATCCGACGGAATCGTTTCCATTCATATTTCATCGCGAATAAGCGGCACCTGCAACTCGGCGGCTACCGCAAAACGGTCGATGGAGAGTAGATGCCCTATAGAAGTGATAGACTCGAAATTTAACTCCTCGGGTCTTGGGCTGATAGTAATAGCGGCAGCGCGAGTGGCTCAGTCCGGAGCGGATATGCACATGGTTCTCGATGAAGTAAACCTTGCTATCAGCCAGATGCGAATGTTCGGAATGTTCGAACACATGAAGTATTTAGCCAGGAGCGGTCGCGTGAGTAAAGCAATTGCTTCTGCTGCCAACTTCCTCAATGTAATGCCGCTTTTAACCTTTCACGATGGCGAACTGGCCAGAGCAGGCTTCGTCCGTAAGGTAGAAAAAGGCATGGACAGGATATATGATTATGTTAAAAACAATCTTCCTGTCAGTGAACTTGCAGTAGTCCACAGTGCTGTTATAGAAAGAGCTGAACTGCTGAAAGAAAGATGCTCTGACTTCATCGATAAAGAAAAAATAACCATAACGGAGCTCGGTGCCAGCCTTGGTGTCCATGGCGGTCCGGGAGTGTTACTGGTTGCCGCACGACATTCCGGCTAAAATATTGTACTATTGAGTGCTATGAAAGCTATAGTAACCGGTGCTTCCGGTCATCTCGGAGCTAATTTAATACGAACACTGATCTCACGCAGGTGGGATGTTAAAGCCCTTGTTCATCGTGATACCAGGGCTCTTGAAGGTCTGGATATCGAACGGATTCACGGAGATATCCTTGATGTTGGCTCTTTAAAAAACGCGTTCCGGAAAGTGGATATCGTTTTTCACCTGGCTGCCCGTATCTCCGTAATAAAACAGGACAGAAAACAGGTTGAAGAAATGAATATCATCGGAGTCAGAAACGTAATAGACTCCTGCCTGTCTGTCGGAGTGAAGCGTCTTGTTCACGTCAGCTCATTTCACGCCCATGTACAGGAACCCCTCGACGAACTGCTTGACGAAACACGCCCTCTGGTTGATTCTGATGAACATCCTCCCTACAACCGGTCCAAGGCGGAAGGTGAAAGAATAATTCAGGAATCAATATCGAAGGGACTAGACGCCATAATTATCACCCCCACCGGGATTATCGGTCCGTATGATTTTCAACCGTCGCATTTCGGCAGCACCATACTCGCTTTAGCTCGAAGAAAACTAAAAATACTGGTGGACGCCGGACTTGACTGGGTGGACGCCAGGGATGTTTCCGAAGGAATGATAAATGCTGCTGAAAAAACTGGTCCGGGTGACAAATTTATACTCAGCGGGCATCGAGCTACCCTGGGCGAGGTATCCGGCAATATTGCGAAATATATGGGGCAATCACCGCCCGGTATCATATTACCTTTACGAACCGCCAGGTTATGTGCGCCGTTAGTTTCTGCTTTTGATCGAATCAGAGGTAATCGTCAGTTGTTTACACCGATATCTCTCGATGAATTGAACAGTTGCCGGAAAATCAGTCACGCAAAAGCTGCCGAATTATTCGGATATAAACCGCGGCCTTTAAGTGAAACGATTACCGATACACTCGACTGGTTCCGTAAAAAAGGGTATCTGGGAAATCCCTCAGGAGTTCAGAATAATGGGTGAGGCCACATTCAGATATATTCTGTTCGGGTGGATATTGATTGCAGTAGTTATATTTATCGTTCTCCTCTTTGTTGCGGCACCGTACGGTCGTCATTTCAGGAAAAATTTCGGACCTTCGGTTAATGCCAAACCTGGCTGGATATTAATGGAATCACCTGCGCCACTGGTATTTGCTTTCTTCTTCTTTTCGAGCGTACACCCGCTATCAGCCGTTCCTGTTCTGTTCTTGATCATGTGGCAAGTTCACTATCTGGACAGGGCGTTTATCTATCCGCTTACGCTTCGTCTTTCCTCGAAACCTCTGCCCGTTACCGTCCTGGTTGCCGGAATAATTTTCAATACTCTTAATGCGTACCTGAATGCATATTATATAACGACGAATATTTCAAAGTATTCTATGACATGGCTTTCCGATATCAGGTTCCTCTCCGGAGTCGGTTTGTTTATTTTCGGTTACATAGTAAACCGGCATTCCGATTATATTCTATACCGTATCAGGCAGCATACGGGCCAGGAATACGGAATACCTGAGAACGGACTGTACCGCTGGATTTCCTGCCCCAATTACTTCGGAGAAATCCTCATCTGGTTGGGGTGGACTGTTGCCACGTGGTCACCGGTTGCTGCTGCGTTTTCATTGTGGAGCATAGCGAACCTGGTTCCCCGGGCCAGGTCCCACCACAGGTGGTATAAAGAAACATTCGTAGATTATCCGGATGAACGTCGTATTCTACTGCCCTGGCTCTGGTAGTGTCATGAGACAATACCCGATAGGAATTTAAGGAGGTGGAGAATGGTTGCACAGCAGGTTATCTTACTTGTGATCAACGTTATCGGTGGAATCGCGGTTATCGGCAGCTATATTTTTGGACTCAATGCACAGTCAGGTGGAGCCAACATCCTCTGGGGTGGAGTTCCGACCGGTATCAGACCTGTATACGGCGTCTCGATGATTATTTCCGCCCTTGGTTATTTCGCTTTCCTGTACTTCATCTTTTTCAAACTGACACCTGATGAAGTAACGATTGCCAGCCGGTTTGGTTTCTGGCTGTTTTACATCATATTCCTGCTCATATTAATACCTTCAGCTTTGTGGATGCCGATGACAAATTTGTACGTGGGAAATCCCGGTACGGGTCTATGGATTGCAGTCAGGGCGATTTTGATAATCGTTGGACTCGCATCGGTAGCGCTGGTATGGGCGTTGCTGACCCTCCAGACAAGGATTCCCGCTGTACCATACTGGCTTGCAGTTGCCGGAAGCGCTTATTTTGCTTTTCACACACTGATACTGGACGGGATTATCTGGGCTGCCCTGTTTAAATAAAGAATGAGGAGATAATTAAATGGCTGAAAATATAAGTTTCTATTGCTGGATTAAATGAACAACCTGCCGTAAAGCGAAAGAGTTTCTTTCACAGAAACAGGTAGATTTCATTGACCGTGACTTTTTTAAAGAACCATTTACCCGGGATGAAATTATGGATTTACTGCAGGGTAAACCCGCATCTGAAATGTTCAACTTCCGTAGTCCGAGTTTCAAAAAACTTGGCCTGGACCGTGACGAATTGAGTGATAACCAACTTATAGACTTAATGCTTAAAGAACCCAGGCTTGTTCGCAGGCCGGTAATTCGTATCGGTAATGACGTTTATTTTAGCGCGGATAAAAAAGTACTGGAGGGGATTTTGTAATGCTGATATACGATGTAAAACAGGATAAAGAAATCGAGGTTGAAAAAATAGTGAAAACCGACGAGGAGTGGCGGCGTATCCTCACCGGGGAACAATATCGCATTACAACAAGAAAAGGGACCGAAACACCCGGCACCTGTCTTTTTGAGGGAGTTCATGGTGAAGGGATATTCAGATGCGTCCGGTGCGGTACCGATCTTTTTAAAAGCAAGACAAAATACGATTCAGGAACAGGCTGGCCAAGCTATACTGAACCGGTATCGTATCTTAACATCGAAGAACAGGAAGACCGGAGTCTGGGTATGATACGGACCGAGGTACTGTGTGCAAGATGCGGGTCACATCTCGGGCACGTTTTCGATGATGGACCGCCTCCAACCGGAAAACGTTACTGCATGAACGGATTAGCGTTGCAGTTCGTTTCGATGGAAAAGCTGTGATTTATAGCCTATTATCACTAATCCCTGGTTATAAACCTCTCAGCTTGTCTTATATCAGGATTTATCAGACTACGATAACCTGCTTGCCGGGATTTTATTACGCGAAAAATCAGACCTGCATTCACGGCGTACCTGTGCGGAGAGAAATCCACTTGTACGGTCAGGGGTAAACTCGGTAATACAACGGTATGCCCCGTACTTTGCTGAACAAGCTCCATGATGTCATCGTTAACGATACTTCCCGTAAGATGGATGGCAGTATCTTTATTCAGTGATTGTTCGGGATGCGTTTTGTTATGATACTCAGTAATGCGGTAAAGATCATCCGTGGCCCGTTTTACTCTGTCTTCTACCACGGTATTTCCCACCGGGACCAGAGCTGTTTGCATCGCCATTGGAATACCAGCTACCTGGAGAATAACTGATATAGAGTCACTTTCAAGATCGATGATTATGCCTTTTTCACCGTTGATCAACCTGCTCAGTGCTATAAGTTTGCTGTCGATAGCTTTAGTACTTATACCTGCCGCCCACAAGGTCTTTACGAATTGAGTGTATGTGTTACGGGGTACACCAAGTATAAAGACGTTTTGCCCGGAATTTGTTCTATCCAGTAACTGCCATGTCACGTACAGGGTATCCAGAGGTACGGGCATCTCTCGCTCTGCTGCCCACATTACCGCTTCATCGATCCTGCCTTGTGAAACCCTGGGGAGAGTGATCAAGCGGGATACGGAACGGAAATTGTTCATCGCCACGAGCAGGTCCTGTCGTGAAACTTTAGCCTGTTTGAATAAATCTGAAATAATATCCGCAACGCCTTGCGGATTATCGATGACGGTATTCTTAATATATCCTTCGGGTACAGGGGCTTCACAAGCTTTAATGACGGTAGACCCTTTTATTGTGAGTAATCTTACGCTGTCAGCTTCAATATTCAGGCTGGTAATCGTTTTCCGGAATATATTCATTACCAGTATTATAAACTATATTGCCAGCTAATCAACCTCCCGGTGTGACAAATGGAATATTTCTTCCATAATTTTTACTTTAGCGGTTGTCATTTCCCTGCCGGTAACAGACCATATCTTTACGGACCGCCTATCCCGTCGATACTTAGATAATCCACGTAGAAATAATCACCATTACCGCTTGCGCCGGAATCGAATGCTATCCAGAATTCTGAAGACATTTCGAAGGATGACAGGTCGATATCGACCGGATAATACGTGTTATCACTGTCGTTTCTGTCCCATGTTTTTACAAGCGTCCAGTCAGAATGGTCAGAGCTGACCAGGCAGCTCATGGTATCTCCGCCCTCGAAGGAACGGACTTTAGCATAAAATTGCAGGTGAACATCTGTCATTCCTGTAAGGTCTACCGAACGTTCGATGTATGCGTTACTGCCTCGCATCTGCACATGGCGCGTTCCTTCATAAGGGTTCTGGGAAGTGGTAACCGATGTTGAACCCTGGTGACTCCAACCCGAAAGCCATCCGGTGCCGCCGCTCCAGTTATTATCATTAAAATCATGGCTGGCTATTATAACTGGTTGGGTTCCTATCAATGGGATATCGGCAGATTCCCAGGATAACACCGATACCGTTCCTCCTGCTATTCCTACTTTAACAATCGTTGTTTCCCCACCGGCAATTGATTGGATTGTTACCGTACCACCTGTTCCTCCGATGCTGAGATAGTCTACGTAGAAATAATCACCATTACCGCTTGCGCCGGAATCGAATGCTATCCAGAATTCTGAAGACATTTCGAAGGATGACAGGTCGATATCGACCGGATAATACGTGTTATCACTGTCGTTTCTGTCCCATGTTTTTACAAGCGTCCAGTCAGAATGGTCAGAGCTGACCAGGCAGCTCATGGTATCTCCGCCCTCGAAGGAACGGACTTTAGCATAAAATTGCAGGTGAACATCTGTCATTCCTGTAAGGTCTACCGAACGTTCGATGTATGCGTTACTGCCTCGCATCTGCACATGGCGCGTTCCTTCATAAGGGTTCTGGGAGGTGGTAATCGATGTTGAACCCTGGTGACTCCATCCCGAGAGCCATCCGGTACCGCCATTCCAGTCATTATCGTTGAAATCATGACCGGCTATAAGACTGGATGCAGTTCCATTCAATGAGATAGTTACCGATAGATCATTTACCGGCTCGTGAAGTGTGTATTGCAGGTAACCTCCTGATGAATCCAGTGTATCACCCAGTGTTCCATATTGCAGACCCCAGATTGCGTCTTCAATACCGGCATCAGCCGCATAAATATCCGCAATAGGATCACTGTATACTCTTGCGTTTAACAGGCTTGAATTTGCTGATGTAAGGAAACCGGAGACAAGGATTGAACCTATGGCTAGAATGACCAGGACAAGCGGGAATGCCTGCCCCTGCTGTTTGCCTCCCCATATTGTTGTTCCCTTGTTCATTCTAGTTTTCTTCCCATGCGCGAAGGTTTACCTGGCCTGTAACCTTTTTTGTTAATTCCCATCTGCCTTCTGTTTCTGATGTTAGTGCATAGGTAAGTACATCATCATTCATTGAAAACTCAACAGATGACAAATTCCAGGCGATAGTCGACAATGCTCCATCAAAATTCCTTACTAATTCTTTTCCAGTACGCGTAATGCTGCATGAATGGGGGTTTCCCTGGCTGTCATCCCAGCCCAGAATTATCCCGTTCGCCGGAACTCCGCCTGTTAACGTGATGTCTCTCGCCATCCGCGCGTCATTACTGATCCAGTGAGAAGCACTCTGAATATCTCTCAGGAGAGTAATTTCGGCATTTCCTCGACCCGTTACGCTCATTATTGCGTATATCGATACTGCCAGCCCTCCTATTATTACTCCTGAAATACCGAGGGCCATTAATATTTCTATCAGGGTCATTCCGCGTTGCTTAACACTTACTTTCATCTGTTTACTTTGAAACCTTCCAGGACATAGACCACCTCGATTCCTCTGTATACAGTTATGGTTAATCGCTGTATATTTTGGTTTCTTTCGCTTACCGCGACCGCATCAGCGGTGATCGTATATCCTTCCGGTACTTCCGATATGGACTGGTATGAGAACGGTGCGGCATTAAAGGGAAGACCTTTAGTGTACTCAAGCTGCGTTCTTCCAAGGTTTTCTGCCACTATATCTTCCTGAAGGATGCCAACGGAAATTGCCCCGGTTGATAAGCCACCAAGAAGAGTAAAGACGGTACTTCCCAGGATAGCTACGGCTAAGAGTGATTCGACAAGCCCGAATCCGGCTTGTTGAATCATAATCAAAGAAGGTCTCTTAACAGGTCCTTTCTGCTTTACAGTGATATCGTTTTTCGGCATAGCTACTCCCATTTGGGATTAATAAGGTATCAGGAAATACAGTTACTTTATGCCATTACATCATAGATCGAATAGATGGGCATCATTGCCGAGATCGCAATAAAACCTACAATAAGGCCGATTATCAGTATGAGTACGGGTTCAAGCAGCGAAATAAAGGTGCTCAGTGATTGGTTGAATTCATACGCATAGTGTTCGGCAAGGGCTTCGAAACTCGATTCAAGAGTATTGGTTTCCTCTCCGGTAATGACCATCTGTATCAGCATTGAGGGGAACATGTCACTATTTTTCATTGACCCCGAAAGCCCTTGTCCCTGGATTAGATTTTCTGGTATTTTTACCAGCTCATGTCGTACGGTTTCGCTCTGAACTCCCTGCTGTGCGATCTCTATTACTTCAGGTACAGGCAGTCCGGCACTTAACAAAATCGAACATATACGGCTGAATTGTTCGAGATTCCGCAGGGAAATAATGCGTCCGACCACCGGAAGACAGAGTAGAAACCTTTCCAGGATATATCTGCCTGAGCTAGTCCGTGAGTATATCATGATCGACAGAATCAGGACCAGGATTCCACCGATTACATATATGGCATAATTATCGAAAAATTCCGCCAGAGAAACGGTAATACGTGTTGGGAGAGGTAATTCTGAGCCGAATTGCGTAAATATGTCCATCATTGATGGAAGCACGGTAGTGAGGAGAACGATGACCGTTCCAATACCCATTAGAAAGATTACACCTGGATATATGAAGGCGCTCCGGATTTTCTTCCTGGCTATTTCTTCTTCTTCAAGGTGTTCAGCCTCTTCACGGAGTACCTCTTCGAGTTTCCCGGCTTTTTCTCCAACCTTTACCATATTATAATAGGTCGCAGGGAAAACGTCAGGATGTTTTGCCAGAGCGTTGGAGAACGTACTTCCTCCTTCAACATCATCAAATACGGTCTGGATTCGTTTTTTCAGAATCCTGTTATGGACCTGTTCTTTCGACAACTCCAGGGCTGCCAGGAATTTAATACCTTTATTCAGTAGCATTGCCAATTGCCGTGAAAACAGGACGATATCGGTTTTCTTCACCGAAAAAAGACTGGGTAAGATGTCTTCTATACTGTACTTTCGGAACGATTTCAGACTGAGTATGTTGTATCCGGCGCGTTCCAGGGTCTCGACCGCCATATTCTTATCTGCGGCCTCGAGGACACCGCTGGTAATCTTCTGTTGTGGCGTATATGCTGTATACTTAAAATCCATTATATATCTCAAGGTCATAAGGACAGGCCTGGTTTATTCGACTGATACTACCGTACGAATAACTTCTGCCGGTGTCGTTATGCCTTCTTTAATCTTTTTCATACCGTCGGCAATCATTGGTGTCATGCCTTCTTTCATTGCCTGGACACGTATCTCTTGTGTTGACGCACCGTCTGTAACCATCTTCCTTATTCGTTCGTTGACTTCGAGAATCTCGAAAACACCGATCCTCCCCAGAAATCCGGTATGTCCGCAAAAATTACAGCCGGTCCCATATTGGCACTCTCGCAGTGTTTCGCCGGTAATCCGTTCATAAACATTGTTCTCAGCCGGGGGAACTTCGGCGGTAGTCCGACAATGAGGACATACGCGGCGTACCATGCGCTGGGCAATCACACCGATAAGAGAGGATGAAGAATAAAATGGTTCTATCCCGAGATGGACCAGTCTTGGAAATGCGTTAACGGCGTCATTTACATGTATCGATGAAAGCACGAGATGTCCTGTTAAAGCAGCCTGAACGCCGGTATTCGCTGTATCTTCATCACGCATTTCACCAACCAGGATTATATCGGGATCAAGGCGCATCATTGCTCGCAGTCCGCTGGCAAATGTTATTCCGGCTTTCGCATTCACCTGGATCTGGTTAATGTCATCAAAATAATATTCGATAGGGTCTTCAATCGTCACAATATTTCGCTGTCTGCGATCGAGTTCGTTAATGGATGCATAGAGAGTAGTCGTTTTTCCCGAACCGGTAGGTCCGGCTGATAACAGCAGCCCGTAAGGAGTGGAAAGCATTTTTTTGTATTTCTGAAGATCATCTTCAAGAAAGCCAAGTTGACCGAGTTCAAGTAACGAACGTGACTTATCAAGGATACGAAGGACAACCATTTCACCATAGGCGCTGTCTATGGTAGCCACTCGTATATCGATCTCTCTATCATCGACCGTATAGGAAATCTGACCGTCCTGTGGCTGGCGTTGTTCGGCAATATTCATACCGGCAAGAATTTTTATCCTTGAAACGAGGGCCGGATGGACATCCATGGGAAGAGACATGAATTCATGGAGAATACCGTCGATCCTGTACCTGACCCGTAATCTGTCTTTTTGTGGTTCGAAATGAATATCGGAAGCCCTGGCTTTTACTGCCTGGTTAATAAATAACTCCACCGTTCGAATAATAGGATTTTTCTTTGCAGTCTCGATAGGAAGTACTGTCTCAACACTCCTGCCGCCCTCATATGACGGTACCAGCCGTTTTACTTCCTCTTCTATTTCACCTTTTGCCTGGTAGTTTAAATCGATAGCTTCACGGATGTCACCTGATATACCGATTGCCGGTTGAATTTGCATGCCGGTATGTGCGGTCAGGTCATTAATTGCCTGGGTATCCTCAGGATCGGCCATTACCATAATAAGTGATTCACCGACAATATCGAGAGGGACTGCGTTATACTTTCTCGCCATCCATTCTGATACCCGGCTGAGGATCTGAGGTTGAAGAGTGTGTCTTTTCAGGTCGATAAACGGTACGTTAATCTGGACACTCAGCATCGCAGTCAGGTCTTCAGGAGTGACAAACCTGTGTTCTACAAGTATCTCTCCCAATTTTCTTCCCTGGGTCTGCTGGATATCAAGTGCGGATTCGAGTTGGCGCTGCGTTATCAGGTTTGCTTCGATCAGCAGTTCACCAAGACTCTTGCCGGTATCTTGTGAAGCGTCCATTTCATATGAAGTATCTATTACTGCATTTTTGTTGTCCAAGAGAATTACCTCGTAACTTTTATTTTGCGAATTTATCCTGATATAGAAATTTTTATAGCGATTTTATAAATATCTTCTGCTATTTTAGAAAGTGGTGAGCTAAGTATCACCGGGGTATTCGTTGATTCAGCTTTGGCACACTCACTATCACAATAGTGTACAAATCCAAGCACTGGCAGACCACAAACGGAGGATACGGTGTGGCTATTCGCATTACCTGCTCGGTCTACCAGTATCAACTTTATCCTGTTACTGTTTATGCCAAGTCTTGATAATCGTGTTACTGATGTATCTATTCGTTCCACTGACTCGCTGGCAGCCCCTACTACCAGGACTACTGTGTCTGCTACTGTAAGGGCAGCTACAGCATGGTCGGATGGAGATGCAGGTACATCTACAATAACAAAATCCGATAAATTACCTGTTTCCTTGAGTAATGTGTCCAGGTTCTTTCTGGTCAGACTGCCATATTCTTCGGGGAACACATCTGCCCAGAGTAACTTAACGCCTGACGGATGGTCCACCATTAATTCTTTTACGGTACTGGGACTTATCACTCCGCCAGTTCCTCTGAATAGTCCTGCTGCGGAACGCTCGACGGTTAGTCCCATCATATCAGCCAGGATACTAAATGATGGACTCAGGTCGACAAGAAGTGTTGAGTAACCTTTATCTGCTAACACTACTGATACATTCGTCGTAATAGTGCTGGTCCCTACACCCCCTCGAGCTCCTACTAATGTGATAATTTTTCCATGTCGCTGCTTAACAACCTCGGTTTTTTTATTTACAAGTTTATTTACTGTTTCGATAAGTTCCTGCCTGTCTACCGGCTTGATCAGATAAGCGTCAGCGCCCATTTTCAGACCTGTGTCTCTATCACTTTCCTGGGCCTTCCCGGAAAGCATTACGATAGTAATGTTCGCCGTATTGGACCCTTCGCGGAGTCTTCTGCACACTTCAAAACCATCGAGGCCTGGAAGCATTATGTCAAGTATGACAAGCTCAGGAGATTGCTCAGTTGCCATCTGTAATCCCAGAATGCCGTTAGAAGCAGTAATAACTTCATATCCTTCGGGAGTAAGTATATATTTAATTAATCTCTGGCCTGCTGGATCATCGTCAATAACCAGTATTTTTGGCACGATAACCTCCCGGTCGTTAAAAAATGAATTCTTTGCAGTAGAACGTATTACTCACCAAGCAATTCCGCAACCTTCATTGGTAATTCTTTCGTATTAATGGGTTTAGACATGTAAGAAGTGCAACCGGCATCGATATACTTATCTTCATCGCCTTTCATCGCATAAGCAGTCAATGCAAGTATAGGTATTTGTGCAAAATCAGGATGTTCCCTGATCTGTTTTGTGGCGTCTATCCCGCTTATCTTTGGTAATTGCATATCCATCAAGATAATATCTGGTTTTTCATTGAGAGCTGTACTTACAGCCTCTTCTCCATCGACGGCGTATATCAACTCATAGCCACGTGACTTTAATGTCATCATCGCCAGTTTTAAGTTTTTAGGATCATCTTCAACTATCATTACTTTTTTCGGCATAATATCTTCTCCGGTAATATTTGAGTTATAATGCTTCAGACTTTAACAGCTTATTTATGCAAGAAAGAAAATCTTCACGGTCAAAAGAACCCTTTTTAACCACTCCTTCGGTTTGATTTCTCAGAAAACATAGTTCGTCATTTGAGAGATCTTTTATTGTCAGAACGATGATAGGAATATTCTTAGTTTCTTCCGTTTCATGGAGTTTTTCGATTACCTCGAATCCTGAAAGGTCCGGCATCATAAGGTCGAGTACAATTAACGATGGCTTTTCTCTGACAATTATCTCTATACCTTCTTTACCACCATGGGCTGAAAAGGTTGTGATACCTTCCGCTTCTAATATGGATGACACAAGACGTATGTCAGCCGGATTATCATCGACGACCAGCACTCTGTCGTGTTGTTTTAGGCCGATTTCGGCAATGCGTTTTTGAAATCTCTTCTTATTAATCGGTTTATTAAAATAATCGATTGCTCCAAGACTGAAAGCCATTTCTTTTTCTTCACCGAATGAAGTAATAACTACCGGTATATCACTGGTTTTTGCCTTTGATTTCAGTTCTTTCAGTACATACCATCCATCCTTATACGGCATCAGGATATCCAGGATGATTATATCCGGAAGCAATGTATCTGCCTGTTTTACCCCTTCATCAGCATTTGAAGCTTCAGTGATCAAGTACCCTTCCTCCGTTAACCAAGCTGAGAATAGTCTCCTGGTCACGGGATCATCATCTATAATCAGCACCATTACTTGTTTTCTTTGGATAGATCGTTGACCTGCTTTTCCGGTAATGGTTGCTTCGGTTGATTCGGATGCTGTATCTACCGATTTGACAAAAGGAATCGTAAAGAAAAAAGTACTTCCCTTACCGTATTCACTCTTCACCCAGATCTCTCCGTTCATTGCCATTAGAAACTGCCTTGTCAGGGTAAGACCTAAGCCGGTCCCCTTCGGAGTTTCATCATGTATTGTCTCAGCCTGGGTAAATACTTCGAATATTTTCTCCTGGTCTTCTTTTTTAATTCCAATTCCGTTATCTTTTACACCTATCAGACACATACCGTCTTTTATTTCAGCGGTCACATCTATTGCTCCGCCCTGGTGTGTAAACTTGGTGGCGTTACTGAGTAAATTAAGCAATACCTGTCTCAATCTGCTTTTGTCAGCATAAATTTGCCCGATACCTTCTTCAACACGTATATTTACCGTGTGCTCTTTCTGGTCCATTAATGACTTCACCGTTTGAACCGCTTCATTGATAACGTCTGATATATCCAGATTAACCGGTCTGAACTCCATCTTGCCGACCTCTACCTTGGACAGATCAAGAACATCATTTATTAGCTCGAGGAGATGTTGTCCACTGCTGAGAATGTCATTCAGGCATTCTTGCTGTTCATCATTGACGTCGCCGGTAATTCCATCCAGCATTAATTCGGAAAATCCTATTACCGCATTTAACGGTGTGCGGAGTTCATGTGACATACTTGCCAGAAATTCTGACTTCATCTGGTTCGCACGTTCTATTTCTCTGTTCTTTTCAACCAGTTCCTGTCGTTGTTGCAGTAACTGTTTAGCCTGGATGTGAAGTTGCTCATTTTGTTCATCCAGTTGCTTGTTAGTCATTTGTATTTGTTCTTCACAACGTTTCTTTTCAGTAATATCATTAGAAGCAGTAACGAAATATTCTTCACCGTCGAGTGTGATTAACCGATTCGACAGCAGCATTGTCCTTACTTCTCCTGAACTCAGCACAATCTGAGCTTCAAAACCGTCAACCTTTCCATTGTCCTGCATTAACCTTGTTAGCTCATCACGTTTTGCCAGGTCGACAAAATCTGTTATGTCATCGATCGGTTTTCCTCTACATTCTTCAGGGGGCAACCCGCATTGTCCCGCGAAAGCGGAATTTACATCCAGCACTTCGCGCGTTTTTGGAGAAAATATGCTCATCGGCAGAGGATTATAATAGAAAATGCTGGAGAACCTTTCTTCATTCTCTTTTATCTCTTTTTCCATTTTCTTGCGTTCGGTAATATCACTTACCAGGGTAACCCACCCCATTCGTTCACCGTCCTGTTCTATCGCCTGAACGTGGACGTCGACCCAGAGTACCCCTTTAGGAGTTATGTATAGTTGCTCTTCATTGTTATAACCTTGTTCAAACAGGATTTTCATCCGATTATCATTCTGCCCCTCGTACTCTTCTTCCATCTGTAACAGATTACCGATAAACTTACCATTCGCTTCATCAGCGGTGATACCGAACATGGATTCGCAGATATCATTCCAGTACGTGATATTAAACTCGGTATCCATACCGATTACACCTTCATGGATCGACTTGAGAATAGCATCGGATAGACTGAGGGCTTCTTCGGTCTTTTTCCTCTCGGTGATGTCGATGAAATTCCCCATAGCGGCTCTTTCGCCATTGTATATAATACTGGTCACTTTCTCCCATGACCATACGATATTTCCTGATTTGCTGATTATTCTGAATTCATATGGCTGAGTTCTTAATCCCTTTAACATATCCCTCGCGGAGCGCCTGACATATTCCCTGTCCTCAGGATGAATAAGATCGAGGGAATTCATACCCAGTAATTCATTTACGGGATATCCACAATTCATTCTGAACACTTCATTAAAGAAGACGAACTTGCCTTTTTGTACGATATAGATGCCGGTCGTAGAGTTTTCGGTCAGTGTTCTATAAAGACTCTCGACTTCCGTGCGTTCTCGGATTTCCTTTATCAGACTTTCATTAAGGG
>CAZBQL010000015.1:0-27170 GCA_964493985.1 uncultured Dehalococcoidales bacterium
TCCATAGCTACCTAGTAATTTTGCTTCTTGTAGTTTGTTGACAACCTTTTCGTGATCTCGTTCACTATTTAGTGGTGTAAGATAACCTTTTTCTGAGAGAAGCTCTCTTCCAGACAAGAATACTGCATAGTAGGCACGGTCCGCTGCAGTACGTTTAGCAACACCGTCATCTTGCGAAGAAAGTGATTTGGCTAATTGAAGGTAATCCTCGGGATTAATGGATTCATAATATAGTTCCGGCATTGAGATAAAGCCTTTGTTGCAAGATCTCTTGTGCTTCTGGGTTTAAAGTTTCGGATAATTCGTCTAATAGTTCATAACACTGGCAAAGAATGATTTCTGCATGTTCAAATGTCGTATCGAATATCAGGTTTAACAGAACGTAATGCCAATCCTCAATTTCGATATCTTCCAGATATTCTATATCAATATAACTTAAAGGCCATCCTTGTCTGAGAGAGTTGCTTTGAATCAAGTCGATAATTTGATCAAGTAAGTTCTGACCGATTGTATTTAAAAATTCATTTATTAGTGTGCGATTATTGTATTGAACCCTTACTGCAGGAACCGTACATATCTCAATAGAATCCATTTCGAGAGAAGGTAAAACTACCAATCCCGAACAGATGGTAGTTGAAGCAGCTAATGCAATCGGGTCTTGAATATATGGCACTATAACCGCACCAGTAGTAATAGTATTACCAAACATGAAGAAGGGTCTGTTTGCTATTCTATATTCTGGAAGAGACAAAACATCTCGAGAGGATATATCTTGCTCTTCTATTTCATATATGGGAACACTATTCACCAGAATATTTCCTTTCTAACTCACCTTCAATAAAAGTAAAAAACCATTCGTCACTCAGATTATGAGAACTTTCTATCCAATCACTGAATTCTGATGGCATATTCGGCATATCTTGAGAGTTTGAATAAACTCCCAATTCCATAATTATGGCAGGGAGTTCTTTATGTTTTCCGCTATTAAACTTGACTTGTATATTTGCTGAAGGGGAATTACTAGTAAACATAACATTTAATCCCATTGAATAAGGTGACGAGTTAATGTTATTATTTTCGAATAAAGCTGAAGGTAAAAGTATTTTAGTTTTCAACTTTTCTTCCAAGAAAAGCATCATATTTTCATCTTCCAAATCGAAGGCATCAATGTAACGTAAATTTATATGTGTTACTTTAAACAAATCTGTATTTGGATAAGCCTTGTATATTGCATCAACAAAGCGTTTCGCACGATCTCCAAAATCACTCCATATATAGTTCTCTGTATCGTTAAGGGTAACTATACCAGGGCCGATCTGAACAAGTGGCCATTTTTCTTCAGCTATACGAAAACGATGTTGTACTAAGTTATTTGAGACAGGTGGCGGCATCATTGAGGCAGGAAGCTCTTGGTGGAATGGATAATCAGATTGAACTCTATCATATAACCTCCCGACAAATAATGAATATCGAGGATCTCCCGCTTCTTGAGGTATTTCCCACTTGATTTCAAGTATGGCTTCTACTAGAGGTTTATTTGATAAAGGTCGTACCTTAGACATGATGTCCGCCTTTATATATAGTTAACAAATAATACAAATAGTGGATGATTCATACTAGAAATATATCTAGATTCTACTGAACAGACTTTACAAATGTCAAGTACAATGTTATTGTATCATATTTTAATTTATCACAGGTATGATTAAATGAAAGTACTAAACTACTATCATAATAAAACCAGAGAATGAAATTAGTCTTTAAAACTAAATGAGTGAAATGTGGGTGCCCAAAGGACGCATTATTTTATCAATAAATAATTTCACTGAAATCTGTTCTTAGAAGGTACGATATAGGTCAATAGTGGAAAGAAGAAATAAAAATTATTACAGAAAATATGATTAAACATAAACCAAGAAAGCAAGTGTAAGATGTTGAATATGTAGGAGTGAGAGTTCGTATAATACCAGGGTAAAAACTTCTAAGTCTAGTCCAATCAAGAGTCCACTCTTTACGGAAATATATAACGTGAAGTCCGTAAAAGAAAAAATCTACAGCAACAGCTTTCATAGTAGTGGAGTTTTCGAATGAAGACTGAACTATTACGATAATCAAGATGATGATGAATGCCCCAAAAAGCAATATTTGACTAATTCGATATGAATATTTTCTTTTCATAATATAAAAATACAACAAATGTTTATAGAAAAGTATTACACTATTGAATAAAACGATATCATTGTATATAAATTAAATCAAAGGATGTAAGCAACCTCCACCTTTTATCAAGGGTGTTTTACACTTAGATGGTCATCCCTATTTCATCGGGATGCTGATTAGCACAATGAAATAGAAAAGCCCCGAAATAATCGGGGCTTTTCGTGATCTTTAACGTAAGAGTGACCGGTGTGATGTATTACTACATCATGCCGCCCATATCACCCATTCCGCCGCCCGGCATTGCAGGCGTGGTATTCTTCTCGGGTATATCGGTTACCAGAGATTCGGTGATAAGGACCATGGCAGCAATACTGGCTGCATTCTGAAGGGCTGACCTGACAACCTTGGTCGGGTCGATGATACCCTTTTCAACCATGTTGCAGAACTCGTCGTCATTAGCGTCATAGCCAACGCCCGGTTTGCTCTTCTTGACAGCGTCGATTATCACCGAGCCGTCTTTACCGGCGTTTTCGGCAATCCAGCGAATAGGTTCTTCAACGGCTTTCTTCACCGTGGCAACACCGACCGCCTCGTCATCACTGACCTTCAGTTTATCGAGAGCCGGTAGAGCATTGAGAAGAGCAACTCCACCACCGGGAAGAATTCCCTCTTCCACGGCTGCGCGTGTCGCCGAGAGTGCGTCTTCCACACGATGCTTTCTTTCTTTAAGCTCTGTCTCAGTAGCAGCACCGACTTTGATTACGGCAACGCCACCGACCAGCTTGGCTTGTCTTTCCTGGAGTTTTTCGCGATCGAAATCGGAAGTGGTCTCTTCTATCTGTGCCTTTATCTGCTTTATCCTGGCCGTGATAGCAGCATCCTCACCTTTACCTTCGACAATTGTAGTGTTGTCTTTATCGGAAGTAACGCGGCGGGCACGACCCAGGTCGTCGACCGTAACGGAATCAAGTTTGCGGCCGATATCCTCGGATATCACGGTGCCGCCTGTCAAAATTGCCATATCTTCAAGCATGGCTTTGCGGCGATCACCGAATCCGGGAGCTTTAACCGCCAGGACATTCAGGGTGCCGCGAAGCTTGTTGACTACCAGGGTGGCAAGAGCTTCGCCGTCGATATCTTCGGCAACGATAAGCAGGTTCTTGGATACCTGTAGAATTTTCTCCAGCGCGGGAAGCAGGTCGGAGATAGCAGAGATTTTCTTGTCGGTCAAGAGAATGTAGGGATCGTCGAGTTCGCAAACCATTTTCTCGGTATTGGTAACGAAATAAGCGCTGATGTAGCCCCTGTCGAACTGCATACCCTCTACAAATTCTGTTTCGTATTCAAGTCCCTTGGACTCTTCAACGGTAATAACGCCGTCCTTGCCGACTTTTTCCATCACTTCGGCAATAAGGTCACCGATTTTCTGGTCTTTGGCGACAATATTGGCAACCTGTGCAATCTGTTCCTTGCCCTTTACTTCTGTGGATACTTTCTTAAGTTCATTAATAATTGCCTCGGTAGCCTTTTCGATACCTTTCTTCAGAGACAAAGGTTCTGCGCCGGCTGCTACATTCTTGAATCCGTGGGTTATGATAGCATGAGCGAGTATCGTAGACGTTGTGGTGCCGTCACCGCAGGCATCATTCGTTTTGCTGGCAGCTTCTTTGACCAGCTGGACACCCATATTTTCAAATGGGTCGGGAAGTTCGATTTCCTTGGCAATAGTTACGCCGTCATCGATTACCGACGGTGCACCCCATCTCTTATCAAGAGCAACCGGGCGTCCCTTAGGTCCCAGGGTGACTTTTACAGCATCAGCAAGTGTGTCTATCCCTTTCTTGAGGGCGTGTCGAACTTCTTCATCAAATACAATCTGTTTAGCCAATTTTCATCCTCCTCACAATTCCTGTTATTTTTTCGGTTTTTTAGCGAGAATATCGCTCTCGCGCAGGATGATGAGTTCCTCATCCTCGACTTTAATTTCGGTCCCTCCGTACTTGGAGTACAGCACTACGTCACCTTTTTTAATGTCCATGGGTATCCGAACTCCATCATCGGACATTCTCCCCGGACCCACAGCAAGCACTTCCCCTTCCTGGGGTTTCTCTTTTGCTGTGTCTGGCAGAACGATCCCTCCCTTGGTCACTTCCTCTCTCGCGATGGGTCTGACTACCATTCTGTCCGCCAAAGGTTCAAGTTTTACCGATTTAGCCGCCATTCTTTCCCTCCTTCCTGAGAATAAAAGATTAAAATCAATCCGATATTGGATCAATTTTTATTAGCACTCTAACCGTTAGATTGCTAACTATTACTATAATAACCCAGCCTGCCCTCTACCGCAACTCATCGAATATCCGAATAACGTATACTATTGTCGTTCAGAACTAATTGTTACCTGTTTATATCCGTATATCTCCTCAGAGCTTTTGTTTTCTCACCAATACACTATAAATTAAAATCGATTGAAGTCTAGAAAACCTTGCATTATAATATTGCGGTGATCATAGACTTTCATACTCACATATTTCCTCCCCGGATTAAAGAGAACAGGGGTACATACGTCAAGGCAGACCCCTGTTTTGCCGGACTGTACTCGGATGAAAAGGCTAAACTCGTTACCACCGATGAGCTTATCGAGAGTATGGACAGCGAAGGAATCGATATCTCGGTAATCCTTAACATAGGCTGGAGTACCCAGGAACTATGTGTGGAGACCAACGATTATATGATGGAATCGATTGCACGTTTTCCGGACCGGCTCGTTGGTTTCGGCTCCGTACAGCCCCTGTTTCCGGATTCGGCTTTGAAAGAGATGGAAAGATGCGTCCGGGGGGGAATCAGAGGAATCGGTGAAATCAGACCGGATATTCAGCAATTCAACCTCCTGGACAAAGAATCAGAGGTATGTTTTGTCGAGTTTCTTATTGAACATGAATTGATATTGTTAACACATGCCTCGGAACCGGTAGGACACCAGTACCAGGGTAAAGGGAGCGTGACTCCGGAAATACTTTATCCGTTTATCGTTAACTATCCTGACCTGAAAATAGTCTGCGCCCACTGGGGAGGAGGACTGCCCTTCTACGCGTTAATGCCGGAAGTGAAAAAAGCGATGGAAAATGTATATTTCGATACCGCCGCTTCACCTTTCCTGTATTCACCTCTTATATACACACAGGTTGCAGACCTGGTCGGTCCTGACAAGGTCCTGTTCGGCACCGATTATCCTTTACTTAAACCAGCAAGATTACTGGGCGAGATCAATTCGCTGGACCTGCCGGATGAGACCAGAAAAATGATCCTGGAGGATAATGCCAGGAAACTTCTCGGGATTTAGATATGTGGTTTGTTTGAGTATTAAAAGATTAATATAGATTGCTACGTCTCGGCTGTTGACGTCGAGTCTCGCAATGACAGATGTGAAATGAAAATGGACACAATTCGTGCTTTCATTGCTATAGAGCTACCTGATAATATTAAAAATGAACTTGAAGAGATCAAGTCCGTCCTTATGTCTGGAAATTCCACCCCGGCAAAGTGGGTAAATCCTGAGAGTATTCACCTGACACTCCAGTTCCTTGGTGACATTTCCTCAGACAGGGTGACTGAAATCCTGGACGCTATAAAACGCGGAGTCGGTGGGACACCTTCGTTTCAAATTCAACTGGCGGGACTGGGAGTTTTCCCCAATCCTGCCAGAACGCAGGTTGTCTGGACAGGTATTGCCGGAGATATAGAGCAGTTAAAACAGCTTCAGAAGAGCATCGAAATAGAGATGGAAAGGCTGAGCTTTCCCCGTGAAAAACGTAATTTTACTCCTCACCTGACACTGGCACGAGTCCGCGATCATGCCACGCCGGATGAAAGGAAAAGACTGGGGGATATGGTAACCGGTACGCCTTTTACGGGTGGTATCATTAGAGTGGACTCAGTTAACCTGATGAAAAGCCGCTTGACCAGACAGGGTGCCCTTTATACCAGCTTAGGTTCAATCAGGCTCGGATAAAATATTGAAAACGATTATCGTTTAGTGTATACTAAGTCAAATTTAAAGCAAGAATAAATATAGGTTGGGAGGAGGACCCCCGTGGAACAAGGAAACTTTCCAAAGTGTCAGAGATGTAAGTCCGGAGATCTGGTACCCCTGTCCGATTTCGGCAGCCAGGGGGCGAATATTTACTACAAAGCATGGGTTTGTACCAACCCTGATTGCGGCTACAATCTGAAGATCAGGAACGGTGATGTCTACATCGACGAACCCATAATGAGTGGCACCTTGCATAACAGCCGAGCCCGTTAATACCGTCCCATACCAGTAAAATATCATTAAAAATACGGATGGTGACTGTGCTCCCTCAAGTATCAAGACTAGGGGAGATAGCCCTCGATATTCTTTTTCCCCGATATTGCGTAGGATGCAGGAAAGAAGGCTCTTTCATTTGTGATTCATGTCTTCTATCTCAACCATTAATCGTACCCCCGGTGTGCCCTCTTTGTGGAAGACCCCAGGCAAGCGGAATCCTTTGTTCGGATTGTATACGCTGGAAAGCAGAAATAGACGGGATTCGTTCCCCTTTTCGCTTCGAAGGTGTTATTCAGCAGGCAGTATACCAGCTAAAATACAGGAACTTACGAGCTATAGCTCCAATGCTTGCCGGGCTCCTTTACGATTTTATGAAGATAACTCCCGTCCGGGGTGATGCACTTGTACCTGTACCGCTTCACAAGTCCCGTATCAGAGAAAGAGGATATAATCAATCCGCCCTTCTGGCAAAAGAACTGGCAAAACTCTCCGGACTGCCGGTAATTCAAAACAGCCTGGTAAAACATGAGAAGTCGATGCCCCAGGCAAGAAGCGCCAATGTCGAGGAACGAAAGAAAAATGTGTCGGGCGTATTCAGCATCCGTGATGAAAGATTAACAGGAAGGTCAGTTATCCTGATCGATGATGTATCGACATCGGGAGCAACACTGGACGCCTGCGCAGGAGTACTGAAAGAAGCGGGTGTATTATCCGTATGGGGACTTACCTTAGCAAGAGAAATTTAAATATTTATAGTGAGAGAAATAATTGTTTCATAATACAGGTACCATGTATGATAGAAAACCGCACTGAATAATGTTCAGGGCAAATAAGCGACAGTAATAAGATCGGGAGGATACCATGACCTGGCAGGAAATGATAATGGACATATTCGACAGGATAGCAGCGCAACTGGCCCAGGTGCTCGAGGACCTTACACCGAAACAACTGAACAGCCAACCTTCGCGTGATGCAAACACGATAGGCTGGTTGACATGGCACCTGACACGCAGTCATGATAGAAATATGTCCGAATTAATGGGACTGGAGCAGTTATGGATAAGCGAAGGCTGGTATGCCCGTTTTGACCGAAGACCTGATCCTGCCGAAACGGGATACGGTCATACCGCGAAAGAAGTGAAAGATTTTAAGGCACCCGATTCCCTGACAATCATGGAATACCACCGCTCTGTGCTGGAGAGAATTAAGGACTATATAGGCAATGAGCTTGAAGAATCCGTCCTGGAGCAAGAGGTGTACAGCCCGACATTCAATAGCAGCAGACCGGTTTACAGGGTGATTACCGGGGTCATCAATGATGGTCTTCAGCACCTTGGTCAAGCGGCATACGTAAGAGGTTTAATAACGAAACAAGGCTGGCTGGGAAGGTAGTTCTCATTTCAGAAATCAACAAGTATTAAAGGAAATGCCTGATGAAGGTAATTGGTCTTACCGGCGGAATTGGCAGCGGTAAAAGCACAGCAGCACACATACTTGCAGAATTCGGGGCGAAAGTGATCGATGCCGATAAAGTAGCTCACGAAGTATTCAACCCTGGTACCGAGGGGCTGCAGAAAGTGGTGGAAACATTCGGAGAAGGAGTACTTAACTCGCTTGGTGAAATAGACCGGAAAAAACTGGGAGAAATTGTGTTTAATAATCCCACTGCACTCTCAACTCTCAACGAGATAATTCACCCAAGGGCTTATGAATTGACCAGGTCACGTCTTGAAGAGTTCAGGAAGCAGGGAGTAGAAGTGGTGGTACTTGAAGTAATTCTGCTGGTAGAAGCAGGGTGGGACCATCTGGCTGACGAAATATGGGTCACAGTGGCTACCGAAGACACTGTCGTGAAACGCCTGCAGGAGTCAAGAGGACTGACAAAACAGGAAATTCTTACACGGATTCACGCTCAGACACCAAACGAAGAACGGACCAAATATGCAGACGTCGTTATCGAAAATGACGGCAGTTATGAAGAGCTGAAGAAGAGACTCAGTGAACTATGGAATCGCATAAGAGAAAAATATATATAAAAATTTAATATTATTTGCTTGACAAACCTTATATTTGAGTGTTAATATTACCCTGCGGGATTATGCCTTCAGAGAATTTCACTTTTCTTATTTTAGATCCTCTTATTATTCGCTAATTTTACTATGTCCAAAATTAGGGGATTATTATTGCCATAATCCGGAATCAATAAATCCTAGCTTAAGGAGTTGTGCTACGCATGGTGTATGTGCCGCCTAAAGATGTCGAGAGAAAACTACCCGCTATTACCAGAAAATCTTACGCAAGACTACCGGAGATACTGACAGTCCCTAATCTTATCCAGGTACAGCTAGACTCGTTCAGATGGTTGCAGGAAGAAGGACTTAAACAACTACTGGAAGAGATTTCCCCTATTAAAGACTTTACCGGAAACAGGCAGGAAATTAGTTTTATTGGTTATGAGTTCCGTGAACCCAGGAATTCCGAACAGGAATGCAGTCAGCGAGACCTGACATATTCAGCTCCTCTTTATATTAAAACAAGGCTGCTTGTCAAAGGAACAGGAGAAATAAAAGAGCAGGACCTGTTTTTCGGAGACATTCCGCTGATGACAACCAAGGGTACTTTTATCACCGGTGGCGCCGAACGCGTTGTAGTCAGTCAGCTTTTACGTTCTCCGGGAGTCTATTTTGTTGCCGAGGAAGACCCTAACAGTGGCCGCAGGCTTTGTCATGCCAAGCTGGTCCCCGGGCATGGTGCCTGGCTGGAATTCGAGTCCAATAACCAGGGAGTGATATCCGTCAAGATTAACGGTAAGCGGAAAATACCGGCGACAACGCTGTTGCGTGCTATCGGTTACAGCAGTGATGAAGAACTGCTTCAACTCTATGGGACCGGTGGCGATTCGCCGGAAATCAATTTTATAAATACTACGATGGACCGTGAACCGCAGGTAAGGGACCAGTCGGAAGCCCTTCTAAGTATATACAGAAAAATGCGACCAGGCGATCCGCCTAACATCGAGAACGCCCGTCGACTGATCGAAAATATGTTCTTCAATCCGGTCCATTACGATCTGGGCTCTGTCGGACGATACAAGTTGAACAAGAGACTGGGACTTAATATTCCCGAAGAACAGAAAGCCCTTACCCGTGAAGATATTGTTGAAATAGTCAGGCACGTGATGATGGTCAATATCGGTACTGATAATGCCGATGATATTGACCACTTGGGTAACAGGCGTGTTCGTACAGTTGGAGAACTTATCCAGAACCAGTTTCGCATAGGTCTGGTACGGCTGGAGAGAGTGGCCAAAGAGAGAATGAGTACGATCCCGACGGAGTCGGCTACTCCGAGTGCCCTGGTGAATATACGTCCTGTTGTTGCCGCTATAAGAGAATTTTTCGGAAGTTCTCAGCTTTCGCAGTTCATGGACCAGACCAATCCGCTGACCGAACTTACACACAAACGTCGTCTTTCCGCAATGGGGCCCGGAGGTCTATCCCGCGACAGGGCAGGATTTGAAGTCCGCGACGTTCATTATTCCCACTACGGGAGAATTTGTCCTATTGAGACTCCTGAAGGCCCGAACATCGGGCTTATCGGTTCACTGGCTACATACGGAAGAATCAACCGTTACGGCTTCATTGAGACGCCTTATCGAAAAGTAATATCGGAAGTGAGTGATGAGTTCGATCAACTTGAGGGCAGGACAGTCAGAGAAAAAATAGAAGATAATGACGGGAATATTATAGCCAAAACCGGTTCTACAATAACAAAGAAACACATCGAGAAAATAGTGGCAGCAGCCCCTATCACCGTAAAGGTAGTCCCGTTCGTATCATCGTCCGTAGTTTATCTGCCGGCTGACGAAGAAGACCGGTATGTGATCGCTCAGGCGAATGCCAGCCTTGATGACAAAAGTCAATTCGTCGATGAAAAGGTAGAGGTAAGGATGAGTGGTAACTATCTTTACGAATCGCCCGACAAGATACAGTATATGGACGTATCACCCAAGCAAATATTCAGCGTTTCGGCTTCGCTGATACCGTTCCTTGAGCACGATGATGCCAACCGTGCTCTGATGGGATCGAATATGCAGCGCCAGGCTGTACCTTTGCTTTCACCGGAAGCCCCGCTGGTAGCCACAGGCATGGAAGAAGAAGCAGCGAAACACAGCGGACAGGTACTTATAGCACGAAGATCCGGAGTCGTTACTTCAGCCACAAGTTCACTGATACAGGTTACTACCGATGAGGGTGAAGTAGACAATTACCAGTTGATGAAATTCGTCCGCACCAACCAGGGTACCTGTACCAACCAGCGTCCCATGGTATATAAGGGTGATAGGGTCAAAGCAGGTCAGGTACTGGTAGACAGTTCATCCATGGAAAAGGGAGAACTGGCTCTGGGGCAAAACGTGTTATGTGCTTTCATGAGCTGGGAAGGTTATAACTTCGAAGACGCCATAATTGTCAGCAGTCGCCTGGTTGAAAATGATGTGTTTACCTCGATTCACATCGAGAAGCACGAAGTTGAAGCTAGAGACACCAAGCTTGGACCCGAAGAAATTACCCGAGACGTTCCGAACGTCGGTGAAGAAAGCCTCCGTGAACTCGATGAAAACGGTATCATCAGGGTAGGAGCCGCGGTCGGTCCCGATGATATACTGGTAGGGAAGATTACGCCGAAGGGTGAAGCCGAACTGTCAGCCGAGGAAAAACTTCTCAGAGCGATATTCGGCGAAAAAGCTCGTGAGGTTAAAGATACTTCTCTCCGTGTACCCCACGGCGAATGGGGAAAGGTTATTAGTGTAAAAGTATTCAGTGGAAACGACCTTGCCGCCGGTGTCAACCAGCTTGTGCAAGTCTGGGTTGCCCAGAGACGCAGAAATGCGGTGGGCGACAAACTTGCGGGACGTCATGGCAATAAAGGTGTCGTATCTATTATCGCCCCGGTCGAGGAGATGCCGTTCCTTCCGGATGGCACTCCTGTTGACATTATTCTGAATCCGGTAGGTGTACCGTCCCGAATGAATATCGGGCAGGTACTCGAGACTCATCTCGGGTGGGCGGCAAAAATACTCGGTTTCAGAGCGTTAACTCCGGTATTTGATGGTGCAACGGATACATCCATAGAGGACGTCCTCGCCAAAGCATGGATTGCACAGGAAGCCGGTGCAGTAAACATAGACCCTGCAAATAATAACGGTGACATCCAGCTTGAGAAAGCTAAAGAGTGGGTGCAAAGTCGCGGCTATAACGCTGACGAAGTATTCGATGACGGACATTCCGGCGTAGCCAGGGAAGTCTGCTTGAGGTTATGGCTCGAGAATATGGGGATACAAAACAAGGACCTCGATGCGCAGAGACTCGAAGAAGTAGTAGTACAGATAAGTACGGAAAAGAATTACCCACCCCCTACCGTAGGAAAGGTTATGTTGCGCGACGGGCGTACAGGTGAAATGTTCGATAATCCTATAACGGTCGGTTACATTTATATGATGAAACTCAATCACCTTGTTGAAGATAAGGTCCACGCTCGTTCAACCGGACCATACTCACTGATCAGCCAGCAGCCGCTTGGAGGTAAGGCCCAATTCGGCGGTCAGAGATTCGGTGAAATGGAGGTGTGGGCACTGGAGGCTTATGGCGCTGCTCACAACCTGCAGGAAGTACTGACGATAAAATCCGATGATGTGATCGGCAGAGCAAAAGCCTATGAAGCCATCGTTAAAAATGAAGATATACTGCAGCCCGGTGTACCAGAGTCTTTCAAAGTCCTGGTCAAGGAACTCCAGAGTCTCGGCCTGGCTATCGAGGTTATAAATGAAGAAGAGAGAAGCACCTTCGAAGAACCGAAAATACCGGGTATCGACTCGGATATTGGTTCGCCTGAAGAGTCTATTGAGAGCATAATCGGCGGTGCCGGAGCGGGCGTTGAACTCACGATCGCGCCTGAGGTACAAGCTGAGATCGACAGCGTGAAAGAGACAGAAGATACGGATAAGGAAGAAAGCACAGATGACGAATCTGCCGATGAACCTGAGATGAGCATGGAACCGATTACGGATGGAGAAAAGGAAGAAACAAGCGATGAAGTCGAAGATATCGAAATGAGTTTAAAGATAGAAGACGAAGAAGAATCGATCGATGAATATCCTGAGGAAAAGGAGACTGACGACGAAGAGATAAAAACTGATGTTGAGGTAGATGAAAAACCTAACGAGTCCGAATTAGGAGAGGATGATTAATGCTTGAAGTAAATGATTTTGATGCAGTACGTATCTCCCTTGCTTCACCGGAACAGATAAGAAGCTGGTCCTATGGTGAAGTTACCAAACCGGAGACAATCAACTACCGTACACTCAAACCGGAAAGGGACGGACTCTTTTGTGAAAGGATTTTTGGACCGACAAAAGACTACGAGTGCTTTTGTGGGAAATATAAGAGGATACGTTACAAGGGTGTTATCTGCGATAAATGCGGAGTGGAGGTAGCCCAGTCGAAGGTCAGGCGAGAACGTATGGGGCATATAGAATTAGCCTGTCCGGTAAGTCATGTCTGGTTTGCGAAAGGCATTCCAAGTCGGATGGGACTTCTTCTCGATATGTCTCCTCGTAATCTTGAGAGAGTACTCTATTTTTCTCATTATATCGTTACTTCCGTAAACGATGAGGAACGCGAACTGGCACTGGAACAAGCGGCAGAAAATCTCCAGGAGGATATTACAGCCCGTCAGGAAGCCCTGGAGAAAGTAATTGCCGATATGAAGGAAGCAACCGTTGAAGAAATCAATGATATGCGGAGCAAATGGGAAGAAGAAAAAGAACTTCTCATAGAGCAGAATAACGCTGTACTGGAACAATTGCGTGATCTGCATGTCAGGATGCTTCTTACCGAGACCCAATACCAGGATCTTTCTCAGAAATATCCCCAGGTATTTAGTGCCGGTATGGGAGCCGAAGCCATCCTTCAGGTTATCAAGGGTATCAATCTTAACGAATTAAGAAACCAGCTTCTCCAGGAAACGCGTTCGAATTCGGGACAGCGACGGAAAAAAGCGAGTAAGCAATTACAGGTTGTTGAAGCTATACGCCGCAGCGGTTCGAAGCCGGAATGGATGATCTGTACGGTACTACCGGTATTACCCCCGGATCTTAGACCGATGGTACAGCTTGACGGTGGAAAATTTGCTATCAGCGGGACCAATGACCTGTACCGGAGAGTGATTAACCGTAATAACCGTCTCCGTCACCTGATGGAAACAGGAGCTCCGGAGATTATCATACGTAATGAGAAGAGAATGCTCCAGGAGGCTGTTGATTCGCTTATCGATAACGGCAAGCGAGGGCAGGCATACGCAACCAGCGGAAATCATAAATTAAAATCGCTTTCAGATATGCTTAGAGGAAAACAGGGACGTTTCCGACAGAACCTGCTGGGTAAGCGTGTAGATTACAGCGGACGTTCGGTAATTGTTGTCGGTCCTACGTTAAAAATAAACCAGTGTGGTATTCCCCGAAGGATCGCATTGGAATTATTCAAACCTTTTGTAATGCACCAGCTGCTGGAGCGTGGCCTCGCTCATAATATTAAAAGCGCCCGAAGACTTGTCGAAAGGGCAAAACCGGAAATGTACGATATTCTTGAGGAAGTCGTAAAAGAACGTCCGGTATTGCTGAATCGTGCTCCTACACTGCACAGGTTGAGTATACAGGCATTTGAGCCTGTATTGATCGATGGCAGTGCAATACAGCTTCATCCTATGGTCTGTACCGCCTTCAATGCGGACTTTGACGGCGACCAGATGGCTGTTCATATCCCATTATCGAAAGCAGCCGTAAGAGAAGCCCGTGAAACTATGTTGAGTATGCATAACATGCTGTTGCCAAGTTCGGGTGAACCTATCGTTACTCCCACCCTTGATATCGTTCTCGGAGTTTACTACTTAACATCTATTCGCCCGGCGATGAAGGGCGAAGGGATGGTTTTCGGCAGTTTTGAGGAAGCAAAACTTGCATATGAACTCGGTGTAGTCGATTTCAGGGCTGAAATCAACGTAAGGGATGCGAAAAATGGTGGCGGGATGATAACAACCAGTGTCGGCAGGATAATATTTAATGAAGTGCTGCCTGAACAGCTCGGATTTTATAATGAAGTAATAGACAAGACCGGTTTGAAGAATGTAGTCACGGGTTGTTCAAAGATACTGAGTGACGAGGAGATGGCAGTCGTACTGGATAATCTGAAAAAACTGGGATTCGATTTTGCAACAAAATCAGGTACCACCGTAGCTATGAACGATATCCAGGTGCCCAGTGCTAAACCTGCGCTGATAGCAGAAGCCGAAGAAAAAACCGCAATACTCGAGAACCAGTATAGCAGCGGTATAATTACCGAGGATGAAAGATACAGTGGCGTCGTCCAGGCGTGGACCGATACTACGAACAAAATAGCGGATGCTATATCGGACAGCCTTGATCATTACGGCGGAATCTATATGATGGCAAATTCCGGAGCGAAAGGTAACATTTCTCAGATCAGGCAGATGGCGGGTCTCAGAGGACTGATGACCAATCCTTCGGGAAGGATCATCGACTTTCCTATTAAAGCGAGCTTCCGTGAAGGACTCAGCGTTCTTGAATACTTCATCTCCACGCATGGCGCCCGTAAAGGTCTTACAGATACTGCTTTGAGAACTTCTGAAAGTGGACATCTCACTCGGCGTCTTATCGATGCGTCTCATGATGTTATAGTTCTCGAAGAAGATTGCGGCACAATTGACGGAATATGGATATCCGAACCGGAGGACAAGAAACTGTTACCTTCCTTCTCCGAACGTATGATAGGTCGTCTGGCAGCAACCAGAGTGGTACATCCAGAAACAGGTGAGGTGATTGTCGAACGAAACGAAGAAATTGACGAAGCCAAAGCACAGGAGATAATTAACGCGGGCATTGAAAAAGTCCATGCAAGGTCACCTCTTACCTGCCAATCAAGACGCGGTGTATGTCAGGCATGCTACGGGCGAGACCTGGCTCGTGGTGAAATAGTCAACATGAATACGGCGGTCGGCATTATTGCCGCCCAGAGTATCGGTGAACCGGGTACGCAGTTAACCTTGCAGACATTCCATACCGGCGGTGTTGTCGGACTCGATATCACCAGTGGTCTTCCCAGGGTAGAAGAACTTTTTGAAGCGAGAACACCCAAAGTACCGGCGATTCTTGCCGATATATCCGGAGTGGCTGAAGTGATAATCGGCGATGACGGAGACAAAATCGAGGTCACAAGTACGGAAATTTTCCGTGACGAATATACACTGCCTGAAGGCTGGAAAGTCGTGGTCAAAAAAGGCCAATATGTAGATGTCGGTACCGTCCTTGCCCAGCCTCAGGGAACGAAGAAGTCGAGCGGGGGAGGTAAGTCCAAGGAAGTATCGGTAGCCGATGGAGAGCAGGCGATCATAGCCGGCGTTACCGGTCAGGTCGAGATCGATGATGGCCAGATTACAGTTGTCTACGAAGAACAGGATAAGAGAGAATATATGATACCGGCAGCTATTCCGGTCCGCATCCAGACAGGTGATACAGTGAGAGCCGGGCAGCAGCTTACGGACGGCTCGGTAAATCCGCAGGAAATGCTTCATATACTTGGTAGGGACGCCGTACAGCAATATCTGGTTGATGAGGTCCAGAGAGTATACCGTTCACAGGGCGTTAATATCAGTGACAAACACATAGAAATTATCGTCCACCAGATGCTCAACAAGGTACGTGTTGACTCAGCCGGAGACACGGAACTGATCCCCGGCGAACTGATAGACAGGTTCCAGTACGAGGATATCAATTCTGAGGTACTTGCTGAAGGCGGAGAACCGACCACGGCCCATACTGTCTTGCTGGGTATTACCAGGGCATCGCTGAGTACGAACAGCTGGCTGGCAGCAGCTTCATTCCAGGAGACCACACGGGTATTGACCGAAGCCGCTGTAAGAGGCGCAACCGACAGGCTGGTAGGGTTAAAGGAAAATGTCATTATAGGCAGACTAATCCCTGCCCGTTCACCTGTTTCAGAAGAAATGCTCAGGTTAATGACCAGTGGTAAATCTGAGTGGGAGGAAGAACAGGAAGAAAGCATACTGGCTATCAGGGCGGATGAAGCCAACGAGGCTGAACTGGCGATATAAGGTTTTCACAACCGCTTAGCGATATATTAGCTGTCCCGATGTAATCGGGACAGCTTTTTTTATCTTATTTATAACAAAGGATATGATATAATAGCACCGTGAAACAGGATTTAACGACAGGAGGGACAGGGCAATAGCACGGATAATTTCAGGAAGGCAGAGTACGGAAGATTCTCCGATTGATACGAGCCTGCGACCTCGCAGTCTTGAAGATTTCGACGGACAGACAAAGGTTAAAGAGAATCTTAACATTGCTATCGCTGCTGCAAAGGGTCGTGGTGAACCCCTTGACCATGTGTTGTTCTATGGGCCGCCGGGGCTGGGTAAAACTACACTGGCGTATATAATATCTGCCGAAATGGGAGTTAATGTAAAAGTAACCTCCGGGCCGGCTATCGAACGCACTGGCGACCTGGCGGCTATAGTGACGAACCTCCATGCCAGCGATATCCTTTTTATCGATGAAATTCACCGTTTAAGCCGGGTAGTCGAGGAGGTACTGTATCCAGCGATGGAGGATTTTGCCCTTGACCTTATAATCGGGAAAGGTCCCGGAGCAAAAAGCCTGAGATTAAACTTACCTCCATTCACACTCATTGGTGCAACTACAAGATACGCTCTTCTGAGTCCCCCTCTCCGTGACCGTTTCGGTTCCGTCTATCGATTTGATTTCTATGATACGGAGTCTATCAAGAGAATTATCGAACGTTCTGCCCGTATTCTGGGTATAGAAATTGAGGAGCAAGGCCTTGAAGAGATCGCCAGCAGGGCAAGAGGGACTCCGCGTGTAGCGAATCGTCTGTTGAGAAGAGTCCGCGATTTCGCCCAGGTCGAAGCTGATGGAATAGCTACACAGACAGTTGCTGTTGAAGCTTTGTCTAAATTAGAGGTAGACTCTATTGGACTTGATGAAACAGACCGTAAGGTCCTCTATACTATTATAGAAAAATTCGGCGGAGGGCCGGTAGGGCTGGAAACAATAGCTGCGGCGATAGGAGAGGACTCCGATACGATAATGGATGTTTATGAACCCTATTTACTGCAACTTGGCTTCCTGGAGAGAACTCCACGGGGAAGACTGGCAACCAGATTGGCATATGAGCATCTGGATATACCATATAACAAAAAAAATCCTCCTCAGGCAACCCTGCTATAATTATTTTGCATACCTGACTTTACCCGTAATTAATTTGATATACTAATAGATGTGAAGAGGTGATCAATGGCTAGATGCCCGAATTGCGGTCGTGAAACAAGGAGAACCATCGATTGGTGTTGCCAATGGTGCGGTTATCCGTTATTTTCAGGCTCGTATAAGAAAATTGATAAGACCTACAAAGAGCTAAAAGATGAGAGGGCAGGCATAGTTTCCGATGATGATGAACTGGACGTCGAGGATGAGGTAATCGAAGAAACGGTAATTGAAGAAGAATACGAGGAAGAGACAGAGGAAGAAGAGCCTGAGGTAGAAGAAGAGCCAGTACAAAAACCAAAATCGGTTAAGAGAGCCAGGCCAGAACCTGAGCCTGCACCCAGGCAAAGGCGAAGGGTCGTTAAAAGGCGTAGACCGGAACCTGAACCGGAGCCCGAACCGGAAGACGAATACGAAGATAATGAGTATGAAGACGAGTACGAGGAAGAGATCGAGGAAGAATATGAAGATGACGAGTATGAAGAAGAGATAGAAGAAGAACTTGAGGTAGAAGAAAAGCCCGTACAAAGACCTAAATCGATTAAGAAAGCCAGACCTGAACCGCAGCCTGAGATGGAAACAGAGGAAGAATACGAAGACGACGAGGAGTACGAAGAAGAATACGAGGAAGAGACAGAGGAAGAAGAGCCTGAGGTAGAAGAAAAGCCCGTGCAAAGACCTAAATCGGTTAAGAAAGCCAGACCGGAACCTGAGCCTGCACACAGGCAAAGGCGAAGGGTCGTTAAAAAGCGCAGGCCGGAACCGGAACCTGAACCGGAAATAGAAGAATTTGAAGAAGATGAGTACGAGGAAGAGGGGGAAGAGATTGAGGGAGAATACGAAGAGGACGAGTATGAAGAAGAATATGAGGAAGAAGTAGAGGAGGAAGAGAGTACTGGTATAGACCAGCCGGTGATGGAACTAACCGTCGATGAACTCATCTCCGCCTATGAAACCGAAGGTCCGGCAGCGGATGCAAAATTTGCTAATAAGATATTAAAAGTAACTGGAGTTATCTCCAGAATCGATGTAAAAGAAGCGCAGGCATTATTCTCCTTAACTCTCGAAGCGAAAAACTCCAGTCCGTTACGTCAAAGTGTCCGTTGTATTTTTAGCCGGGAGCACGGCAGTGAACTGCAGCAGCTTATCAAATCACAGACAGTCACAGTGCAGGGCAAGTATGACGGCTCGATTATCAACATCAGTATGAGAGATTGTCACCTGGTGCAGTAATTCTGCAGTTTAAACCTGGTTATACATCAAGATTTAACCATGAATTTCCAAATGATTATTTCTCTTGGGCCTTACGCTTATCCAGTTTGTTCCAGGTCATCTCAAATTTTTTCGCGAATTCTAACTCTTCCTCAATCGCATTCTGTACCCTGCGAAGACTTCTCTGACGCCGGTCGATTTCATCATTTAACGATTCCAGTATATGTTGCATCTCTCCATTTACTTCTTCAAAGGTGGAGAGCCTCTCAGCTTCTCTCGCCAACTGTACCATTTTCAGTATTTCCTTAACAGAGATATCGAATTTCTCAGTATCGGTCTTTTCTTTCCCTCGTTCTTTTCCTTCCTCGACACGTCCGGTATCTCCTTCAGTTTCTGCCGATGCCTCTTGCGATTCGTGTACTAATTCCTCTTTTTCTTCGCCGGAAAAATCACCTGTAATTTCAGGCTCAGGTTTTCGTTTTTGAGATTCAATATCCACCAGTTTCCGGACTATACTTTCAAGGTAACCGGCAAATTCTTCTTCCGTAATATTAAGACTTGAAGTGATGTCTTTTACCAGTGTGCCCTCACTTATTTTCACAAGGATCGTTTCTTCAATATGTGATAAATTCGACAGAAGTTCTTGAATTCCGCCACTTATAGTCTTCGACGCTCTGATTTCATTTAAAATGCTGGTCGATATATCCGGTTCGAGTAAATACTGACTGATCAGAATTTTACCCTCCATAACTTTCTTTAGAGTGTTTTTTAACACGTTCTGATCCGCAATATTACTGAGACATGCTTTGGCACCACTCTTTATTGCTGCCAGTAAGTTCTCTGTATTTTGATTGTCCATAATAAGAACAACATTCACATCGGGAAAGTTCAGGGTAATGTCATTTGTGATATTAATGCCGGAAAACTCAGCATTATCAGCATCCATGATCACCAAATCAGGTAGATCACTTTTTACTTTTTCGTACGTTTCAGCGCCTGTGGTCGATTCCCCGATGATGGTAAAACTATCATCCTGGGAGAGCATATAACGTATACCTTTACGGTATAAAGCCTGAAATCCGCCAATAAATACTTTTATCTTATCCATTTCTCTTTATTATGATCATTCAATGAGATGTGTGCGAAATACTAAAAAAATATCTTCCAGCTCTATTTTCTTGTGGCAAATCTAGACCTGCTCGACCTTTTTATCCAGGTAATTTTCTTACTTTCATTATAGTGCGAAAGTATTACAGGTTAAATACCTAAACCATTTGGTTTAAAGTACGGTTAAGTACGGATTTGGTGCGGAGGAGGCATGATAATAACGTCGATACGCGGGTCATTAAAAATTATATCTTGAATTACTTCTGTTAGTAAAAAATCATAATAGACTGATACCGGATAACGGCATCAATTTAGTCAGAACGAATGTAGATATTATTGCTGTGTTGCAGTATAGCTATACCGCACGGGGCATTATTTTGAGTTTTGAGGATTCGTATGGTTTGTGTACTTTGTTACCCGGGTGGTGCTGGTTCCTTTAATAGGACCAACTTAGTCTTGCAGTGGATATATTTCTCCGTGGTGGACTCTTCTTATGCAATCTATGAGTGTATCCAGTCTGACACCCTTGATAAGGTATGCTTTTACACCACAATTAAATGCTTCTAACTCAAAATCCTCATAGTTGGTGAGCATTATAACCTTACATGATAACGCACTTCTACTTAATATACGGCTGGCTTCCAACCCATTAAGTCCGGGCATTCTCTCATCCATTATAATGATATCCGGTTCGAGTTCATTCGCTTTTATCAAACCTTCCTGCCCGTTAGTTGCTTCACCTACTACATCGATGTCCCCTGTTAGAGATATGAAGCTTTTTAAGGCTCGTCGAACGTCCTCACTGTCATCGACAATCAGAATCCGAATATTTCCAATTTCGTTAACTTCTTGTGTAATAACATCCATGTTCAGGTCACCTCAAGCACCAATAAATATTTTGTATTACATCAATATTATAGTAGATAAACATTTGGAAAATGGATTTCTATCCAGCTAAATTTAATAGACGCTTAGTCTTTTTTAGTACGAACTTTCTGCTCATTTTCCCCTGTTTTTAGACTTTTCGCTCATTTATATAGAAATCATGCTTAAAGTATACGTGATTACCTTAGAATTCCGTCAGGACTTATTGTGTGTAATAAAGTCAAAATACTCTATTTCTAACTAGAGTAATGACTTAGCTTTTTAACCTATTTTCTCACAATTATTAACCATTCGGAACTGGTTACAGTAATCCTTTAAATGTAACAATGTATCATAACGAGATGATCGATAGATATTCATGACGTAAAAAAAGTATAGTGGCTGAAAGCGTCAGAAGATTGTTACGATTTTACCCTGGCAAATCTATAGTCATCTAATCCGTTGTAAATACTCAAGTTCAAGGACAACTCAATAAAATAATTATTACTACCCCTACTTAAGATGACATTTTGTCATTGGATATAACAACGAAAAATAAATACTGAGGTGGGAAATGAAAATAGTGGTAATTGGTCTGGGACAGTGCGGTGGAAGGATAGCCGACGAGTTCGAAAAACTGAACAATAAAGCTAAGAGACAGCGCGGCATCGAAATTGTAACCGGAGCTTTTGCTGTTAATACCGATGCTGCAGACCTTGGTGGTCTGACCGCTATCAAGCGGGACTACCAGCACAGGATATTGATTGGCGGCAGAAAAACAGGAGGCCACGGCGTCGGCAAGGTAAACGAGCTTGGCGCTGAGATCGCTAAAGAAGACTCCGATAAGGTAATAGACGCTATCAGGACAACCAAGCGTTTTTATGAATCTGATGCCTTCTTTCTGATCGCGAGTGCCGGTGGCGGTACCGGCTCAGGCGCTCTGCCGGTAATTACACAGCATGTTAAGGCTCGTTATTCCGACAAACCGGTATACACTGCCGTTGTCCTCCCCTTCGAACATGAAGAACAGACCGAAGAACGTACAACCTATAATACCGCTACCTGTCTGAAATCAACCTACTCGGTCGCTGATGCGGTATTCCTTATTGATAACCAGAGGTATATCAGGAAGGATTCATCCCTCTCCAACAACCTGGCGAAAATCAACCAGATGATCGCCGAACCGTTTTACGGTATCCTCTGTGCCGGTGAGGAGAAAAAACCCAAATACATCGGCGCCAAACTGCTCGATGCCGGTGATATTATGCAGACCATCGTCGGCTGGACAGTCATCGGTTACGGAAATTCTCAAATACCCCTGATCAGGTTCCCGGGTGAAAAGTCGAGAGACTTCATGAAGAAGGGGACCGAGACCCAGAAAGCCATCCAGTCAATGGATGCCGCTATCAGCGAGCTTTCCCTGAACTGCAAACCGGAAGATGCCAGGAGAGCGCTTTTCCTGATATCAGCTCCTTCAAAGGAAATGAATGTTGACATGGTCAAGGAACTCGGTGATTACATGAGAAATCTTACCCCGCTGGCTACGATCAGGAACGGCGACTATCCAAGGCAAAGAGGCGTAATTGACGTCAGTGTTATTCTCTCCGAACTGAGTGATGTTGAAAAGATAAGAAGTTACTATACCAAATCAGCCAGCTTTATCCCGGTGATGAAGAAGAGACAAGAAGAGACCAGGGAAAGGTTACAGGAGATCGAAGACAAGTCCATGGCAGTACCTTCATTACTCTAGTTAACTATCCTCTTAATAAATAAGTTTATGTGAAAACAGCGAGGTGGTACTAATGATAGTACCACCTTCTGCTTTAAGAACATCATCAGTCAATGACTGTAAGATACCTGTTACCTTGATTAACATCATCGTTCTAGATGAATACCCTCCTGCCTTCCTGTTCTCCATCATTTTTCCCCGCTTGTTCAAACCTTCAAGATTTTAAATTTTACTGTATCCTTGTGTATCATTTTTTTCGCTGAAAGTCCATTGACATGTTATTCATAGCTGTTCATAATCATCATTAGCGTAAAACTCATCGGTGAATAATTTGAACGTCGACTCAAAGAGGAGTAATCATGTATCACAGCAGGATTATCCTCGTTTCCCGCGACTCTACCCTTGCCCTGATGTGTCAAAAAGTGCTTGAGAAAGAAAGCTTCGAGGTACAAACTATACTCGACCCTGAAGACGTGCCGGATATCCTGTCGGAAGGCTTTGTAGAAGCGGTGGTCCTTGATTCATCGATAGACGAAGATGACCTGCCCGGGCTTTGTAAAGTTATATCCGAATCGTTGAAGATTCCCGTAATAGTTATTGGCGATATTGATCACAGGGCCAGAAAAATAAAGTACCTGGAGTCAGGCGCCAGCATTTATATCGAACTGCCGTTTAACCCGGATGAGTTCATCGCCCAGGTAAAGGCATTACTTCGTATGACCGGCTCAGGTGAATCCCGTCCCGATATTCCCGGATTCGCGTCCGGCGACCTGCGTATCGACTATCAGAGGAGGCTGGTAACGGTTAAGAGTAAGGAAGTCGACTTAAGTCCTCACGAATATGAAATACTCAGCGAACTTACGCGAAACGCGGGTAAGGTATTGACCTACGCTCAACTGCTTCACGAAGTATGGGGACCTGAATATCAGACAGAAAGGCATTACCTTCATGTTTACATCAGCTTCCTCAGGAAAAAACTCAAGACCGGCCCGAAACAACCTGAATTCATCACGAATATTCCGGGCGTAGGTTACAGATTCGGTTTAAAAGAAGAATAAGTGTTCCCGGATTGTTCAAACCACACAATCCCTTTTATGTCATTCCCGCCCTTCCTTAACTATGTTTATAAATCTGTTGAGCGGGAATCCAGAAAACCTTGTATACAATTCATTATCGTAAAATGCAGGGGAATCCCCATCCTTCATCCTCACAGTCAAGTTAACGGCTCTCCTCCTGCAATTTTAAGACAATTTTAAGAAATTCAGCCGGATTTTAAGCACTTTTTAAGAAATTTCATGGTATCATACCTCGCTGATGAAATTTATCGTGAAAATACGGTGAGGTAATGCCTATGGAACAGCACAATTGAATATTTTGAGTTTTTATAGAAAAAAGGAGATTGAAATGAAAAGAAAAATATTTCAACTATGTATTTCCATCCTTGCATCAGCCATTATAATATTCGGATTTACATTAACGGCTGGCGCTTCTCCTGGGGAAAATAACGAACATACTCCTCAAACGGTTCTAGCCAAGTTATATTCTGATCGATTCGGAGTAACGTTTGATGAAGCTGTACATCGCTTAAAATTGCAAAACGAATTTCCGGAACTTCAACCTGAACTGCAAGAAAACGAATCCGAAACATTTGGTGGTCTGTGGATACAACATGAGCCCGAGTACAATATAGTCATCGCATTCACACAAGATGGTTCCGAGATGTTAAAAAAATACAGCGAATATATTCCCGAATCCATAAAACCATACATAAAACTGGTTACGGTGAAATATTCTCTTGCTGAACTTCTAGAAAGCCAAAAGGAACTACTATTATCTCTTACGCAATTAGGTATTAAAAAGGGTTCAGGCATAGATATAAAAAAGAATGCTGTAAAAATTAAGATTCCTATCAAATACATGGAAGAATTTATCGTAGCAACCAATACAAATAAAATTGAATTACCAGAAAATACAATTGTTGATTTCGTTGAAGCCTTGCCTATCCCAGTAACTGATATATATGGAGGTCTTACGCTTCGTAAATCCAATAATACTCCTTGGGCAACTTCAGGTTTCTCCGTGATCAACACCGCCACTGGTGTAACGGGTATTACTACTGCAGGCCATGTTACTGAACCAATGTATTACAATGGGGTTGAACTAGATCTTGGAGGAAGTATCTACGGAGGATCGTGGGATGTTAGATTTTATGAAAATACCGGATTCACGGTAACAAATGAATTCCAATGGTGGGAAGATGGTTCTACTTTTCCCGTGACATCAACAAAATCTCATAACCAACAGCATGTTGGTGATATTGTCTCTAAGTATGGCAGAGTGACCAAATATACTGCCGGCGAAATAACCGATCTGTATGCCCCTTGCGCCGCTCCAATTAACTATCCAACTTTTATCGAAGTAGACAATATCTTTAGTTATAGTAAAATAGCCGACAATGGAGACAGTGGTGGACCATGCTTTAGTGGACAAATTGCTCTTGGAACTATTGTTGCTAGGTCTCCCGATTTCCAAAAACTATATTATATGGCGATAAATTACATTTCTGCGTTGAATTTAAGCGTCATTACTAACTAATTTTTCTATGAAGCTTGGACTAACAGGACAAATTCTTGTTAGTCCAAGCTATGGTAAAAGGTAATTTTGAAAATTAGGTCATAATTAACGACTGTTTCATTCCCCAACTGATTGCCTCCTTTTTTAATATAACTCTTATTATTTCATAGTACACTAACCTTTTGGTGATGTATGCGTTTTATTTATTACATATATGTTTTATATAAATACACACTAATGGTTATATTATGTATTTCGGAATAAACAAAACAATTCAAAGTATCAAAACTAGAAATACTCTTTTATTATTCATTGTTGTTTTGCTGGTAATACTAATATTGTTATCAATTAATTGTTCGAAAAATGACATGGAGGACTTATTGAACAACATACATTTCCCGGTTGGAAAAATACATCAAAAAGAAACCATTACGGATATTTTCAAGGATACGCTGCTTATCAAAGATGGTTATCTTACGATAAACGAGTACGTGATTATCTGGCCTTATGGATATTCTTACAGAGAAACTAACAATATTACCGAGATTATAAATGTTATCGGTGATGTAATCACGTCAGTCGGTAATGATATCCTGGTAACAGGAATGGAAATAGATATTCCTGAACTGGATTCAATTACTGAATTTACTTTTCCGGAGAATATGAAAAACAACTCCCGTTTCCTGGCTGTTGTGAGTATTAATGAACCTTTACCAGAAGTCCACTTCTCCACTAATAAAAAAGTTTGCGATGTTATAACTCTTGGAATGGCAAAAGGAACACTTACCATTGAGAACGGTTATCTTAAAGTCATGGATCGTGTTATCGTCTGGCCGTATGGTTATATGATTAACTACGAAGACAATACGATTTCAGTTATCGATGAAGAGGGAAATGTTGTAGGAAAAGTCGGCGATTATCTAGTCCTGGCAGGCGCTGGTATCAATCATTTCACTGCCGATTCGATAACAGATTACGTTTTCCCGGACAATTACATGTCATACGATTTCTTTGACGCCCAAGATGTAATTGAATAAACATCGAATGTGTAAAGTAATGGGTGCTAATGTAAGTCATACATGATACGGTGCACTGATACAGACTATCTAAGCTATTTAAAACAGGCGGACAGGTTGATCTTCATCCCTGTTCCATTCGATCGTGATCCGTCTTGCTTGTGAAAGCAAACCCCCTGAAGTACTCGACGCACACGTCACGCCACAGTCTGGCGTTTTGTTCCTGATTTTCCAGCTTACTCCTGACATGTTCGAATCGCTGCAGGTCTATTTTATCTTTTAGGCGTTCCCAGGTCTTCCTCATTTCGGTGACGTATTCCACGCCGGAATCATAATGGTCCTGTAACTCCTCGAACAGTGTCCTCCCTGATTTTAAACGATAATTCCATGAGACATGGTGAAACCATAACAGGTATTTCTCAGGGCATGTTTTTAAGTTGTCATATTTTTCCCGCAAAGGGCTGAAATACTGACCGACGGCGTTACTTCCCGAACTGCTGCGGTCGAAGCCAAAACCTTCTTTGTCAGCCCGGTGATAGTAGACCGAATTCCAGTCTTCCCTTTCTGCGCCGTTGAAGGCAGGATCTGGTCCGTAGTGATGACCTTCCCGCACGATATGGTGCAGACCGAGCGGCGTCATATAGTCCACGCAGGCTTCCCACGAACCGAGCATCATCGACCTGACCGACTTCACGACGCCAGGCTTGTTCGACCATGTCATCCGTGTCCATTCTTCGCAGATATCTTCGCTGCTTAATGTGTGGTCCCATGCCAGGCGTCCGAAGGCATACCAGTTCGCCTGGGCAAAATGATGACCGCACCAGT
>CAZBQL010000015.1:27270-41624 GCA_964493985.1 uncultured Dehalococcoidales bacterium
GCCAGGCGTCCGAAGGCATACCAGTTCGCCTGGGCAAAATGATGACCGCACCAGTTCCGGTCTGAGCCTGTATTCGATACGCCAACGATAGCCGATTCGGAATTCCCGTAAAGCGAACCATCGACTGCTCCGGCGACTGTCGAACCTTCCCCGCGAGCGTAAGTATCAGCATCAAGAACCTCTTTCCACATCGGCGCCAGGTAAACAAGATGCACCGCCTGTCCCAGGTATTCCTGGGTGATCTGCAGTTCAAGGGCCAGGGGCGTTTCCGGCATGGCACCGAAAAGAGGATGGAAAGGTTCTCTCGGCTGAAAATCGATTGGGCCATTCTTCACCTGGACGAAGACCCCGGGATTAAATTTACCGTCAAGCGGCGTGAACTCCTTATAGGCGCATTTCGCCCTGTCCTTATCGATCGAGGTATCGTAAACGAATGCTCTCCAGAGTACTACTCCTTCGTGGTCATGCATCGCTTCAGCCAACATATTAGCGCCGTCATGATGGTTTAATCCGTAGTCCTGCAGGCCGGGCTGCCCTTCCGAACCGGCTTTAACCTGGAACCCTCCGAAATCCGGTATCATGCCATATATTTCATCGACTTTTTCTTTCCACCAACGAATTACGCCGGAATCCCGGGGATCACTGGTTTTCAAGCCGCCCAGTTTCACCGGCGCATTGAAAGGCGGCGAAAGGTAAATCCTGATACCATAAGGTCGGAAGATATCCGCAAGCGCTGCTATTTTAACCAGGTATTCGGTACTCAGAATCTTCGCCTGGCTGTTAACATTATTCAAAATAGTCCCGTTTATACCCACCGATACGCAGGCCCTGGCATAATCACGGTACCGCCTATCGATCTTATCAGGCAGTTCATTCCATCTCCACAACGACCGTCCGGCATATCCGCGTTCGATCGTACCGTCTATATTATCCCAGTGACACAGCAGCCTTCGAGTAATCCGTGGAGAACTGAGAATATCGATGTGTTGTATGTCCTGATGTGTCTGCAGAAGTCTCAGGAGGTGATACATACCCGTTATAAGAGCAGTATGGGAGTTTGCAGTTATTACTATCCTCGAGTCTTCACCATCTTCATATCGACGGATCAGAAATCCTTCATCACCCATAGCGAGGCAGTCTGCCCGGGGTATTTCAAGATTAATCTTTTTCAAACTCTCGACGGTACCTGCGACCAGATTGTTCCCCGGTAGTCCGGTCTGTCCGATTCGTATTTGTTTATCGAGCATCACCGGCAGGGCAAGACGCAATTCATCCTTGAAAATATCGTATGTCTCACCTTTTTCCAGGACCGTCACTGCCTCGATCATTTTCCGGTATTGCGACAACCTGATATTATCATTTATCTTCTGATATCGTGACCATAACCGGTATCCGTCTTCATTAATCGACATTACTTACTTCGTCCCTATAATCAACCTGAGGTATGGATTCAGTATATCCCGTGAACAATGATTTTTATACCTTTTATCCATAACAAATGCTGAAAATGATTATTGATAAAAACGGGATTATATAGTATTATTACAGCCACTATACACAACATTCATTTAATCGGGAAAGGAGTAAATAATGGCTGAAAGTTCGAATATATCAGTGAGGAAGATGAAAAAGACCGACCTGGCCAAAATAAACGCTGTGGACAACTCACTCCGCGGCAGAAACAGGGTTACGACCTGGCCGTTTACTTTCGACTTGTACTGGAGAATATATGAACCGGAGATCTGCTACGTTGCCGAATTAAAGGGACAGGTAGTAGGTTTCATTGCCGGAGTAATAGAGAAAGAGGAAAGAAGTAAATTCCTCATTAATCAGCCGCGTTCTATCGCAAGCCCTATCAATGATTCGCCAAGAGTAGGATGGATCGAGATGATGGGTGTTCATGCCGATTACTGGGGACAGGGTGTCGGCATGGCATTAATGGATGCTTTCACTGAAGAATGCCGTAAAACAAATGCCATGATGAGAATCGTTATCAGAGATGATGATGAAGCGTTAAAAAGTTTCTTGATCGGCCGCGGTTTCAACCGGTCGATCTTCGTTTCTTATAACAAAGACCCGCGGCAGACCTAATCGATCGCAGGCATATCCGAAATGCACTGATCAAGGTCAGTGCATTTCTTTTTTAGATAATCATCAGAAGAAACCAATCCAAGTGTTAGAGTGACAGAATGCACAGAATAATATACACTATCTACTAATAATTAAGAGGAGAGAATATATGGCAGAAAAAACATATAAGTGTCTGAATCCTGTCGGCATTCATACACCTGTCGACCTGTCTCCTCTGGCGCCACGCCTTGATAAACTCGACGGCAAGACTATCTTCGTCAGCATCGGCGCCGGTGGTGAACAGGACATAACCATTCCCCTGCCCAAGAAACTGGAGGAAAAGTATCCCCAGGTGAACTGGATAATCCAGGGAGCCGGCCCTCACCTCACTAAAGCGGGTAGTATCGCTCTCACCGATGAACAGGTGGAAAGCGGAGAGATAGATGCCTTGATACGGGGGGTAATCTGGTGACATGGAGCTATATGGGAGCAGTTGCCCCACTTAGCGACAATCGAAAAACGCGGTATACCCAGCGTATTCATTATTTACGAAGACCAGGATGTATGTTTCGGCGAAGCAGCCAAACTGAACGGGATCCCCTATCTAAGGCGTGTTAACTGTTCGCGTACCATCCCCGGTCCTGAAGATGTCGACCGCTGGATAGACGACCTTATGGATGCCCTTGTCCGGCCTCTCAATGCCGAGGAAACAGCAGGCGGAAGATGGGAAGAACCGGACAAGAGAGTCCTTTTTGAAGGAACCCTTGAAGAGGCGGAAGAATTTTACCAGCAGACAATGATCGTTCCGTCTCTCCAGAACGCACCGTTCTCCGTGTACACCGATGGAATGCCTGTCGTCATCCCGACCGATAAACGCGTCGCAAAAATGCTTACCGGGACCAGCCACCCGGCTGATGAGATCATCAGGTACCAGTCTACCCACCAGCTTGGAGACAGGATAAACCAGATGGGAAGCTCGGGAATTAAAGGAGATCCGGTATATTTCATGCCAATGAGAAGAATGGCTACAGTTGAAAAAGTAGCGACGATCGGCGTAATGGCAGGATGCAAACCCGAACACATGCCGATTCTTCTGACCATGGCAGAATCCGGCGGCGGCTGCAGCGATGGCCGCGGTGGCGGTGGTTTCTGTATTTCAGGCCCGATCGCCAAAGAAATCGGAATGAACTTCGATATAAACATCCTCGGACCCGGTAATCCTTCCAACAAGTGCCTGGGAAGGGCCCTTGACCTGATGTGGCGGAATTTTGGGCAGCAGATCCCCACCGTGAACAATGTGGGTGTCTGGGGAAATGCCAGGGGAAATGTATTCCCTGAAAACGATGACGCTTTACCACCCGGATGGTCCACGCTGAGAGAAGAGTACGACTTTGGTAAGGATGACAGTATACTTCTCCCAGCCGGTTTTGGCGGCGGCGGGACACATTTCTCCCCCGGCGGATACCGCGCATTTCAGAAAAGCGGTCACGGCGGAATCGCCAGGAGACTCGGTGTAAAAGGCGTGCCAGGTTCGAAGAACTGGCTTGAATACGAGGTTCCAGGCTGGTGGAAATGCGGAGAAGGCGGCATGGGAATTCTTATGCTGCCGCAGATGGCACAACACCTCTACGAAGCTGGCTTTAAGACCAAGGACGATATCTACGAGTGGATATACAAACAAAGCTTCATGACCGTCAGAGAATACAGGACCCATTCCTGGCCTGATATGCGTACCAATGCGTGGAAAGGCATAGAAAGGACATCAGGAAAACACTGGCTCGAATTGGACGAGGACTACCTGGTCCCCGCCTGTGAAGACCCGTTCAGCAACCTGGTGATCGTCTCAGGCGGCGGTGAAGAAGTGGCCCTGTTCGGCGGTGGACGTATGCCCGGTATGGATGCCGCATGGCATATCGATCCCTGGCGTTAAAATCAAAACGACCAACAGGAATCCAAAAAGGCTGGCAGATTTTTGCCGGCCTTTTTATACTCAGAAGAAAACAGGTCCAATCCATAATTGCTCATTGACAATTAACGAAAATTTCGTTATAATCTCGACATGAATAATAATTTAAACCCCGCAGAACAAATTATCCAGCGTTTTGGAGGTCAGTCATCTCTCGCAGTGATTCTCGGAAGACGGCAGAGCACCGTCCAACACTGGGCAAGGACCGGAAGAATACCTTCACAATGGCACGAGACACTCCTTAAAACAGCCCGGGAAAAAGGAATACCCCTTGAAGCTAAGGATTTCGTCAACCAGCAGACATTATCCATTGAACCTGCTGAAGGAAAACTCGGCGTCCTCATTATTGGACTTGGAGCGGTCAGTTCCACTTTTATAGCCGGTGTGGAACATGTCAGGCGTGGAATGGGAAAACCGTTCGGCTCGGTAACCCAGATGGCAACGATACGGCTTGGTAAGCGGACAGATAAAGAAACTCCGCTTATCAAAGATTTCGTTCCTCTGGCCAACCTCGATCAGCTTGTATTTGGCGCCTGGGACCCTATTCCCGATGATGGATACGAATCTGCCGTTAAGTGCGGCGTGCTTCATCGCACCGAGGATATCGAGCCTATTTCCGACTTTCTGAAATCCATTAAACCGATGCCGGCAGTATTTGATAAAGATTATGTAAAACGTATCAAAGGGACCAATATCAAAAAAGCGGCAAATAAACTTGAACTGGTCGAGGAAGTCAGAAAAGATATACAGAATTTCAAGACAAAGAATAAATGTGACCGTTTAGTAGTAATCTGGTGCGGTTCTACCGAAAAATTCATTGAGCCGTCCACAGTACACCAGAATATAAAGAATTTTACGAAAGGGCTTGAAAACAACGATAAAGAAATCGCCCCTTCGCAGATATATGCCTACGCGTCACTACTGGAAGGAATACCTTTCATTAACGGCGCTCCGGCATTAACGGTCGATTTTCCCGCATTAGAAAATTTGGCAGTGGAAAAGAATATACCGATATGCGGAAAGGACTTTAAGACCGGCCAGACCCTTGTTAAAACGGTCATAGCACCGATGCTTAAAGCCCGTATGCTGGGTCTCAACGGCTGGTTTTCCACAAACATACTGGGAAATCGTGACGGTGAGGTACTGGATGAACCTGAAAACTTCAGAACAAAAGAAGAATCGAAACTGGGAGCACTGGAATATATTCTCCAGCCCGATATGTATCCGGACCTTTATTCAAAGGCGTATCATAAGATTCGTATAAACTATTATCCACCCCGTGGTGACAACAAGGAAGGGTGGGATAACATAGACATATTCGGCTGGTTAGGCAGGAGAATGCAGATTAAGATTAATTTCCTCTGTTCCGATTCTATCCTCGCTGCCCCGCTCGCGCTTGACCTTGTTCTCTTCATGGACCTGGCGAAGCGTGCAGGTCTAGGAGGAATCCAGGAATGGCTGTCATTCTACTTCAAGAGTCCACAGCACGCATCCTCCGTTTACCCGGAACATGACCTGTTTATTCAGCAGACCAAACTGAAAAATACCCTCCGCTGGCTGATGGGTTCCGAACAGATAACCCACCTTGGTATGGAATATTACATGGATGAGTAATTTTCATTCAATACCTGTAAATAAAATGGAAAAGAAAGAGGGATTGGTCAACCAATCCCACTTTCCTAAGTACTTAATCGGTTATTAGCCTGCACACTCGTCCAGGAACGCCTTCTGGTCCCGGCTTTTCTCGACAGGCTGTAAACTCATGGTCAGTTCCTCAATTTCTTTTTCTAAAGCTGTGAGTACAGTTCCGTCCGCATTCTGGCCCTTTTTCTCTTCCAGTTCTGCCCGTTTTTTGTTGATTGCGTCGATGATTTCTACTTCTGTCATTTTTCCTCTCCTTATCATTTTTTTGAAAATGCTTTCACTATAAGAATATTTTCTTGTGCTATGCACTTTCCGGTTATGTTATAATATATTATATACTAATATCATCATCTTAGTAAACTATTATTTTCTTACTATATTATTATTCCTGTCCAGGTAAACCGTCTATGACGAATGTCACATATCACGTATGGAGAGGAAGGAGAGAGACATGGCTATTATTGAAGAAATGACAGGAAAAGGCGCACCCGGCTGGCCATATCCTGTCAATTACGGAAAAGAAAATGAATTATCAGCCGATGTACTTGTTGTAGGCGGGGGAATTGCCGGCTGCCACGCTGCAATAAACGCCGCTAAAAGAGGTGCGAAGGTAGTTCTACTCGAAAAAGGGGCGACAATACGCAGTGGCTGCAGTGGAGCCGGAGTTGACCATTGGGGCGCCGCCTACACGAACCCCTGCTGTACCGCTGACCTTGAGAGAGCTGCCAGTTCAAGCGAGAAAAGGCGGCCCTGGGCAAATGGCATGTTAAGTTATATCACCATGCGTGAATCATGGGATGCCCTACTCGACTGCGAAGGGATGGGTATGAATTTCCGTGACGAGGATGATGAATTTGCAGGTTCACCTATACGTGATGAGGAAACCAAGATCATGTTCGCCTACAATTACAATACAAGGGTAAACATTCGCGTAAACAACGGAGCGAAGGTTAAACCTGTCCTTTATAAAGAACTATTACGCCTTGGAGTGAAGGTAATCGACAGGATAATGGTTACCGGACTTCTCACTGAAGGAGGAAAAGCAGGAGCACGAGTTGTTGGCGCAATGGGTGTCAACATACGCACCGGTGAATTCTACATCGTGAGTGCTAAAGCCACTGTTCTCAGTGCAGCCCAGTATTCGGGAATCTGGGTATTCAACACAGAGCTGGCTGGGTCGTCCGTACACCTGGATGATCCGAACAACGTCGGTGAAGGGACCGCTGCCGCCTGGAGAGCAGGAGCTGAACTTACCCTGATGGAACGCAGTAAAGGCCCGACTCACGGCAGTTTCGGCTGGCCGAGATTCGGGGTTGGCAGTCCGACCAATACATGGTACCCCTGCAATATCGTTGATGCTAACGGTAGACAGGTACCCTGGGTAGATAGACAAGGTAATTTCGTCTTCGATATTCATGAAAGGTCTCTCTCCCAGGCAGGTGCGACACCGCATCCCGACCTGTTCGGCATGGTCGAAAGAGGTGAAATTGTCTTACCCCTTTATGCAGACCTTCCCAGTATGCCTGAAGATGAGCGAAAAGCCATCTGGGACCTGATGCTGGCAAACGAGGGAAAAACCCGTGTCCCTGTTCACAAAGTATTCGGTGAAGCCGGTTTTGATCCTGCGAAAGACATGCTTTACGCGCCGATAACGAAACATGAGGTTGGCGGTGAAGGACTGGGACCTCCGATGTGGCGGACTGCTTCATCCGGAGGTGGCTGGGGCAGCGGTGGTCTGGTAGTAGACTGGGACTTGAGAAGCACTCTGCCAGGTCTTTATGCAGCCGGAAACCAGTTGGCCGGTCAAAACGGCGGCCATCCCGGCGCAGCCACTACAGGTCGGTATGCCGGAAGAAAAGCCGCTGAATATGCTGCCAGCGTTGAAGGAATAAATCCTGTCAGGGAACAGATCGAAGCGGAAAAAGCCCGTGTCTACCAGCGTATCGGTCAGGGCGGCGATGTCGGCTGGAAAGAACTGAACTCTGGGACTGCCCGGGTTATGCAGATATTCTGCAGTGCCTATAAGAGCGAGCACATGATGAAAACGGGTCTCTGGTGGCTGGACTCGATACGTGAAAGCGAGGTAACTCGCACGTATGTCAGAAACCCACATGAACTGGAACGATACATCGAGTGTCTCTCAAGACTGACTATAAGTGAGATCATTCTTCACGCTTCCCTGGCACGCGAATCCAGTAATACTACCCTCGATTTCAACCGCGTGGACTACCCCCAAAAGGACCCGGAAGAATGGAACAAGTACATCAGTCTGAAACTTGTTGATGGTGAGGTCGTTACCGATGATCTCCCGCTGGGCTATTACCTCCGCGAACCCAATGCATCCAATTTCAAAGATAACTATGAAGCGCACGCAAGCCTGAGTGAAGGGAGGGTAATTTAATGAACAACGAAGCATATCTGGTACCCAATCCGGCAACCCCGTGTCAGCCTATAAGATTCGATCCTGAGATCTGTATAAGCTGCTACAGGTGCGCCGACCAGTGCCGGACCGATATCATGGTGAGAAATCTGCCGAAAGAAGGTGGTTTTGCCCAATGCGAGAAAGACTGTCCTACCGGTGAAGCCATAAGGTGGACCACTTATCTTATCGCCAGGGGAGAATTCGATAAAGCACATGAGAGTATTAAGTATGAGAATCCTTTCCCCGGTATCTGCGGGCGGGTGTGTTTCCATCCCTGTGAAGATAATTGTGCCCGTATCCCGCTGGACCAGGGGATTGCTACGAATGCACTGGAAAGAGCAGCGTATGACTATGGCAATCCTGATGCCAAACAGCCGGAAAAACGCCCTGATACTGGAAAGACGGTCGCGGTGGTCGGAGGAGGGCCTGCCGGTCTTACCTGTGCTTATTATCTTACACTACTCGGGCATAAGGTAACCGTTTATGAAGCGAAGCCGGTTGCCGGCGGTATTCCCCGTGTAAATATCCCGGAATTCCGGTTACCTGCAGCGGTAGTTGAGAGTGAAATTGACCAGATAACCAGTCTTGGTGTTGAAATAAAGACAAACAGCCGGGTGGATGCCGAAAAATTCTCCGAATTAACGAAAGAATATGACGCCTGTTTCGTCGCTACCGGAGCTCCCCTGTCAATGTCTTTAGGAGTTCCCGGAGAAGATGACCCGAACGTTATAGGCGCACTTGAATTCCTCTATAGATCGAGAATGGACAACAACATCACAGTTGGTAAAAAGGTAGTCGTTATCGGCGGTGGTAATGTAGCTACCGATTCGGCCCGGCTGGCACGTCGTCTTGGCGCCGATGAAGTAACCATGGTATGTCTGGAGACCCGTGACACCATGCCTGCTTATGAAACGGAAATAGAGGAAGCTATCACCGAGGGTATTAACATATTTCCATGCTGGGGTGTAAAGGAACTTAGCCTGAAGGACGGAAGGCTTTCAGGCGTAGAGCTGAAATCATGTCTTTCTGCTTTCGATGAGCAGGGTAGATTCAACCCGACCTATGATGAGGGTAATACGTGCGATATAGCTGCTGATACCGTGATCCTGGCTATCGGACAGCGGACCGACCTGTCATTTGCAGATGGGAAAATGCTGGAAGGCTCAAGACTTATAGTCAATCCCGTGACACTGGAAACACCTGTGCCGGGAGTATATGCCGGTGGTGATGTCGGTACCCCGGACCGCTCGATCGTCCAGGCCATAGCTTCCGGTAAGAGAGCGGCTATGAGTATCGATATTTATCTCACCGGCGGCAGTAAAGATATCCTGGCAGAAACAGGAACAGGTATAACATCGATGCGTTCTTACATGGAAAAAGGCTCGGCCAAACCTGAAAACCGCATACCGGAAGAACTGGTATTAACTTACTACGGTCCGGGAAATCGAATGGTGCCGGAAATGGTACACGGAGACGAACGCACGAGATCCATGGATGAAGTTAACAAGGGATTTATCCGGGAGCTTGCGGTAGCAGAAGCAACGAGATGCTTCCGTTGCAGTCAATATTTACCTCCACTCGTGCTTTATCCCGATGAATGCTGGTTCTGTGGTACCTGTGTCGAGGAATGTCCAGCCGAAGGCGCCATAAGAATGGAACATCCGTTGAACCAGAGAGTAATCTGGAAACGAAAGGAAACCGGAGAATTATTCCGACGAGGCATGAAAAATCCACCACCACCCAACACTCATCCACCAATGGGTGAGAGTAAAGACTACGTATTTCCCAATAGATAAAAAAAGCAGGGCGGGCTCCTGAGAGCCCGCCCTTTTCTCTTTCCTACAGGTATCTGCCGTGATCTATTCCAGTATGGATTCCAGGTCCGCATCCGGCTGGCCTTTTGCATTCTGGCGGTCTACCATATCCTGGATTGTCGTTTTATCGAGGATCTTATCCATGGCGGTCTTCATCTCACACCAGACATCGCGTGTAACGCACGTGTCAGCGCGATCGCAAATATCGGGATTGTCTACGCAGTCCGCCGGAGCTACCGAGCCTTCCAGCAGGCGGATAACGTCACTCAGCTTAATATCCGAAGGCTTTTTGTTCAGCGAAATACCACCCTTGGGTCCTTTGGTACTCCTCAAAATACCGCCGGCTATCAACGGGCTGATGACATGCTCAAGGTAGGCGAGTGAAATATCCTGTTTCTTGGCAATATTCCTGAGCAACATAGGTTCATTATCGTCACGCATGGCCAATTCCAGCAAAGCCCTTGTACCGTATCGTCCTTTTGTAGATATTTTCATCTGCACACCTCTTCACTATGATGATAGTATAGATAACTAAAATAATCAAATATATATATTATTTGTTCGAAAAAGGCAAATTAAAATATCTGATTATCTACTGCCAGTTCTTCGCCTGGGGAACCTTACCCATTACTCTGAAAGGTTTTACGTGGGTTATGACGACGTTAAGGGTACCTTCCCGTTTCGAGACCCTGCCCTTCACCACCAAAAATGCCGACTTCATCTGGTACTCGTATTTCGCATAGGTCTTCGGAAAGACCATCGCCGGTATGAGGCCGAACTCGTCTTCCAGCGTCAGGAACACCATTTTGCCGTGAGGACGCTGCCGCCGAATCACCAGTCCGGCGGTCGTCACTGCGGCGCCATCCGGCAGCCCGGCAATATCCCGGCTGCACTGCATCTTCCCGCCGAGGCGGGGCCGCATCTTCGCCATCACGTGTCCGGACGGGTAAAGACCCATGATGCCATACTCTCCCCGCATTTTTTCCAGGTCGCCCGGCGCTTCCAGTTCCGGCAGGTCCTGCTCCACCGGCAGCGGCAGGGCAAGCTGTGAGTTCACCGGCCGGTAGCGCAGGCCTATCTCCCACTTGGCCTCTCTCCGGTTGGGAACAATGCTGTCGAAAGCGCCTGCCGAGGCAAGATTGAGGGCGACTTCCTCCAGGACGCCGGTGCGTTCCAGGAAATCTCCTATATTTTTAAAAGGTCCTTTTTCCTGAGCCCTTTCTATGGCTTCCGCCGACGCTTTGCCCAGTCCCTGGATGTGGATGAAGCCAAGGCGGATGGAGCCGCAGATTCTTTTATCACCCTCATCCCTGATGTTATTGTCCCCACTCCCCTGGATTCCCGCCTTCGCGGGAATGACTCTCCTTCTGTCATCCTGAGGGAGCGAAGCGACCGAAGGATCTCCTTCGATTTGCCTGCCATCGTCCGGCAGAGAGCCATGGTATTTAGTTATTGAGGAAAGATTATTAACAATTATCGGACGGGATTCTTCACTTCGCTCAGAATGACAGGAAAAAGACTCAGAACGACAGCCAGAGAAAGGATGGCAGGCATAAGCTTCGAAATTACAAGTGCAAGAAGTAGATTCCTGTTCTTTCCCCCTTTGAAAAAGAGCCTGTCCCGTACCTGATACGGGAGGGATTAAGGGGGATTTTTTACCCACTTTTACTTCATATTCACAGTTTTCTATCACGCACTTCGTCCGGCTGAGGTTGATATCAGGATTGAGCACCTTCACGCCATGTCTCTTTGCATCTTCCTTGAGTGTCTCCATGTTGTAGAATCCCATCGGCTGCTGGTTGAAGATAGCAACGAAGAATTCCAGCGGATAGTAATACTTCAGCCAGGCCGACTGGTAAGCAGTTACTCCGAAGGCGAAGGCGTGCGATTCCGGGAACATATACTGCCCGTTGAATTTTTTGAAGACCGTTTCCACTGCATCTTCGCTTGCCACCTCTGTACCGGCGCCTTCAAGGAATTTCCGGTGATACTGCTCTATCAGTTCCGTATTATGCTTCCTGCCGAAGGCTCGCCGCAGGCGGTCGGCCTCGCTGGGAGCAAATCCTGCCACATCAATGGCAAGCTGGTTCACCTGGTCCTGGAACAATACCACGCCGAGGGTGCGTTCCAGTGCCCGCTTCTCCAGCGGATGATCGTAAGTCACCGGCTTTCTGCCGCTGCGCCGGGCAAGGTACTCCTGCACCCCGTTATTGACGCCGACGCCGGGCCTTACCGCGCCCACCTCGTGCGCCATATCCAGCAGGTTGCGCGGTCGCAGCCGGGTTATGGTCTGCATCTGCGCCGACGATTCCACCTGGAATATGCCAATGGTGTCACCCCCGCACAGCATATCGTAGACAGCGGTATCCTCGAAGTCGATCCGCGACATATCGATTCTCTCGCCGGTCCTTTCCTTAATTATCCCCACGGCTTCCTGGAGCTGAGAAAGGGTACCCAGGGCCAGGAAATCAATCTTCACGAAACCGGCGTCATCGATGCTGTCCTTGTCCCACTGGCAGACGTAGCGTCCCTCAATGGCAGCGCGCTGCACCGGTACGATATCCGTCAACGGACTGGAGGAAATGACCATGCCGCCGGGATGCTGTCCCATGTACTTGGGAAAGCCGTCGAGTTCCATGGCCAGCCTTATCAGGTCGCGCCAGCCCGGCAGGTCTAGCTTGTTTTTAAAGCCGGGTATTTTCTGCATCTCGGATTCCAGTTTCTTTGCGCTGCCCCAGTGGGTCTGTTTGGCCAGCCGGTCGACCTCCATCTGCGGCAATCCCAGCGCTTTGCCCAGGTCTCTCACCACTCCTCTTATCTTGTAAGTGGCAATCGTCCCGGTAAGCACGGCCCTCTCCCATCCCCATTTTTCGTGCGTTCTCAGGATAAGTTCTTCGCGGATGCTGCGGGGAAAATCCAGGTCTATATCCGGTACGTTGGTCATAACATCGTCCGGCAGGAACCTTTCCAGCGAAAGGTCGTACTGCAGCGGGTCGATGTGAGAAAGACCGATGAGATACCCTACCAGCAGCGCCACGGATGAACCACGTCCCCTCCCCGGAGGGTTTTCTTCCACGGTCAGGGAAGGATCGCTCAGTCCCAGGTCTATCATCACTTCCCTGCCCATCTTGATCACCTCATGATAGAGAAGGAGGAAGCCGGACAGTTTATACTTGTGGATCAGCCGGAATTCCTCGTCCAGCCGCTTTTTCACCTTCGGAGTCACCGAGCCGTAACGCCTTACCGCCGCCTCGTAGCACAGCTTTTCAAGGTAGCTTTCCGGCGTGTGTCCGTGCGGGGCGTCGTAATCCGGGAAGTTGTAACACAGATCTCGGGTAAGGTCGAGGTTACACCGTTCGGCTATCCTGACCGTATTCTCAAGCGCTTCCGAGCATTCACGGAACAGCTCTTCCAGTTCCTCTCGCGGCCGCAGGTAAAATTCGGAGTTGGGCCGGCGCTCGCGGTGAGTTTCCTCCAGGCTTTTACAGTGCTTGATCGCCACCAGGCAGTCCTGGAGCTGACGGCGTTCCCGGATGTGATAATGAACATTCCCGGTGGCAACCAGCCCGGCACCCGTTTCCCGCGCCAGCTCCACCAGTATCTTGTTGCGTTCGATGTCGCCGTACACAAGATTATTCTGGAGTTCGATGAAGTAATTCTCCGGGCCGAACCAGTCCCTGGATCGCCGGATAAGGTCACGCGCTTCAGAAATACGCTCCTGCATCACCAGTTGCGCCAGTTCTCCCCTGGTACAGCCGGAAAGTGCTATCAGACCCTCTGAGTGCGCCGAGAGCAGGTCCTGGGACAGTTGCGGGTCGTTACGCTCGCCGTTAGCATGAGCGGCCGTAATCAGGCGACTGAGATTGCTATAACCTTTCCTGTCCTCCGCCAGCAGGGTCAGGTGGAAGTCATCTTCAAGAGTGATCTCAGCCCCGATAATTCCCTTCATTTCGAGGGAGGCAGCAAGCTGGGCAAAGCACATCGCTCCGCAGAGGTTATCGTGGTCGGTTACAGCCAGCGCACGGTAGCCGAGTTCCCCGGCGCGCACCATGAGTTCCTCCAGCGATGATGCGCCGTCGTGAAAAGAATAATAACTGTGGCAGTGAAGTTCTGCATATTCCATAATTCTTGAAACACTAATATCAAAATTCTAAACCCTAAACAAATTCAAATATCTAAGAAACCTCTGAAAAAGTTCCCTCTCCTCACCGCAGGAGAGGAATGTCCTGGTCGATATTCGGTGATGTTAATCAGAGGTTCGGGATTAGACGTTTCGATGAAGTTTATCGGTGGGTTACGCTTCGCTCCACCCGCCCTACGCGAGGTTATAGTCAATTGTAGGGTGGGTGGAGTCCCGATGATCTGTTTGTTAAGTGTAAAAATATTGTCGGGACGTAACCCACCGAAGGATAGCCTTCTCATTTATCCCAAACCGGTA
>CAZBQL010000015.1:41724-44524 GCA_964493985.1 uncultured Dehalococcoidales bacterium
AGTAAGTGTCCAGTGCCCTACTTCCCCTGTTCCGCCCATATCCGGCACTGTTCGATCCTCGCCCCGGGCAGGTCGTCTCCATGTTCTGCATCGGCGGAAAAGTCCCTCAGAAGCTGGCAGGGAAACTCCGCACATTCACCACAGTGAAGGTGTCCCCTGTCCTGGCAGCAAACAGCCAGCCGGCACTCTCCGTGGAACGGATGTCCGTTCGTCACAATGCAGCCGCCGCACCCCGTGCTCTCCCTGTAGATGCAGTCAGCACAGATAAGACCGCACCTTGTCTCGATTGATACGCTCATTCTTCTCACTCCTTCACATTTAATAGTTCTGCCTGTACCAGCAGTTTTTTATAAGATCTTTATAGATGACCTGTTTCTGTCCGGAGGCAAGCGTTACCTCGAAATAGAGTCGCGATATCGGTTCCTGCCGCCACCACTCGTCGTCTATTCTCCACCTGTCCTCGATGTTTACAACAGCCTGCCGCCGCGGCGTCCTTACCGCGAGCGGCAGGCTGAAGGAGGAGGCTTCTTCCACATCCACCGGTTCCGGAACATTTACCGGCCGGTAGGTATCAGCGCGTAGCGTCTTTCCGGTATCCTGGACCATGGCTCTACTTCCTTGATTATGAAAACCTGCGGGTTGCCCTGCCGTAGTTCAAGCTGCCTGATATCCTCCATCAGGTGGCCTCTGCCCCTGATCTCCGTGAACAGGCTGTTCTGTTTTCCCCGGGGGTATCCCAGGCGCGTTACCCTGATGCCGACCTGCTCTACCGGGCCCGGCTGAGGGCAGTCCTCCAGCACCCGGCTTACCCTGGAGCGCACGTTCTTCATATCCATCGCCGGTTCCTTAAAACGGATTGTCCGCTCCCAGTGCTCGGCGTCATAGCTCCTGGTCCATAGTTCCAGGTTGTGGATACCCATTCCTTTCAGACCGATGCGGACAAAGACACGGGCGACCAGCGACTCTACGGCGACGAGCACGGTATCTATGGATGTCGCCACTGACGGCAGCATGATGTTTTCCTCGATGATCTCTCCTGCCTTGCGTGGCACCAGCGGCGTATCATCGACGCCATGAGCCAGCTTCCGCATCCTCACGCCTTCCGGGCCGAACTGTGACTGTAGAGGGCCTGCCGGAAAGGCAGCAAGCTGCCCCAGAGTATGTATCCCGAACTCGTGCAGCATGGTCTTGTCCTTCATCGATACCGGAAGAACATCGCAGGAAAGGTCTTTCATAAACCGCAGGTCTTCCGTCAGGACCCTGTAACTGCCCGGCAGGCTGTTCAGAGCGGCCAGGTATGCCGGAAATTTTCCGCCGGCTATACCTATCCGGGTATCGAACGGACCGGGCAGCACTTCCCGTATCGCCCTGACAAGGCTTTCATCGTCGGGATAAATAAGCTGGAGTCCACCGGCATCCAGGTAAACGGTGCCCAGTTCCGGTCCTTCTACCATCGGACTGATGACATTTTCCAGTACATCCAGTATGCCGTTGAAGGCAGACCAGTATAGAGGAATATCTGCCTGGACCGTATCCACCTTGTCATCGACGGCAAGCGCCTGGTGCAGCGGCATATCCTTCTGCACGCCTTTCAGTTCCGGCGAAAAGTCCAGCACTATCTTCTTTGAGCCGGCGCCTTGCAGCACCAGGACACGGCTGTTTTCCAGTTCTGGCTTTCTCGCCGCCTCACATTTCAGCGGAAAATTCGGCAGCAGGATACAGAGAATTTTCAACCTTGCACCTCTATAAAGACAGTATTCTCATTATATTAGAACAATTGTTCTATTGTCAAGAGGAAACCGGGGAAATTCTAATATCTAATTCCGAAACTCTAAACAAATCCAAATCACCTCAGGATGACATCACATCGCAGACAGGCGTTTTGAAATTGGTAATTCGAAATTGTTTAGGATTTAGAGCTTAGATATTAGGATTTTTATCGAGAGTATCATATAATGACCGGTACGGAGAAATTTGAGATGACTGAATACCACGGTATCTACATCGGCACCTCGGGCTGGTCCTACCCGCGAGGTGAGGGAACATGGAAAGGATACTTCTACCCTGCCGGGAAGATAAACGAACTGGAATATTACAGCCAGTTCTTTAATACCGTCGAGGTAAACAGTTCCTTCTACCGTCCTCCGAATCCCGAATACGTCCGCAACTGGGCGCAACGCACTCCTGACGATTTCCTGTTCACGGTAAAGCTCTGGCAGAAATTCACTCATCCCGGTATGTATAAGGAAGCCACCGGCAGGGATGCCGCGATCTCCCGGAACGATGTCGACCTCTTTCGCCGCAGTCTTGAGCCACTGGCAGGACATGACAAGCTGGGTGCGTTGCTGGCGCAGTTCCCACCCAGTTTCAAGAACGATGATTTCGGACGGCAGATACTCCGCGCTGTCATCAATACCTTCAGCGAGTACCGCCTGGCGGTGGAACTGAGACACCGAAGCTGGACGGATGTCGAGACTACCGCCGAACTCCTGAGAGAGACCAACACCTGCTGGGTAGAGATAGACGAGCCCAAATTCAGTTCATCCATCGCTGCCGACGTTCCCCTGACATCCGATATGGCCTACTTCCGCTTCCACGGTCGTAACCGTGAGAACTGGTGGAAAGGTAATAACGAGACTCGCTACAAGTACCTGTACTCTGAGGAAGAACTTGAAGAAATCGTAGTAAAAATGAAAAAGTTATCCGGCGAAGTTACGTTAATGTTCGCCCAGTTCAACAATCACTGGCAGGGTTATGCCCCACGCAATGCTACCGACCTGAAAAAACAAATGGGTCTGCC
>CAZBQL010000016.1:0-42505 GCA_964493985.1 uncultured Dehalococcoidales bacterium
GAGCACCCGGTTCACATCCGGGAGGTCACTGGTTCGAGTCCAGTACTGCCCACCACTTTACTCTCCTACCACAACTTGATTCACAATTTCCCTGACCATAATAGTCCTGAACTCTCGATTATACGTTTATTCGTTTGCTGAAAGCAGGTTATTCAAGAGCCTGGAAATACTAACTTTTTCACTTTAGGAAATTGCCGACAGTAACTTCGTATTCTATGAAAAAATTGACTCTGGCAGATTAATATTTTTATCGGCATATTACATATTTTCTTTGTTATATTTGACGTAAAATAACTTTCAAGCTATTATACCTTGTTACTCTATGTATATTTTGTATATTATGGAATTCGAATTAATGAAAGCTGAGAATAAAAGGTGTTTTTATCTTTTTTAGCGAAGACAGCAGGTTATCTGTTCAGCAGCTGGCTTGCAGTAACATTTTATGTACTTTTTTACACTCTTTATGATATCAGGTTAGAAGGAATAAATAACTTTACGGCTTCTGAGGCAACACTCATAACAATCAATCATAAACGTGATCTAGATGTTCCCATTATGGCTTCAACTCTACACGTTCGAAAAACACTTTTCAGTAATAAGCACCGTATGCATTTCATCGCCAGGGAAGATATTCTTCAATCCGGGTTCTTAACGGCTCACTTCCCGATCTTCGGATTTGCAGGTCCTGTAATTCATCGCATTAATCTGAAACCGATAATGATTATTTTAAGGGCTCATCCGATAAGTCACCTTATACGTCAAAGAATTGGCCCACTTATCAGGGAACTCCAGCTTAGAAGTCCAACGGTATTTATTGAAGAAGTCTTTACCAGTAAAGGGCTTTCCACTTTAAAAACACTGCTGGATGGTCAGCGCACCTATGATATAGAACACACGACCGTAAACGGTTTTCTGGGTTATAAGTTTAGAAGGCTCCACCAGCAACCGATAGATATACGGTCTTTTAAGACCGAATACGCCAGGAGTCTGAGAGAACGGACGTTGAAAAAGGTCAGGGAACAGATTCGTGATATCGTCCAGATACTGGATGACGGTAACATTTGTATGCTGGCTCCTGAGGGCCAAATATCCACAGACGGGCGTTTCTGGCCGGTAAAAAGCGGCTTGTTCCGACTCGTTTCGATGACGACCGGTAATATTAAAATACTTCCGGTCAATACTACTTATGATTTTATGACCGACGGACGAAGGTGTATTTATGTCAGTATCGGTAATGAACTAACTGATATAAAAGGCTTAAAAAAGGTTGAACTTGAAGAGCTGGTACAGGAGAAAATTGTTACGCTGGGTATTGTCACTATCAGCCAACTGGGGAGTGAATTTTTACTGAATACGCTGGGCAACAATTTAGCACGTTTTGATGAGCAAGAATTTGTTGAAGCAATATCCTGCCGGGTCGAAGAAATTAAACTTCTTAATATTAATCTGGACAAAAGACTCTATTCAATAGATTCTATAAAGAAACGTATCAGAAGCTTTTTAAGATATTGCATGAATAAAGGGATTTTGGAAAAAGAAAGTGATGGACGGTTCGTAATTAATATGCATCAAACAAATAGTCTGACTTCCATTGATTTAAACGAATATCCTGTACAGCACAGTGATAATGAGTTGAAAAGTATACTCGAATTTTACAAATAAAAAATTACCCTAATACGTTTGGTACGATACCGACAGTTTATCATGATATGTTTGATAAATAGTAATAACTAAAAAATGGCAATTAGTACAGGTATACGGCGTCTTAGTAGGAGTGACTGCGTAAAAATCTCCCTGTTCGGACTTGCCGCCAACGCCCTCTGGCAGTGTCTGCACATTATCATCATCCCATTGCTGGTACTCGATTTTGTTGGAGAATCACAGAAGAATACTTATCTGGGGATACTCACATTTTGTGGTCTTTTCCTGGCAATGGTATCTCAACCGATTGCCGGTGCCTTTAGTGACCGTCATAATCTGAAATGGGGTAAGCGACGGCCTTATATTCTATCGGGAGGACTTATCGCATTCATCGTGTTATCAGGTTTCGGACTGCTGGCAACTGTCCTTGGTATCGCGTTAATACTCACAATGATAATGGTTAAAGAAAGATCTGCACAATATTAATCATTCTGTACCATAATCAATGTATACTGACTTCACCTGCCTCATTTTCTTCAACCCCCATTGTTTGTACTCCTTTAGTTATCATAGTTTTACGGCTGCTGTTAGTACATCAGCTTCACTCATAATCCGGCTATCATGACTAAACATCCCAACGAAAGTACGATATCATTGTCTTACACCAGTCTATAGTAACCAGGTGAAGTAATTGACTTTTCCATACTACTGTGTTAATACTGTGTTATCCTTCGATATGTCTGTACAATCATGTTCAACCAAGACTATAACAGCTATGGGTGGCCTTAAGTAAACGAGTTATGCCCGGAAAATAGTCGCTTCAGTGTAAGAAGAATGACAGAAGTAACAAGTAAGTACCAGGAACTTATAAGCAGAAACTGGGGATTTATATCCCCGGATCTCCAGTCAAGAATGAGAGAAACCAGCATTTTACTCGCAGGTTGCGGACTGGGCAGCAACATTGCGCTGCTGGCAGCAAGAACGGGGTTCTCCAAATTCATTCTCGCCGATGGTGATTCTGTAGAAATAAATAACTTAAACCGTCAAACTTTCCTTTCCAGTCATATAGGCAGGAATAAGGCTGAAGCAACTGCAGAATTGATCAAAGGGATTAATTCTGAAGCAGAAATCAATATACTCCCTGAATTTATATCAGAAAACAATACTCTGGAGTTGGTGGGTAAGGCTGATTTCATTATTAACACTGTAGATCCGGGCCCTGTACTCTTTAAATTGAATTCAGAAGCGCAAATACAGAATAAAGTAGTCTTATTTCCGTTGAATATCGGTTTCGGCGGACTGGCTTTTGTATTTACAAACAGGTCTTCCTCTTTGGAAGAAATGATAGGTGATAACGTTCCCGTTCACGAAGTTTTTTTTAGCATTATCAAAAATACCATAAAAAATATTCCCTACCTTTCCTTTTACGTCGGCGACCTGTCTAAATCGATCGATGATATTTTATCCGGAAAGTTACCCGGTCCCCAACTCGGAATTGCGGCTGGCATAAACTCAGCGCTTATAGTTACCGCTATGATAAAAATACTTCATGGCGAAGAACTAACACTTGCCCCTGAACCTATAGCTTATGATGCCTGGTTCAGTAATCAATAGGGTTAAAGGAGAAACCCCCATGATTAAAAGAGAGCCAATTTTTCATAGTGGAAATCCGGAAAGAATATGGGAAAAGTTTTGCGGATTTCTTGACCTGTCTCTGTCCGAATTTATGGAGATACAGAAAGGGTTATTGATGGAGCAAATTGACCTGGTATGGGATAGCCCCCTGGGCAAGGTAATTATGAATGAGAAGAAGCCAAAAAACCTGGAAGAATTCCGCAGTTTTGTTCCTTTAACCACTTATGATGATTATGCTGGCTATATTGGCGATTGTCAAGAAGATGCTCTGGCCATAAAACCTGAGCTGTGGGCACACACTTCAGGCAGAGGTGGCCAATTCAAATGGATACCATATAGTATGCAGGCTCTGGAAAAACTGGGCGATGCTGCCCTATCCGAACTGATACTGGCAGCCACCGATTATAAAGGAGAGGTGAACATCAGGGAAGGGAGCTACTTTCTTTCGGTTCTTGCTCCTCGTCCCTACATTTCAGGAGTTACCTCATTAGCTTTTTTCGAACGATTCGGTCTTAAATTGTTGCCACCTCAGGATGTTGCAGAGAAATTGGATTACCGACGTCGGATCGAGGTGGGATTTGAAATGGCATTACGTCATGACGTAGATGTTATCGGTGCACTGGGCACAGTGCTGGTCCAGATGGGGCAGCGAATTACCGAGCAATCCCAAGGCATGAAATTCTCTTGGTCTTTACTGCATCCTGTAGTGCTCTCTCGTCTTATCAGGGCTTGGTTCTCCAGCAAGATACAGCGCCGGGCTATGCTACCTTGCGACCTGTGGCCGGCAAAAGGGCTGGCCTGTGGCGGCACCGATGCCAGTATCTATAAGAAGACCTTGGAATACTACTGGGGTAAGACGCCACACGAAATCTATGGCGCTACAGAAGCGTTAGGGGTACTGGCTATGCAGAGTTGGGCAAAGAAGGGAGTTACTTTCTACCCCTTCCTGAACTTTCTCGAATTTATTCCTGAAGAAGAAAGACTAAAGAGTCAGAAGGACAAAGACTATCAGCCAGCTACCGTGCTTCTGGATGAAGTAAAAACCGGTGAGATTTATGAGCTGGTCATTACTAACTTCTACGGGTTACCCTTTCTCCGATACCGGCTAAGCGACCTGATTAAAGTTATCTCCCTTGAAGAGGTAGAGACTGGAATCAAACTACCGCAGTTTATCTTTCATGCTCGAGCAGATGATCTTATCGATCTTTATAGTATCGTCAGACTGGATGAAAATACACTATGGCAGGCAATTACCGACACTCAAATCAGTTATTCCGACTGGTCAGCGCGCAAGGAATATGAGAATAATTGGCCGATTCTTCGTCTCTATATCGAACTCAAGGAAGAAGTAGAATCAGAGATTGTTGCCACTCGACTCAACGAGCGCCTTCAGACTTTAAGTGCTTTCTACAAAGAAGCCGTGGAAGAAGCTCAGACCAACCCGGTGAGGGTAACCCCCCTCCCTGCAGGTAGTTTTAGCCGTTACTATGAGATGAAGCAAAAAGCCGGAGCGGACCTGGCCCATCTGAAGCCAAGTCATATGAATGCCCCGGATAGTGCTATTCAAGACCTTCTCCGAGTGAGTAAACAGATATAGTAGTGGAGTGAAAAAGTGAGTACTTTTCTTCTCGCAGTTCCGCTTATCGCCTTCGTGATGTCTCTCGCGTTGGCAATTCTGGTAATACTGAGGAATCACCGGAGTAGTGTATATCGCCTGTTTTTCCTGTTTCTCATAGGTATGGCTCTCTGGGGATTTATCACATTCGAATTGCGTATAAGCCCTAACCAGCATAATGCCCTCACCTGGGACAGATTCCTCATGCCTGTGGTTGTTTTCAGCAGTGTTACATTCCTGCATTTTTCTTACCTCCATACCAGGGTCCGGCCACGAAAATGGGCCCTACCGGTAATATACTCCGTCCTTGTCCTGATTATTGCCCTTTCGCCGACTAACCTGACGATAAAGAGTATCGGCATCGACCAATATGGCTACTATCCGATCGCTGGCCCCCTGTTTTATCTTGATGCCTTATTATCCTATTTCTTCTTTATTCTCGGATTGGTGAACTTCTCGAAAGGTTATCGGGCATCTACGCTACATAGTGAAAAGAATTCTTACCTCTATGTCATTGCCGGAGTGTACAGCTTTTTGGCGATGGGGGTAGTCGACCTGTTCTCCATCTTCAGTTCATCCATTCCGCCGGTAGCTCTTGTTGGCAATATTATTTTCTGTACTTTGGCTACCATCGCTTTACTGAAATATCGGCTCCTGGATATGAAAATAGTCCTTAAGAAAGGGATGGCTTATTTCATGGTGAGTACTATGCTGGCTATTCCTTATGTCAGTAGCGTATTCTTATTATACTGGGTGTTTAAGCAAACACTACCCATATGGGCTTACTTCGCTGTTTTACTGCTCCTTGCCTTCACAGTCCATCCATTATGGGTAAGGATTCAATATATAGTTGACAGGTGGTTCTATCGTAACAGATATGACTACCTTAAAACGCTTCAGGATTACAGCCAAGAGACTCATAATATCAGCGATCTGAAACAGTTGAGTTCTTCATTTGTAAAACTAATTGTTCGGGCATTACGAGCGACAAATGCCCATCTGTTATTATCGGTAAGTACCGGAGAATTCAATGTAATAGCATCCACCGGTGAAAACACATTGGTGTTTAGTCTAGACGGTGATAGTTCATTGTTACAATGGTTACGAGTTAATCAACGCATATTATATCAGCAGGATTTGGATACTATTCCCATCCTGCAATCTTTAACGACTAAGCAAAGAGACATATTCGATACAATTAATGCAAAACTCTTCGTTCCAGTTATAACCAAAGAAAAGGAACTGGTTGGTATACTCATTATAGGTGAAAACCTATCTCAGCAACTCTACTCTACTGAAGATGAACGTTTGGTCCTTTTTGTGGTCGATCACATGGCGACAGAATTAGAAAATGCTCTTCTTTATGAAACGGAGCGAGAGTTAATAAAAGAACTGGAAAAACAGGATACACTCAAAACGGAGTTTTTACATAGTATTGCTCATGAACTGAAGACTCCTCTTACAGCTATCTTATCTTCTTCGGAATTATTGGATGATGAATTAGTGTCAAGTGGCAATACGGAGATAAAGTCACGGTTGATAAACAATATAATGCAGGGTAGTACCCTGGTAAACAGGAGAGTATCTGAATTACTCGATATAGCCAGAATGGAACAGTTCGGGAACGATGATATGAAACTCAATATTGAGATAATTGAGATTAGTGAATTTATCACTCAATGTGTTGAACGAGTTAAAATCATGTTTGATATCAGCGAACAACGATTAAAGATGGAGGTCTCAAATACGCTGCCTGAAATACGTGGTGACAGCGAGAAGCTGGAACAAGTGGTATTTAATCTTCTATCGAACGCTAATAAATATTCACCGCAAGACAGCGAAATTGTTATTAAAGCTATTTGTAATAAAAAAGCAATAGTGATTGAAGTAGAGGATGAAGCACCGTTGGTTACCGATGAAGAGAAGGATAAAATATTTAAACCATATTATCGCGGAGAAGATGCAGAAAAAAGAAGGCAACATCCGGGTTTAGGACTCGGACTCGCTATCTCAAAGAGGATCATCGATTCGCATAACGGAGAAATGTGGGTACGTAACAAATCAAATGGAAATATTTTTGGCTTTTCTTTACCTGTTTCGGATGTCGATGACTTACCTTAGATATATTGTTTAATACCATGCAATTGCAGGTACTCACACGTCACACATTTCTCGGGAGTATCCAGTCTCTCTCGATTCAAAATAAACTCAGATTATCACTTATCTCAGGTAATCCACCTTCGCCTGATATTTCGAAGGCTTAGCAGGAAGAGTCCAAGGCAGAATACCGCGAGAATTGAGAAGCTGAGAGCATAATGCATAATATGAGCACCGTTTACCGCCCCATGAAGAATATCAACCCCGTACGTCACAGGAAATATAAAGGAAAGCGGTCGTAAGAAGACCGGAAGCGACATAACAGGGAAGAATAAACCACAGAGAAAAATCATCGGGAAGCGGAAGAAATTTGAAAATGTCTGGGCCTCAAATACTTCACTCACGGACACAGCCACAAAAAGTCCAAGGAATGTCGATGCGATACCGACCAGAATAATAGCCGGTACCACCAGGTACCAGAGTACTCCTGATAAGTCTGCCAGGAAAGCGGCTATTATCACCGGAATAAAGGCATTCACAATGCCAAAAACGATAGCTCCGGATGTTTTCGCCAACATCAACGTTTCCAGTGATATAGGGGCCAGCAACAGTCTTTCGAATGACCTGCTTCTCCTTTCGAAGGTAATTGTTACCGATAGCATTGATGTTGTACCGAACAGAATCGATATAGTCATAACTCCCGGTAAAAGGTCCGGGATACTATCGAAGCCGCTTCCCGACCTTATAAAAAACATACCCGTCCAGGCTAGAGGAAATATAATCCCCCAGCTGATATTAGGCGGCTTGAGATAATAGGCCCGCATGTCCTTGGCAAGAATACTCCAGAAAGCGATCCATCGTTTCATTGATTTCTACCGCCTCCTGCTCCTTCTTTATCTTTCTGCATCAAGCCTGCTTCAATGCCGGTAATTTGTACAAACACATCCTCGAGGGACGGTCGATAACTACGGGCTTCGGTTACCTGTATTCCACGCTCATCCAGGAACCTTGCAAGAGGACTGACACCAATCGTCTCATCCGATTCGACCCTGATTTGTCCGGAGGAAGCAGAGTAAAACAGGTATGCAGGGAAAGCCGGGGCCATTTCTTGGATAAGATTATCTCTACCGCCGGAGATAGAAAGAATCAAGACACTTTTCCCTTTCACCGGCTTCAGCAAATCTGCGGTGCGATCAGTCCGAACAATCTTTCCGTTTACTATAAATGCGATACGCTCGCATAGACGCTCGGCTTCTTCGATATAGTGAGTTGTAAGGAAAACGGTCGTTCCCTGGCGATGAAGATCAGCTATTATCTGCCTGACCTGCCGGGCGCTGGCAACATCAATCCCTGTTGTCGGTTCATCGAGGAATAGAATAGGCGGCTGGTGTATGATACCGGCTGCGAAGGTCAGTTTTCGTTTCATTCCCTTGGAATACCCGGAAAATTTACGGTCGGCAGCTTCTTTAAGTCCGAAAGTCTCGAGAAGCCGCTGCGCTCTTTTCTTCCGTTCGTCTTTGCGTATCCCGTAAAGTGCTGCGCAAAAGCAAAGATTATCGAAACCGGTCAATTCAGGGTAGAGATTGCTCTCGTCAGGTACCACTCCTATCAGGTGCTGGGCTGCTTTCGTGTTGCGTGTGCAATCTATTCCACCTATATTTATTTTACCTGCGTTAAGCCGTGCCAGACCCGTCAGCATATTTATTGTCGTCGTCTTTCCGGCACCATTAGGTCCGAGGAACCCGAACAACTCACCGTTATTTATCCTGAAACCAATGTCGTTTACAGCAACTACTTCACCATACCGTTTGGTGAGGTTTGATACTTCTATAGCTGGTCGGTTATCTGATTCCATTTTCTTCTTCTTTCGGACTATCTCCATCGCTTGTTCGCTCTTCAAATTGCAGCACCCTGGATATTCGCTGTTGAGCTTGATTGAGTGCCTCCTGGTTGATGAAATAGTGAATGCGATAGCCACGCCTTTCGCCCTTGACCAGCCCTGCCGATTTAAGTACTCTAAGGTGCTGAGAGACTGCAGACTGTGTTACTCCCAGCCGGCAGGCCAATGCATTCACGCAAAGAGCGTTTGATTCCCGCTGCCGGGTAAGTAGTTTCAGTAGCTTTAATCTGGTTGGGTCGGCCAGAACACCAAACAATGCTGCCTGTTCATCAACATTTATATAATCCATCGTTATAGTCCCCGGTAAAATGTTACCATCACCAGGCAATTAAAACACTTTCGCGGCAATTAAGCTGGCCACTCTAACGCCTCCTATCACGAAGAGCGCAATTATAAAAGTCTCCAGGCTGGATTTCCAGCTGATAGCTCCCATTACAAGGGCTGCGAGTACATCGGTTAGTACGGCAAAAGCAAGGGCAGCCCAAAGACCCCACTGCCGGAAAATTAACACCATAGCCACGATAAGAGGCAGGGATATTACTGTTCCTATAACGGACACAAGTACCAGATTTACCTTAGTAGCATTGGCTATTACATTTGCCATACCAGCCATGCGAGGGCAGAGAATAAACAAAGCGAAACCAATTGAAGCAATAATTGATTGAGGCATTTTCGTACTCCTTGTTTGTATATCGGGACACACCAGCTTATTTTATATATAAGTATTCACTAATGGACTTATAATAACACCACGAGAGTCATGAGTCAATTAGAAATTTATTGATGGCAGGGATGGTACGATTTTTTATAATGTTTGTTCCTGCGAGAACCTTGAAAGTTCTCAGTGGTAACTAGATAACTGGCAGTTCGATTATGAAAGCCGCGCCCTTCCCATATTCACCCTCAGCCCGTATTGTACCGCCATGTTCGGTGATTATCCCATAACAGATACTCAGTCCGAGCCCGGTTCCCTTTCCTACTTCTTTGGTGGTAAAGAACGGGTCGAAGATACGGTTCAAATGTTCAGGAGCAATTCCGGGGCCATCGTCAACTATGGTCGTTATTACTGAATCGCCGCGCTTCTCGGTAGTAATTTCAAGCCTACCCCGACCGTTTGTTTCAATCATAAAGTGTTCAGCGTTGATAATGATGTTGATGAAGACCTGCTGAAGCTGGAAATCATTTGCCAGGACATCAGGGAGGTTTTCATCAAGGTTGGTGATTACTTCGATATTATTTACTCGCTGTTCGTACGCCCTTAACTCAAGTACAAGCAGGATTACATTGTTAATATTAATCTGCTTCTTCTCGTCCGGATGTTTACGGGCGAAGGTAAGGAGATGCCGGGCTACCTGGCTGGCCCGGAGTGCTTCCCTGCTTACGATATCAAGGTCTTCACGAGCATCCTGAGGTAAATCATTCCTTGCCATAAGTAAGTCAGAGAATCCAATAACTCCGGTTAAAGGGTTATTGAGTTCGTGGGCTATGCCTGCAGCCAGTTCGCCGATCGAAGCCAGACGGTCGGTAACGATAAGATTCTCCTGCATCCTTTTCTGTTCGGTAATGTCATCCGATGAAATAATGATATAAGGCTTACCAGTTATAGTAATCATCGTAGTGGAAAGAAGAATATTCAGTATTTCTCCTGACTTGATACGCATTTCTGTTTCGAAATTCTGAACGCTTTCCTGTTCCGAAAGTCTTTGAAGAAAATTACGACGGTCTCCTTCGGATACCCACAGCCTTAATTCAGTTATCGTTTTACCCAGGCACTCTTCTCGTGTAAACCCACTCGAATTCGAAAAGGCTTTATTTACATCGTTGATAATACCGGTGTCGGGTGCGATTATTGTCATCGGCTTTGGGCTGGCATAGAAGACTTCTGAAAACTTTTCTTCACTTTCCCTGAGAGCTGTTTCCATTCGCTTTCGTTCTGTAATGTCCATGATACTTCCCAGGCTGGCCTTCTCTCCCATGTAAATAATTGAGGTAACCGTCTCCATCGCCCAGCGGGTCATTCCATCGGCAGTAACAATCCTGAACTCATAAGGAGTATGCAGCTTGTTTTTCAGCATATCAACGGCAGCTTTTCTAACCAGAGACTTATCATCCGGATGCACAATATCATCTGCTTTCATATTCAGTAATTCTTCTTCACTGTACCCGGTTAACTTTTGAAATTCAGGATTTACATATACAAAGTTACTTTTTCTCTCTATATAAACACCAGACAGTGTGTTTTGAACAAGACTCCTGTATTTCTCTTCACTTTCCTTTAAAGCTTCCGTGATTTTCTTACTGTCGGTAATGTCGACCCATGTCGATAAAAGATATCCTAATTTATCCCCGGATTTTATTGGAGTATTGTTGATACTCACCCAGAACTTCTCACCGTTTTTTCTGTTGAATTCAACCTCATGATTTTTTACTCCTTGTATCATGTCTTCCTTCAATCTTGCAGTAGCCCTTTCGGTCTCTTCCTTTTTCCAGTAAGGATAAGGAGGTTTTATACCGATGAGTTCTTCAAATGAGTAACCGGTAAGTCTTACCATTGCCGGATTCATATACCTGATGGAGGTATCCGCATTAATCACGACTATTGGGTTCGGAGAATTTTCAAGCAGGCTGGAATTGAATAACTCGCTTTCCCTTAAGGACTCTTCAGACTGCTTTCTTTCGGTGATGTCCCGTTCTACACTCAGGTTATACCATGTCCCTCCAACTTCTATTTCAGTTGAGTGTACTTCCAGATTGATTGGTGAACCATCCTTGCGATGATGAACTGATTCAAATACCACAATACCTTTTTCCCTGAGTTCCTTTTCCAGTTTTTCGAGCCATTTATCCGTCGCATTTACATCCATTTCGCGTATATTCATTCCTATCAAGTCTTGTCTTTCGATACCATGGACCTTACAATACATGCCGTTGACATAAATATATTCTCCATTTAGATTAAAAAGGCTTATACCATCACTGGCATTATCAAGGAGTTGAGCTCTAAGCAGTAGCTCCTTTTCAGCCTGCTTGTGTTCAATGGCTATAGCGGCAATACGCGACGACCATTCTAATAATTTGATAGATTCAGCATTAGGCTCTCCGACTGTATTGCAGTAGTTGGCAATTGTGCCAAGGAGTTCACCGCCCGTTGAAACAATAGGCTGGGACCAGCAAGCAAAAAGGGTATTGTTAATAGCCAACTTCACCGCCTCTTCATGTTCTTTGAAAAGTGGGCTGTTCTGAATGTCCTGAACGATTACCCGTTCTTTCAGGTATGCCGCCGTTCCACACGAACCTACGTTAGGACCGATTGGTAAACCATCCTTTAATTGTTGTCTGAAATTATCCGGTAAATTTGGCCCCGAAGCGTAGTGTAATAGTCCGGTCGAACGATTGTAGAGTAAAACAGAGCCTTTTATTGACGGGTCTGACTCTTCTCCCAACCGGATAATTGCATCCAGTATTTCATTCAACTCCGCATCTTGCCCGATAAGGCTAAGGATGTGATTTTCTCCTTGCTGCAGCCGTTCTTCTCGTTTATGCTCTGTGATATCCTGTATCACCACGATGTACTGTTGTACTCCGTTTCCATCCATCTGTGGGATCGAGCTCATCGAAGCCCAGAAAAGAGTCCCGTCCTTGCGTTTTAGTTGTGCTTCAAATCCTCTTACTATACCCTTTTCCCGTACCAGCTTTTGCCATCGTTTTCTATCTTCCGGATCGTAATACCTTTGGTTAACAGGTACGCGGTTAAATTCTTCTATCGAGTCATACCCGTGCATTTCCAGCAGAGCCCTGTTTACATCTATGATTTTCCCGTCGGCAGTACTCATTGTAATACCAATCGGGGCGTTCTGTACCAGGTTACGGTACTTCTCTTCAGATTCGCGAAGCGCTTCTTCAGCTTTTTTACTCTCGGTGATGTCAATCCAGCTTGCCAGCAGATAATCCATTTCATCACCCTTGTTCACGGGCATGTTGGTTATTTTGACCCAGAACTTCTCACCGTTTTTACGGGTGAACTGTCTCTCATAGTCTTCCATCCCGTGTCTCATCGCTTCTTCCAGTCTTGACAGGTATTTTTCACTGGTTAATTCTCCCCAGAACGGATAAGGTGCTTTTTTACCTATCAATTCTTCAGCCGGATAACCGGTTAACTTCTCGAGGGCTGGATTAATAAACCTTATCGATGTATCCGGATTTATAACATTAATGGGATTAGGCGCATTATTCAGAAGACTGGATCTAAATATCTCGCTTTCCCGTAATTCCTCCTCCATAAGTTTTCGGTCCGTAATATCACGAATGAGTGCCATATCGGCGAGTTTACCTTCATACTCAATCAGACTGGCATTAATTTCAACATGCATTTTCGATCCGTCTTTTTTCAACAGACGGATTTCATAGCGGGATGGGATGTGCTCTCCTTGTATTCTGCTTCGATACCTCTCAAGAACCAGGTCTCTGTCTTCAGCAGCAATGAAATCCAGGAAAGGCTGTCCTATTACCTCCTCTCTCTTATATCCAGTCATGAGTTCTGTAACTCCGTTGGCAAATTTTAGTTCGCCATCCTGCATGATTACGATACCGTCATTACTTTTTTCAACAATATATTCGTACTTTTCTTCAGAGGTTCTCAGGTCTTTCTCCACCTGTTCGCGTTCTAATGCCCGGCCGATAATATCTGCAGATATTCGTAGAATATCGATATCTTCCGAATTCCACTCTTCAGTTGCATCAGCATCATCGATACCGATAAAGCCTGTAAGCTGCTCGCTCGTATATACCGGAAATACCAGTACGGATTTGATATCCTGACTTTCCAGCATTTCCCGTTCCGCATCTGCTTCCACCGGCATTTCAGATACATCTTTTATGTAGATATACTTGCCTTTACGTAGCTTCGTCATCCACCAGGGAAATGATTCACAGGGAAGTCTTTTCAAGTTCTCTATTTGCGGCATGACCCCTGCGGCACACCATTCATGCGTATTATCCAGAAAAGAACAATCCTTGTTAACAAGGAAAAGGTACGCACGGTCTGCCTGGCTTACTCTTCCCATATCCTCAAGAGACAGATTGATAGCGTCATCTATGTCATCTCCTATGTTGAGAAATCTCGATGATATAGTGGCAATCGTTTTTTCAAAGTCCAATCTTCTCCTGAGGATGTCTTCAGATCGTTTACGTTCGGTAATATCACGAATAATAGCAAGCATACCATTCGCTTTTCCATCTTGAGTGATGAGTGCTCCGCTTATTTCTACCGGAATCGCTCTTCCATCTTTATGAAGTATCTCGATTTCTACGTGCCCAAGCTGCTTTACTGCACGTAATCTTTCTATCAGGTTTTTTGCTTTAGATTGGCTTGATTTCGGAATAAGGTCAAGGTAAGATTCTGCTATTAGTTCGTCCGGCTCGTATCCGATGATATGTTTTACCGCGGGAGAAGCGTATGTAATTTTCCCCTGGTTATCAGTCTGAACTATATAATCGGGGCTGGTTTCGGCTATCGAACGGAAAAGACCTTCGCTTTTCTGGATCGACTCTCTGGCATTGCTTATTTCTGTGTAATGACTCGCGTTTTTCAGAGCGATTGACGCTGACCGACTCAAATATCGTATCGTCTGCAGTTCTTCTTCGGTGACTGTTTCCGCTTTACTTGATATAAATACCACTCCGCCAACGCTATTATCGATAGTAACCGGTAAAACGATATAGCTACTCGTTCCGGCAAGTTTTTGAAGGGCTGAGCAGGTTTTTTTTCCTAACAAAGGATAAGCAATCGTGGATAGTCTATCAGCAATAACCATTTCTCCACCGAGTACAGACCTGAAACTCTGGTTATATTCCGCATCCACCGGAGCTGTCAATTCCCTGAGTGGGAATCCCAATGTCTTATTTATCAAAGAAAGCAGACGTTTTTTCACGGTAAGATATTTCAGTCTAAAGAGTCTTTCCGATTTGTCGACCGTCATGATAAAAGCGGTAGTGTAACCTAGTGAATTTACACATATATCGGTTATCCTTTGAAGGATATCAGATAAATCCAGGCTTCCATGGATATCCTCGGTTATTTGTTGAAGGACTTCGAACCGGACTCTTGTATTTCGTAATTCATCCGATTTTTGTTGAAGCGTGTTACTTCTGATAACTCGCCATTTTTCATTCTGTTTTACAATCGAATACCTGTGATTATCAACTATGTCTACTATCTCTGAAATATCCAGTGTATCGACAGGATAACTGCAGATAGCCAGGATATTATGGTTATCGATAATACCGTTTACTTGGCTTTCATATTTGGAAAAAGCATCATAACTTGTGCTTTCCAGAAAGCTTGTATCTCCGGATATTCTGATTCCGTTGTAACCGTTTTCTCCTGCTTCTGTGAGTTTACTGAACAGGTCATCGATCACCCTCTGCTGATCGAATTTGCCTTTCTTCAAGTACCATTCAGTGTATGGCACGATTTCCATTTGTCCGCCGTTAAGGTACTGTTCGAAATTGGGAACCTCTGCTTTCATTGTTTCAATAACTTCAGTTTGATTGACTACCTCAGAAGTAATCCACAAGCAAAACTCATTGTTCTCCAGGCCTGCTTGAAAATAAGGTACCAGTATATTTTTGAGTTCTTCCTTACTCCGGTACAACAAGCATAAATGGGTACCCCAATCACAATCCTTTAGAAACTTAAAACCGGTCTTTCTTTTTTGGTTTTTCATCTTTGTTTCTTTCAATTTCAATGCCTTGAGTATCTGCTGGTAGTTATCTTTAACCTTTTGTGGAATTTATTAATAGGTCAGGAGATTTTACTATTATTCAGTAGCACCGGGGTGAAAGGTTGGTGTTATTTATCCACATCAGCCTGGTAAGTGTTTTTACATTATCCTGATGAAAATGATATCCATGAATCATATCAGGTTTACTCAATAATTTATTGTTTTCCGGTTCGTCTAAGCTTATTTTTCACACGAAGCAGTAACTCAGGCTTACTGAACGGCTTCGTCACATAATCATCGGTTTCCAGGGAAAAAGCCTTAATAACCGCGTCAGGATCGTTAATTCCCGTAAGCATGATTACAGGTATATTCGATTCTTCACGAATGCCTTCCAGTAATTGTAAGCCATCGATCTCAGGCATCTTTATATCTGAGATTATCAAATCCGGTTTTTTTCTTTTAAATTTATCCAGAGCGTCTCTACCATTCTCAGCTAATGTCACGTCGTATTCTTCTTCGAGAATCCGTTTAAGCAATATTCGTACATGTTGTTCATCATCTACTACCAGAATGCTTTTTTTACTCATATAACCATCCCCTCAAACCACTTGATTTCTACTTTAATTGTTAACTTATAGGTGCATTGCATCCTTAAAAAAGGTCTACATCTGAGGTATAAATCGATACATTAAAAGGTTTTGTATCATTCGAGGGACAATCATCCTGGATAACCTTCCAGCTTCAACCTGATAATGATTTACTTTTTAGTACACATTCAGACAAGTATAGAATAGCAAACAAAAATATGTTATCGAATAAAGATAATAAAATTTTTGTAAATAATTCATTAATTTTTCATATGGCTTTCCGGTCAGATCCGGCGTAATTACAGGCTTCGTATCAGCAGGCATTCTCATTCAAGTGGATGTGATAGTGTATACGCCACAATAATTTTCGGTAACATTAACACTATTAAGATGATAATTTTTATCAGTTATGGTAGTATATATGGCTAGCAAATATAGATAGGGAGAATGTATATGGCAGAAAAAGATAAGGTCTATAAGTTTCTGAACCCGATTGGATATCAGGAACCGGTAGAGCAGCGCGGTCTGGCGCCGCGCCTCGATAAACTCGACGGCAAGAATATCACACTCAGTATCGGCGCTGGCGGAGAACAGGGTATCCTGATACCCTTGCGTAAAATGTTACCGGAAAGGTATCCCCAGGTAAACTGGAATATCAGTTTTGCCGCTCCGCACGCAACAAAAGCGGGCAGCATAGCGCTAACAGAAGAAGAACAGAAAACGACGGACGCACTTATCCGTGGTGTGGTATGGTGACATGGTGCCATCTGGGAGCAGTTGCCCCATTTGTCATCCATCGAGAGAATCGGTATCCCCAGCGTCTTCATCATATTCGAAGACCAGGATAAAGTCTGGGAAGAAGCCTGCAGGCTGAATGGCGTTCCCAATATCAGGCGTGTCTGGGGTTCACGTAATATCCCCGGACCTGAAGACGTACCCATGTGGATAGACGACCTTATGGACGCCCTTGTACGCCCTCTTACCGATATAGAAAAGAATCCACCTGAATGGAAAGTCGAAAACCCGCGGTACATCTTCGAAGGTACGCTGTTGGAAGCGATTGAATTCTTCAACCAGGAAACACCCATACCTCAGCTTTACAACAATGCCCCGATTATGAAATTTACTGACGGCCTCCCGATAGTTCCCCCGACAGAGGAGCTTGTCGAAAAGATGCTGAAAGGCACCAGTCACAAGCCCGATGAGGTCATCATCTACCAGGCTGACCGCAAACTCGGAGACCGTGTCCAGCAGATGGGTAGCTCCGGTATCAAGGGCGATCCCGTCCACTTCATGCCGATGAGACGCACCGCAACAGTTGAAAAGATTGCGACTATCGGCGTGATGGCCGGATGCAAGCCCGAATATATGCCCGTATTACTTGCTATCGCCGAAGCCGGCGGAGGCTGTGGCGACGGTCGGGGCGGCGGAGCATATTGTATCAGCGGTCCCATTGCCAGGGAAATCGGAATGAACTTCGATACCTGCGTTCTCGGAGGCACGAATCGTGCCAACAGGAGTATCGGACGGGCCGCTGAACTGATGTGGAAATGTCTCGGCGAGAATATTCCTAACGTGACCAACGCCGGTGTCTGGGGGAATGCTTTGAACAATTGCTTCCCCGAGAATGACGATGCCTTACCCGAAGGATGGGCTACCTTAAGAGAAGAGTTCGACTTCAGTAAGGAAGAAAGCTGCATCGTACCTATCCACATGGGATTCTCGGTACGAAACACCGAATTCATGCCGGGCGGTTACCGCGAACTCCAGAAAAGTGGTCACGGCGGTATTGCCAGGAGACTCGGAGTCAAAGGTATCCAGGGTCCTCACAACTTCATGGAATACTTTATCGACCATCTTTGGGCTGACGGTGAAGGCGGAAAAACTTTCTTCCTGCTACCGGAAATAGCGAGAGACTTACATGATTACGGCTTTAAGACCAAAGACGATGTCTACGAGTGGCTCTATAAGAAGAGCTTCATGACCCTGAAAGAGTACCGGACTCACCAGTCTCCCGATGTCTGGACGAACGGCTGGAGATCGATAGAACCAACCTCAGGGAAACCCTGGCTTGAGCTGCCCGAAGATTACATGGTCCCGGCAGTAGCCGATCCTTTCCAGAACTGCATTATCGTCACCGGCGGAGGTGAAGAGATGGCACTCTGGACCGGCGGCCGCGGCAGAGAATCAGCAGTCGGTATCGACGCCTGGCGGTAAACCTTATACGATTATTCAAGAAAAAAGCCCCGAGGTTTTTACCTCGGGGCTTACTGTTTGGAACGTACTATCTCTTTCAAGCTGAATATTCCGTCACCAGTCATATTCAGCCAGTTCATCGAGGATATCCAGTTCCTGCTCAAGCGTGTAATCGCCGATATCATTCATCTCATCCTCGAAATACCGGTTGAACTTCCCGAACAGCCAGGAATACGGTTCGGATACCCTCAGCCTGACCGACTGTCTTTCCCAGCTACGTGAGTAGTCGAGGTTGCATGAAATGCCGGTATCGTCGTTAATTCGCGGCTTCCAGCCGCCGTTGTCATGGAGGTAAGTCCTCTCGTCCAGCATCCAGTTCTGCAGCAGGGCGGCATATCGTGAAAGCAACACACCTTTCTGTATCCCGGTATTATCGAAGTGTTCGGGTTCTACGTTATCCAGGTATACTACGGACTTGGAGGAGCCGTCCCTGCCGTTCCTGTCCTCGTAATCGACACGCAGGTATATCTTGTCGTCATCTTCTGATGCCAGTCTTCGCAGCTTCAGCAGGACGATCCCACCTTTCGTATTTCCGCCCTTCGACTTCGAAGGGAAAAGAGTATTAATCGTCATCAGCCTGCCGCTGTCCGTATCAGCGCCGGGATTACCGAAAACACGCTCTATTCTCCAGCCGCGTGACTCGAATTTAAGCTCCAGGTCGAACACCAGTGGCGTTACCATGAACTCGAACTCCTCTTCCATCTTTTCGCGGAACTCGCCCGGTGAGTGTACGGCATAATAATTGGCACCTTTCGTCTTACTTATCAACTCGATAAGCTGGGTGTTGAAATCCACGCCGATACCGATAAAGGTAGTATAGATGTCTTTCTCCGCATTCCTTTCTACATCCCTGTACAGACCGGTACTGCTGGTATCACCGGTATTAGTCTGGGCGTCGGTGAAAACGATGATCCTGTTTTCGTACTCATGTTGGTCATATCGTCCATTTATCCGGAACAGGTCGGAAGCCATTTTCATACCGGCATCTAAATTCGTCGAACCTGTCGCCTGGATATCCCATATATCGTCCTCTATCCTCCTCATATTCCAGTCTTCAGCCCTTTCCCAGTCCCTGGCGAGTATGGCATCACCATTGAAAAGTACGATGGCAAACCGGTCATCCTCATTAAGCTGGCGGAGAACAGTGACAACTGCGTCCTTGGCGCAGTCTATCTTCGTTTTCCTGAAAATGCCTTCATCATTATAGGAATCCCGGTCCCCATCGTAATAGTATTGATCGAAATTTTCTGTCATCGAGCTTGATATATCCAGCACGATAACAAGGTTAAGCGGTTTTCGCTGGAAATCGCCCTCTTTAAGCCCCGAATTCAACCCGACCGACAGGTAATATTCTGTCTGGTGTGAAATAGGGTCGCGTGTGACTGCGGTGGAATATGAGGGGCAAAATAACTCGTCGCACGGCTGACTCATCCCGGTATCGAAATAATAATCATAAAAAAGCCCTTCGCAGGTTACATCGGTCGGTAAGGGAAGATACCCATTGTCGATATTTTCCCGGAAATTGATGATATTCTTGGCACCCCCGGTTGAAAAACCGAGATTATCGTCATATCTCGATGAGGATGAATAGATCGATGATGAAGTCGATGGGGAAGGCGAAACAGGAGATGGTCCTCCCGATGAATCGTCGCCTCCGAATGGCCAGAGTTGTTCAATAACAGGTTTGTCCAGGCCCATTGCATCTCGCAGGTAATCTGAAGTCAGTTCAGCTCCCATTCCCGATTGCTCGGACATTTGCGCCAGCATCATATCGATTCTTTCTTCACTGTTGTAGTGATACATAAAGAACCGGATTCCGGAAAAGATAACAAGAACAATCACGAATATTACGGCGTATTTTAGAAGTATCCTGAGTATAAGTTTCTTTTTCATTTTTCTCCCTCCCTGGTAGCCTTTCGTTGAATCGATTCAGCTATATATACGAAGGGAAAGAGAAAGTATCACAGAAACATCAGCCAATGAAATGTTATTGTTTTATAAGATTCATTGGTTTATAATTCCAGTCAAATAATGTGAGTGGGCGAACCTTATTGAGACTACCTAATGCTGAAAAGGCTATCATAGAAAAAGAGAAGCTTACTGGATATATCCTCTCTTCAACACATCCTGTAGGTCGGTTCAAGGCTTCTATATTTTCGAAATTAGGGTACACTGCTGGAAATTGGGAAAAATTTGAACAGAGTTTAAGAGAATTCATTCTCACTAATGATGCTCTGGAAGTAGAAGAATCTCAATATGGGAAAAAGTTTGTAGTCGACAGTTTACTTGGCGGTCCGTCAGGCGATTCAATGCGAATTGTAACTGTATGGGTTATACTTAAAGATGAAAGTAATCCAAGATTTGTGACAGCTTATCCAGGAGGCTAAAGATGAAGTTTGAAAAATTAGAAATCGTCGTCCTCAAACTTGATATACCCGAGCACGGGCTTCAGATAGGTGATATTGGTACTGTGGTAGAAATTTATCCGGGCGGTGGCGTTGAAGTGGAGTTCGTCAGGGGCTCCGGTATTACCCAGGCCCTTTTAACCTTATCTGAGCAGGATATTAGAAAGGTAGATTCGCAGGATCTTCTGTCAACGCGGCGCTTGGCGGAAGTAAGTTAAGCTGTTTCGAAATATCGGGACAGTTCCCAAACTCCCGTTTGAGAAGAACCCTCCACCCTAGTCCAGTATCAGAATAATAATGAAAATAATCGCGATGATAATGAACGTTATCAGGGCGGCAAGTGTCCCCTGCCATAGTTTCCGGCGTGGTATACCCCAGAAAAGCAGTTCATGATCACCGGATTCCTGTTTGTTCTCCTGTTCTGCCAGACGATGAATCAAATCCGCCTTCAGGTTTTCGGCAAATTCATCGGTTGGTTTTTCACGCATCGACGCCATCTTTCGGGCGAATTCCGTCGCAGAACGTGTATCTTCGTCCGAAGGTTCCTTTACCTCTTCCCCATGTCCCTCCAGTATACGATCGAGATTATCCAGCAATTCTCTGTCTTTGTCGTTGTTATTTTTCATAGTACCACCCTGAGAAATCGTCCCTGAGTTTGCGTATTGCCCGGCACAAAATCGTCCCTACATTCGATTCAGATAGACCCGTAACCCGCGCAATTTCACGGTTCGTTATTCCGCCGCTGAACTTCAATGAGATCAGTTCCTGTTCATTGTCGTTAAGCTTCAATATACATTCTCGCAGCCCGGCTATTTCCTCGGACCGCGAAAGCTTCTCCTCCGGCGAATCCGGACTGAGTGAATATTCAGGTTCGGTGTCTTTTATAAGCTTCGATTCCTTTGCATGTTTACGGTAATAGTCTATTATCGTATTACGCGCTATCGAAAAAATCCACGTAGAAAAAGCGGCCTTTCCGGGATCAAAACGCCTGAATCCATCAAGAGCCTTATTGAAAATATCGGATGTCAGGTCTTCCGCAGCTTCTTTGTCGGCTACCCGATACCGCGTATACTGGTAAATCTTAGGCAGATAAATCTCGTATAGCCGACCGAACTCTTCCGCCAGAGATACCGTATCCGGAACGGTTCCCTGCACACTATCCATATTGACCTGTCTGTCAGCCACGAGCAATACCTTCACTTGCCTATTGATATATACGAAAATCAGGAGTAAGTATCACACAGCAAGTTAAACCAACTTATGGATACTAAGGTAGCATATGGCATCCAGGAGAGCAATCCCCTGGAATTCCACCTCTGTTCTCATAGTAGTCATATTTTCAACTCCTCATTCACCCTTCGATTAGCTCAGGGTGAACGGATTTCTTGCTATCTCCTGCTTCTATCCGTTCGTCCTGAGCCTGTCGAAGGACGAACCACCGTGAGTCAGGCGAAATACTTCATTCCAACCTTCCTGTACTATTACCTCTTTCTTTCTCCGTCGCCATCCTTTCATCCATCTCTCGCAGACAAATACCTTTTCCATCATAGAAACACCCGTATCTATATGATATATTATCCCTGTTACCTACTCCAGGAAGTATTCAGGAGGGACCAGGACAAAGTACTATGCTTTACAGCAGTTCCGTAAGAAAACTGGTGATGGAACGTCAGTACCTTGGAAGGAAAGCTGACAGGACAGAATATAACGAGCTATTCCGCCTGATGAGTCCCGTCCGGACGCCGTACTGGTGCCGACCCGGCAGCCCTCCCAGCCTGGTGCACCGTGCCAGCTTCATCGAATACGGTCATGTTTTCGATATGCGAAGCAGGAGAGAGATCGTCAAAGGCAGGTTTCAGGGGGGCGGCATTGGTTATGTATATGCTGACGAACTACCCCTGTTTGCATCGGTTTATTCTAAAAACAGGCGTAAACCATCCTACGAAGAATTCGAGATACTCGAACTGCTTCTTCGGGAAGGCCCAATGACTATCGCCTCTATGAAAGAGATCACGGGACGACTGTCCAAACATATTACGCCTATCCTCCATAGGCTGCAGAAAAAATTCCTCGTTTTCGAAGACCAGGCAGATGATGAGTGGGACAGGGCATGGTACCTGTTTGAAACCGAATTTCCCGATATAGACCTGGATGAATATGAAAAAGAAGATACTCTGAAAATCCTGGCACGCAGGTTCGCATATCTGAATGTTTTCATCGATACGAAGATGTTGAACTCTTTCTATCAATTGCCGGAGGAAGAATTCCAGACTGTTATCACTCAGTTAGTTTCGGAGGGTACCCTGAATTGTGTAACTATCGAGGATGATGACGGTTTCGTACTGTCAGAAGACATTCCCTTGCTGGAAAAAGAAACTTTACCACCAGTTGGTGTTTTCGTACTTGACCGAAACGATTTTCTCGTTAAATCGAATGAAACCCGTCTATCGGAAAAATTCAATAGCGAGAAATACAGTTTCCGTCATACACATACCAAACCCACAATGATGCAGTTCATCCTGGTCGACGGCGAATTCAGGGGTTATACAGCAGGTTATTTCAGAATAAGACCTAATATCCTGGAAGATGTTTTCCTCGATCTCGAAGAATCCGAAGCAATAAACAGGAAAGAAGAAATACTCGAAGCTGTCAGGCTGGTAAATGATTCTGAACTCACTCCTGTTAAAAAGTACTGTGGTAAAAACGTATAAAATCGGGGAAAAACAGATAATTGTATTTATTTATATTTCAAGATAAAATTTCTCCATGGCATCATGAGCTGTATTAATTGTGAAAGGAAGTGGCAATGAAGAAGCTGATCAATGATCCATACCAGGTAGTTGATGAGACCATATCGGGTATACTTAAAGCGCATCCCTATCATCTCCGCAGGGCTGAGGGCAGCAGTCGAGCTCTGGTGCGGGCTGACGCTCCAATCCGGGGAAAAGTTGCGATATGCACCGGCGGCGGTTCAGGTCATATCCCGGTTTTCCTCGGTTACGTGGGACCGGGCCTGGTTGATGGAGTCTCGATAGGCAATGTATTCTCCTCCCCCAGCGCCGATGATATGCTTGCTGTCACAAAAGAAGTAAACGGTGGCGCCGGTGTGCTGTACCTGTTCGGCAACTACCAGGGTGATATTATGAACTTCGAGATGGCGGCAGAAATGGCGGATATGGACGATATACATGTCGAAATGAGTATCGGCAAAGATGATGTCGCTTCCGCTCCTCGGTCCGAAGCGGACCGTCGGCGCGGTGTCGCCGGTATCTTCTTCGCTTATAAGATCGCCGGAGCAAAAGCCGACACAATGGCAATTCTGGACGAAGTAAAGGCTGTAACAGACGCAGCAATAGATGCGACCTGTACTATGGGTGTCGCTCTTACACCATGCACAATACCGGCCGCCGGAGAACCTACCTTCACCATCGCCGACGATGAAATGGAACTTGGGATGGGCATTCACGGCGAACCCGGTATCGAACGCAGCAAACTCAAGACAGCCGATGAAGTGACGGAGATAATGGCTGAAAAGATAATTGCAGATCTTCCGTTCAAATCGGGAGATGAAGTGGCTGTCCTGGTTAACGGACTGGGTGCCACACCTCCGGAGGAACTCTATATTATCTACAATAAAGCCTATGACATCATCCGGGGCCACGGCTTGAAAATATACAGGAGTTATGTAGGTGAATACGCCACATCGATGGAAATGGCCGGCGCGTCTTTAAGCCTGCTGAAGCTTAACGAAGAGTTCAAGACCCTGCTCGATGCCCCGGCGTTCTCGCCGTTCCTGCCGCAGTGGAGTAAATAATGAGTGATTTAAGTCTTGATAGAGACGATATCAAATCTGTACTTCAGTCGGTTGCCGCCGACCTGAAATCTCATTCCGAAGAACTCCGCCGGTTAGATGCCAGGGTCGGTGATGGAGACCTTGGTGTAACCATCGAACTTGCCAGCCAGGCAATGAACGATTACCTTGCATCATCTACCGAGACCGACATCGGGAAGCTGCTGGCACAGTGCGGCATGAATATTAATAAGGTCAGTCCTTCCACCTTCGGGACTATTCTCGCTTCAGCCTTCATGGGCGGCGGTAAAGCGGTGGCAGGTAAAGAAAAAATCGGTTTAAACGAGTTAATACAGATAGGAGAAGGCGCTGTAGAGAATATTAAAAAGCGTGGTAAAGCGGAAGCCGGAGACAAAACGGTTCTCGACGCCCTGATCCCCTCCGTTGAATCCCTGAAAAATTCAGACGGACTGGACGAGAAACAAGCCCTTAACGATGCTGTGAAATCAGCCGAAGAAGGGATGAAAGCGACCGTGAACATGAGAGCGAAGTTTGGCCGGGCACAATGGTTCCACGAAGGAAGCGCCGGTGTACAAGACGGCGGAGCTACCGCCATTTACTATATGATCAAGTCGTTCGTGGACCATATGCATGAGTGATATAAACCAGGTTTCCAGAAAAAAATCAGAGGGTGGAGAAATTCTCCACCCTCTTTGGTGTTTATTTGCTGTCCGGTACTAGTATCCCATTGAAGTCTTAAGATTCTGGTCTACCCAGATCCATTGAGTCCAGTGGTCAGTCCCCCAGTAACCTATACTGTTCTCACCTGAATAGTTCTTCACCCAGGGCCACCACATGGCATAGGTCGGGACTCTGGGAGCCGGTATACAGTATGCTTTTTCAATCAGATACATACACAGCGGCCGGCAAAGTTCCATTGAGCCGTAGAAATCCGTGATAGCCAGTGATTTCACTTCCTTAGCCTGTTCATCTACGTAAGGTTCGTTGATAAGACTGGCATTGACCCAGTTCCTCGCGGCATAGAGCGACTGCTCCGGGTACGATGAATTCGGGGATGTACCGATAGAAATCATTTCATAAGAAATGCTGAAGGCACGACCTATAAGAGCGCCAAAATCAGCAGCAACATCAAGTTCAAGATCAATATCAACCTTAGCCCACATATCCTTAACTATCGAGTAGTAATCGACTCCGTCCGAGGTAAGTGTCAGAGTCGCTTTGAAACCGTTAGGATAACCAGCATCGGAAAGAAGCTGCTTGGCTTTCTCAGGATTGTATGTGAAAAGTTCCTTTATCTGGTCGGTGCAGTCCGGATCGTCAAGACTGACGAACAGCGGTTCATAACCCTGGACCCGGAAATAAGGCCAGCTTATGATATCACCAAGACCATTGTAGAGACCGTCGTTTATCTCGTTGAAATCGGTAGCCATTAGCAGCGCCCGACGTACATTGACATCGTTATAAGGCTCCTGGTCTGTCTTCATGAATATCGGTGTTATGCCCCACTGGCCGCGCGTCGCCCATATAAGGTCTGGAGTGGTGGTCATCATGGTGTCCTTATCTTCCAGGTACATTGTGCCCATCTGGTCAATCTGCCCTGATCGCAGAGCAGCCTGACGCGTGGATGCATCTATCATAATGATATACTTGAATCCATCGATATAGGGTAACTGGTCGCCACTACCGGGGCCTACAGGATTCGTCATCCAGTAATCCGGATTCTTTACAAGCGTGACACTGTTGCCTTCAACATAGTCGGTAATCATGAAAGGTCCCGTGCCGACAAAGTACTCCCAGTTGGTAGCAGAATCATATCCGTAGGCATCCCACATCTCCGGTGTCATTACACGACAGCTAAGATTCTCCCTCATCGTAGCATCTATATGGTCTTCGTATTTATGCGTAACCTCGAACGTATTTGCTCCGGTTTTTATCGCTGTCGGGTAACGTACAGTGGGATAAAGCTGCCAGTTCTGAGAATTTTCGTCGTGGATAATCCTGTTCCAGCTTGAGACGCAATCATCGACAGTCATTTCCCTGCCGCCAACCAGGCGTCCGGCTTCGGTATCAGGAGAAGCGAAGTGGATTCCTGGACGTAAGGTGAAATATGAAGTCACCTCCGAACCATTTGCACTTACTTCCCATCCATAATCCATTGCGAGATAACCCGTATCAAATTCCGGGATTCGGGTGCTCTGGCCCCAATCCGTTACATCTTCACCATAACCCCCGGCGGGCCCTTTCGCCCAGTTACCGTCGTACATCCTCTGGAACTCTTGCTCTACAGGCCAGGAACCGCCGAAACTGATTACATCGAAGTCAGGTTCAGCAACCAGCGCCAGACTCACAGTACCGCCGTACACCGGCTTTTCCGAGGTGGGTGTTTCCTCTTCCTCCTCTCCTCCGCCACCACATGATACCATTACTAACGACAGCACCATCAGGCAGCTTACCACCAGCCATGATATTTTCTTTTTCATCGATCTTCTCCTCTCGTTTTATTAGAAGATTTGAAATCCGATATTTTCCGCCATTTTTGTGGCAAGATTACCGGAATATCAACTTTCTCCATTCTCACGTCACTAGTTCACCTCCCTCTCTGACATTCCTCACCGCGGCAACCCTTCTGCTTATATCCTGATATTCAATTCGTTCCTACATGATTTAAAAAACTATTAAAGACATTAATAATCGCTGACGAAGCCAACTACCAATGCCTTTATACATCTCTATTGCCCCTCCGCAGCCTAGAAGGTACAAGATGGTAAGCGCTATTTTATTCGTGAATAGCCATATCGGCTAAATTGTAATTCTTTTATGTAGTCCTGTCAATATTAATACGAAACAGGATTTTAATACAATGTCTATTAATAATACAAAACACATTTTCTGATATCAAATTACACCTGTCGTTAATCTATTATTTAAATCCATGAGTGTTATCTTAAATATATATCCGGTTATCTATGACAATCTCCTGGCACTTGTGATATATTGTGCCTGAGAGCATTTTCTCACACGGGTGTAAAAGCTGTGGATATAGCCTTGCCTATCAAGAAATGGTAGAAGTAAAAGCTTTACTTTGCAGCTAAAACAATTAGAAGAACGGAGGGTAACGATGTCCGAAAAAATTACGGTCCTTAATCCAGCCTGCAGCAGTACTATGGTAAAACGTGTGCCACTTGCTCCCAGGAATTTCACCAGTCTTGAAAATAAGACTATCTTTATGATAGACATAGGCTGGGGAGGTCCCACGGCGGGTTATGATGTATTCGATGTAATGTCGGAATGGTTCGCTGAAAACATACCTTCGGTAAAAACCGTTCTTGTCAGGAAAAAGGGCGGTTTTGCCGAAGATGACCCTGAATTATGGGCAAGAGTAAAAGCAGAAGGAGACGCTGCTATTCTCGGTATAAGCTGCTGAGATGGCTGCGCTGCGGCCTTGAGTCGCCATGCCAAAGCCCTTGAACTCCTGGGGATACCAACCGCTCCTTGTACGGCAATTAATGTCAGTGAATATGTAAGAGGTTGGGACAGGTTATATGGAAGCGGAATTCCTCTCCGTTACACCACCTTTCCGCTGCCTATAGCCGGGGCATCGCGGGAAGTCCATAAATCATACGTTTACGGTAACGACCCGGTAACAGGAAAACCCACAATGCCCCAGATAGTAGATGCCCTTACCAGACCACTCACCGAAGAAGAGCAGCTAACCGGTTTACCTGAAGGAGCTGTCGAACCGCGATTGTTACCACCTGATACCGAAGAAAATCTGCAGGAACTGTTCAAAGAAAAAGACTGGACAGACTACCTGCCCGTCACCATGCCGACCGAAGAAAGAGTCACAGCCATGTTGAAAGGGACAAGCCACACACCGGACGAAGTCGTTAAAGTACTCTCCTGGCCGGGTGGAGGTCGGGAAATGACGGTTGAAAAAGTAGCCGCTTATGCGGTTATGGCCGGGGCCAGACCCGAATATCTACCAGTTATACTTGCTATAGGAACAATGGCCCCCTTTGGTAATTCAACTACATCGATGACCAACATGATAGTAGTGAACGGTCCGGTAAGAAAAGAACTTAATATGAATTCGGGAACAGGAGCGATGGGTCCTCATAATGAAGCGAACGCGACCATCGGCAGGTCTTTCACCCTGATGTCCAAGGCAGCCGGAAACCTTCACGCAGGTAAAACTACTTTCGGTTCTCTTGGAAGCAACCTCCAGTACAATAACCTCTGTTTTGCCGAAAATGAAGAGGAACTTCCGGATGGATGGAATCCCGTGCATGTCCAGTTCGGTTACAAGAAGGAAGACAGTGTGGTAACTGTCGCTACCGGATGGACATATATTTCATGCGTCGGAGAGATAATCTCGGAGTATCCACCCCAGAGGCTGATAGCCGATTATATGGTAGCGATGACGGGGATGGGTTCTGCCGCTACTCTCTGTGCCGATCCTCTCCTGGCGAAACTCCTGCATGATGAGCAGGGATTCGGGACGAAAGAAAGTCTTGCCGAGTGGTTCTCGGATAATGTCGAAATAACAGCCGGGCAATTCTGGGGAAACGGTCTTATTACCACAGGGCTAAACAATGTCGCCCTGCAGGGACTCGAACCGTACGCAACCTGGCGAAAACTGCCGTCCGAGTCCATGATAAAGCCGTTCAATAACCCGAAAGGAATAAATACCGTGGTAGTAGGCGGAGGGACCAATACTATCTGGTTCATGACCGATTTCCGGCTTGGCAGAGGCGTATCGGTCGATCATTGGAGATAACTAAAGAAAAATAACCAGAATACCTGAGGAGGGATATGGAGAACAGTGATATACCCCGCATAAAATGCGAGGAACTCCAGGAGATGATAGAAAAAGGTGAAAAAGTCGTCATCATAGACACTCGTGCCACTGCCGCTTACAAGGACGATCACATTAAGGGCGCAATCAATATCTACCTGAATCCGGGAGGTGATCCCTTTGAGAGGCAAATGACATTCATGGCATTGCCGGCAGACAAGCCTCTCGTGGTCTATTGTGACTGTGTAGATGAATCGGACAGCCTTATAATGGCGGGTGAAATAAAGAATGCCAGATACGATATCAGTAACGTAAAGGTTCTTGAACTGGGAATCAACCGGTGGAAGGAACTCGGTTACCCGACCGAAAAATCCGAATTTTAATCAGTTTTTACAATTGTATAAATACATCAGAATGGAAAGAATATGGCGCGAATTAAAATAAATCTTCCCGAGAAATACATATTCTCGACTGATATACCCGTTCGGAGTACCGATATAAATCGCGGCGGACACATGGGATGGAATTATATGTTTAACATCCTGGACGAAGCCCGAATCCAGTTTTGGGACAATATCGGGTATTCCGAAACAGACAATGCACGGGTATCAAATATAATGGCTGATGCCGGGATCAATTACAAACACCAGGTATTCTATGGTCAGACACTTCGGGTGGAAATGGCTGCGGCTGAGTTTACCGAAAGAGGTTTCGACCTGGTTTTCAGAGTATCTGACTCAAAAACCGGTGAAGAGGTTGCCAGAGCAAAGACAGGAATGCTCTGCTTCGACTACAAGGAGCAGAAAATAACCCGCGTACCGGAAGATTTCAGGAGAAGACTTCAAGGAGAAAAATCGGAAACAGGTTAACCCGCGGCTTCCTGGTTTTCTTCCTTGCCCGGATATATTATCAGAGGTTTCGGATAGACTACGTTCGGAGTTCTTCTGGTATATAGAATCGCCATCAGGCTGAGAAGAAGTAAAAATACCCCTATCATTAAACCGCCTATCCCCGCGATAAACAGTATAGCTGCTTTTGTCTTGACCTGTATGTTCAAGTCGAGGCCAGCCGAACCATCGGCATTCATGATTATCAGAGAATCATGTTCAGGATCCCAGATTAATTCTTTCGTACCTTTTCCGGAAATGGTATCGATCCAGAAATCCTGTGACACCGGGTCAACAGGTAACGTATCGCCATTGAATCTTTGGTAGTCCGCGCGAGGTGGAAATATCCATAAACCCGTTATTTTGTCGTATTCGACGCCGGTTAGGTAAGAACGGGCATCCTCTACTGACGCCGAACCTATAAAAAACTCCTTTCCCCGGGTCTCCATATCAGTCAGTACCTTGAAAACTCCTATCGATCCCATATCCCAATTTATGTCAAACTCGATTCCATCCGGTTCCAGGACAATGGCGCTACTATCCTTCTGTACATTGAATCCCCAGGTCGAGAAAAAGCCCTGGCTGTCTTTCGTTGTACTGTTCTGAGAAAGAAAGTAGATACCGCTTAAGAGAAAGAAAACAGCTGCGATAAGACCAATAATCCCACCGGTCCGGATTATTACTTTTCCGTACCTGATTAGGAACCTCTTGATGAACGCGAATATCGACATAATACTTATTATTATAACATATAAGATATATTATTATTACACGTGAGATAAGTCAAAGCGGAAAAGGAAACCCGGTAAGGAAGTCATTTTTCCTTCCTTACCGGGAAAAACGTGTTTATATCTGGTGTATCTCACCGGTGGCTTTGTTCTTCCAGTAACCCCTCGATTGTAAAGGCCAGTTGAATTTGATAGCCCCGGGACGAGGACAGTCATTGGCACAGCAGCCACAGTACCAGCACTCGTCGGGATGGAGAATTATCGGTGGTCTGCCTTTTTCCGGGTTCGGTATATAAACATCTATCTGGCAGACTTCGACGCAATGATTACAGCCATTGCAGATATCGGGATTAAAAATCACCGGAGTACTCGGTGTAATTATATTAGGCAATGCAGTTTGTTTTTGTTGAGACATCTCTTCCTCCAAAATCCAGTTCGTTAAAGATATAATTTGATTTAGTGACTATCATTTTCCCTTGAACACACCGGTATAGTCTTTATTATGGGCTTCATACTGTTCTTTCATGTTACCCCAGAAATTCCGCGGCAACTCACCGGTTTTAACCTTACCGTTTTCCTGCTTGATAGTAAGGAAGTTCTGCAATTCCGGATTTGCCGGTCCGCCCATCCTCTGCATATCCAGCGGGATACCTTTCGCTTTCGCTGCCAGCATGGCCTGAATAATGACCTGAGCGTACGTCAGCATACTGAGATCTTCCAGGCTGCGCATCAGCTTATGCGGATCAAGTGCATAAAGATCAGGCACCGATTCGTTTTCGATTTTTCGTAATGATATCAGACCCATATTCAGAAGATTCTCGGTCTTATATTCACTGCAATAATACTGCATGACTCTGGCAATACCGGCGTGCAGTTCTTTCCATTCCATGCCACTGCTTCGCTTAACCGGGGCATAAACACGCTCTTTCTCACGTTCTATCTGCTCACGCGATATTTTAGGTTCGTTCGTCCGGCTTGCGTAGTCCGAGGCTTTTCGCCCGGCATATCGACCGGTGGCTGCACAGAAGCTATGGTCTTCGGAGGAAAACATCTGCATCCCGGCGGCATACAGCCCATCCACGGTAGTCTTTAGATTCCAGTCTACCAGCGGACCACCACTTGCCTGCCCCCATTGCGGCAGACTATTGCCCTCGATATACTTATAACTCTGGAGCAGGTCACGGCTTTCATCGTAACCTGCCCGGTTAAAGGTATCGATAATGATCCTGGTCGTTGATTCTTCTCCCAGCATGAGGTTCCAGGTAGCTCTTCTCTCCACGTCCGACATCGCCGGGAAATCACCATAGAAAGGCAGTTCATATTCTCCTTTGCGGATTCCTTCCTGAATAGCCTGCATTGTTTCGAAAGACGGCATCATGGCTCCGGCATCGACCCAGCCCTGTATGGCATAAGGTACCGGCTTACCATTGGCATCGACTATAGGGACATTTTCATAACTGGCATCACCCGCTCCGGTATACCACTTATGTTTAAGGCCGGTGGCAATACCTATGACCCCGGTCCTTTCCATCATGGAGAGTTCGGCCCCGGCATTCCATGCCATAACGGTACCGTCACCTGACGTACACCGGGACATCATGCTGGAGATACCGCATAGTTCGGTATTCATGAGCCATATCTGACCGGCTCCGGCGGTAGCGAGGATAGTCGCCTTGGACTTAAAGATCATGAATTCACCGGTACGGTTGTTGATGCCGGTAGCCCCGACTACCGGGGCGCCCGGAACTCCGTTCTCATTCAGCAGGCTGGTTGCCATAACCCGGTCAAAGATTTTTACCCCCAGGCGCTGGCATTCCTTTTTCAGCATTGGTTTAAAAGTGCTGCCCCAGACCCGTATTACCACGTTGTTTCTTTTTTGTTCCGGATTACTTTTAAAAACTTTACCCCTTGCAGTCTCATCTACCCAGGCATAGCTGTGTATAACTCCGTAGCGTGGCGAAATCATCAGTTTAGTCTTCTCATCCCGTCCCTCGGCACCGATGTATTCATCACCGGTATCTCTGATTTTACCTCCCATCTGCTCCATTTCCTGTAAAGTATCCCAGTCTTCGCGGCACTGGATCTGGATACCAATGCCATTGCAGAATGGACGGTCAGCCATATGTTCGGCCCATTCATCCGGGTCCACGTTGGACAGTGGATTCGCTGGAGCATCACACCAGTGATCGCATCCCGGGCCTCCGGCTCCACTCCTTACAGTATCACCCTTTTCCACCAGAGCTACCTTTAGTCCACTCCTGGCAGCACTGATGGCAGCCCAGCAACCGGCGATTCCACCTCCTATTACCAGGACGTCGGTTTCTATTTCCTGCTCCTGGTCATAGCGTATCGGATACGGCCAATCAGGTGCGTGGCCCTGTTCCCTGAAATAATCATTCCATGTACCCAATTTTCTTTTCCTCCTTGTATATTTTCACAGGAATTTTCAGAAACACTCGATTCATCTCTGAACCGGCTTCTCCGTCAGGTCAACGCCAATGATATGTCTCCTGTTACTCCAATGTCAATTTTTTTACCTGGTATTTACTTAACAGCGATATATGTAGTATTACTAGTGAAGAAAATTAATAACCGGAGGACTATATGACTAAAAACCCAGATGAGGGAAAATCAGCAAAGCAATTACGTCGGGAACGCGAACGGAGAATAATGGACGCCATCGAACTCAAAGGGCCGGACAGAGTTCCGGTAATGGTTCCGATGGGCTACTTTCCGGCGAAATATGCCGGCATACCCTACTCGACTGCATATTATGATTTTGATGCGTGGTATGCTGCCTGTAAGAAAACGCTCGAGGATTTCCAGCCGGATGCTATCTTTCCGCAGCCATTCACTCCGGGCAAAGCCCTGGAAATTCTTCAACCCAGAAACCTGAGATGGCCGGGATACGGTGTTGATGAATATATGGGACATCAGTCCATCGAAATCGACTATATGAAAGCCGATGAAATTGATATGTATATGAAAGACCCGTCCGATTATATGTTCCGGACTTTTATGTCCCGTGCATCCGAGATATCCGGAGGGTTGGCAGGCCTCCCCAAACTTTCCGACCTTGGTGGAGGACCAATGGGAATTCAGATGCTGGCAGTCGCATTATCCGAACCGTCGGTAGCGAAGACAATACGTGAATTACAGAAAGTCGGACGCGAAATGAAGAAATGGCGTTCGAGACAGATGAAATTCAGCAAAATGATGCTGGATTTAGGATATCCAAACTATACTCACGCCGCGGCACTGCCGCCGTATGACATCATCTCCATCTCCATGCGTGGGATGGAAGGGACGATGTTCGATATGTACCGTCAGCCGGAAAAACTAATCGAATTATGCAATTTTGTCCTTGAGCAGACTCTTTCCCGTCCGTTACCACCTCCAAATGAGATGGGATACATAAGAATATTCATGACTATCACTCGTGGCTCTGATAATTTTATTTCTGTTAAACAATGGGAGAAATTTTACTGGCCGACCTTTAAAAAGATCGTTACGGAGTTGATAAAAAAGGGAGGAACACCCTGCATTTTCTTTGAAGGTAACTGTGATACAAGGATGGAATATCTTCTTGACCTTCCCAAAGGTAAATTCCTGGCAAGGCTGGATAAGACAGATATATTCAGGGCAAAGGAGATACTGAAAGACCATGTCTGTATTGAAGGCAACGTATCATCGTCTCTCCTGCAGACAGGAACCGTTGACGAAGTAAAAGCCTGCGTGAAAAAACTTATCGATGTGGTAGGTAAAGACGGCGGCTATATTGTATCGACTAACAGTTCGACAGACCACGTGAAACCAGAAAATTTGAAAGCATTGGTCGACTTTACCAAGGAATACGGCTGGTACAAATAAGCAGGTTATTCAGGATTATGCACAATCTCCGTTGAATATTCGATATGAGTTGACTTATTGATAAAGATAAGATTAAACTATATCGATTTGGATTGTCGGAGAATAACATTATTAAAGAGTTATGCGTCAAGTAGCTTAATGCAAGCACCGGGAATGCTGTAGTCAGCAGCGTTCACCGGTGCTTTTCTATGGAATTTCCGGTGGAAAGAATAATACTTATAATCATTATAATTAGGCTGACCGTGCACGCGACTAACACTGACCTGGTATTCATGACCATTCAAAAAGAAAATTCTTAGGCATAATAGTGCAAAGGAGGAGGAAACAATAATGCCTTATAACATTAATCACCTAACACCTGTCCTGTTCGGTCTGAATATGTCGTTACGAACCGGAATGCGACTCAAGGGAATGGGCTGCACAAAAGTACTTTTCGTGTACGACCAGGGGATTAAAAAAGCCGGTATTCCCGATAAAATTATTCAGAATTGCGAAGCCCTTGGAATGAAAACATATCTTTTCGAGGACGTACAGGCGGACCCACCAGATTACACCATCGAAGAATGTGCGGAAATCGGGCGGAAAGCAAAGGTTGACGGAGTTGTAGCAATCGGCGGCGGCAGCAGTATGGACACTGCTAAGGTTGCTAATATGCTACAGACCAACGAACCACCACTCAGCAAGTACCTGGGTTTTGGTGGTCCCCCGATGAAACCCGGTAAGAAGCTGATCTGCATCCCGACCACATCAGGTACCGGAAGTGAAGTCACCAACATGGCTGTTATCACTGATTCGAGAACCGGGAATAAGGGTGGTCCCGCTAACAACCTGTTACGGGCTACTCTATCTATTATCGACCCAATGCTCACAGTAGGAATGCCACCCGGTATCACAGCCGATACAGGTATGGACGCATTCTGTCACGCCGCTGAAGCGGTGACTTCGGGACAGGCAAATCCGATGTCTGACATAATTGGAAAGGAAGCCATCAAGCTGGTATGCGAATATCTTCCCAAAGCGGTAAAAAACGGAAAAGATATAGAAGCCAGGACGCAGATGAGCTTCGCCGCGATGAATGCCGGAATGGCATTTAACGACGCCATCACGCACCTTGGTCACTCAATCGGCCATACTCTCGGTGCAATGTACCACATTCCCCATGGCAATGCCTGTGCGCTGGCGATTGGTGAAATCATGGAATTCGTAGCTTCCGATACACCTGATGGAATCCGGAGAGTAGCTGAGGCTATGGGAATTAACGCCAACGGTGCCTCCACCCAGGAAATAGGAACAATGGTATGCGACGCAGTCCGGAAACTTAACAAGGTGATAGGACTGAAGACTCTTAAAGAACATGGAATTAAAAGAGAAGAGTTAGACGCGATTGCGGAAAGGTCGTTATCAGGTCCGATCATGTTTAGCCCCAAGAAGACCACGAAAGAAGATCTGCTGGCAATACTCACGAAATCATATGATTGGAGGTAATGAGGTAATAATGAGTAAAACACTAAGAGTCAACGTGCAAACCGGCACGACTACTTACGAAGAATTTAAAAAAGAATATCGATTATTTGGAAATCGCGGGCTTATTGCTAAAGTAATGACCGATGAGGTTAATCCAAAGTGTGACCCGATGGGAAAAGAGAATAAATTCCTCTTAACAACAGGCATATTTTCCGGAACTAATCTGACCACTGCCCATCGTCTTTCGGCAGGAGGGAAAAGTCCTCTGACCGGCGGTATCAAAGAATCTAATGTCGGCGGCACCGTAGGATACCTGCTCGCCGGACACGGCATTAAAATGATAATTATCGAAAGCACTCCCGATGACGATAAATGGAAACTACTGGTCATCGATAAATCCGGCAAGGCAGAACTGGTGCCGGCAGATGATTATCTCGGACTGAATAACTACAAGCTTGTTGAAAAACTGAAAAACAAATATGGCAGCAAGATAGGTATCGCCTCGATAGGCCTGGCCGGAGAAAGGGGTTACCGGAATTGTACGGTGCAGGTTACAGATGCTTCTACCGGTCATCCCAGCCGTGCTGCCGCCAGGGGTGGAATGGGCTGTCTTATGGGCTCCAAGAAAATTAAAGCTGTAGTCATTGAAGAACCTGCTACCAGACAGTCATTCGAATACGCTGATAAAGATAAATTCGAGGTAGCAAGGAAGAAATTGGTTGAATTACTAACGTCCCGGCCCTCTGCTACAACTACTATAGGGACTATCAGCGTTCTGGATATGGTAGCACCGATGGCTTTAACGCCGGTCCGTAATTACAGCGGAGAATTATTCGACGTTAAAAAACTTAATAAAATCAACGGCGCAGCTTTCATGGCAAAACTAAAAAAAGGTGGTGGGAAAAACCAACTTCCCTGCCAGCCCGGCTGCGTTATCAGATGCAGTAACTACTATAATGACAGCAAGGGAAACTATCTTACCGGCGGACTTGAATATGAAACGGTCGCAATGTGCGGTACCAACTGTATGATAGACGACCTGGATACTATCGCCAAAATAGATCAGATGTGCGATGACCTTGGTGTAGATACAATCGAGACTGGTGCTACTCTTGGTGTATGCATGGAAGCCGGAAAGATTGAATGGGGTGACAAGAAAGGTGCCGTCCGCCTGGTCAAAGAAATGATGGACGGAACCGAGTTCGGCAACCTTATGGGACAGGGAACCGAAACTGTAGGAAAAAAGCTTGGCGTAAAAAGAATACCGACGGTTAAAGGGCAGTCTATGGCCGGTTATGATCCGAAAAACACTCACATAGTCGGTATCACTTACGCGACTTCACCAATGGGCGCGGACCACACTGCTGGAGTCATGATGATGCCCGATATCGACCTGATGCCAAAACGTTTCCGTCTTTCAATGGGAGCCAATATGCAGCCCAACATGGCAACCTGCGATAACATTATGTGCATGTATGCTTTTATGGGGACTATGGGAGACGCCACGGTTATGCCTGACCTGATGGCAGGAGCTTTCGGCGGTGAATGGAATACGGCGAAGATTAGTGAAATCGGTAGGGAGACATTAAAACTGGAAAGAGCATTTAATAAAGCCGCCGGATTCACAAAAGATGATGACGTCCTGCCTGATTATTTCTATACCGAGATTGCACCATCAACCGGTGCATCATTCAACCTCTCCAAGGAAGACATGGCAAGTGCTTTTGAATAGAGTATCTCATGATAGAATAACTTGAATACTGTAATCATTCATTTAATTACAGTATTGACGGAAGAATTGAATAAGTTTAAACTTACTATTTAACAACGAGGTTAAAGAGAACCGATACTCGGGGGCATCAGAGTTGCAGGATTTCCCGGTGGTGATGCCCCCTTAGACTCTTACAGGATTGGAGAAATATTCAAAAAGCCAAGGAGGTGATGCCATTGAAAGTTTTACGGCACCCGCGATGAAATCATTTTACGTACTCAATAATCTACATAATTGAGTTTTGTTAATGATTTCAGTCTTACTGAAAAGGAGAAATCTAAATGACCAGAAAAATCGTATGGGTGGTAATTAGCTGTCTAATGACCCTTTCCCTGGTCATAGCCTCTTGTGATAATCAAGAGACAGCTACAGAAGAAAAAGAAACGGAATCAAAACCCGCAGAGGTTGTTATTACAGAGACTGAAGAGGGTTACGAAGTCAAGACCACAGTCCAGGAAGGATACAGCGACCCCGACGAACCGAAATACGGCGGCACTATGACTTTCGCCTGGTTCGAACCACAGGGATGGGACCCTTACTACACTTTCATGGTTAGTTGCAGCACCATCTACCTGGTTAACGAAGAATTACTGGAGGGAGACTGGAGTAAGACACCCGCCGGAGATGGCAGTGCCGGTATCGGCGGTTTCCTTGGCTATGCCAGCCGTTTGACCGGCGGACTCGCCGAAAGCTGGAGTATGCCGGATAATGAAACACTTCTCTACACTATCCGCCAGGGCATCAACTGGCAGGATAAGGACCCCGTTAACGGCAGAGAATACGATGCCAACGATGCCGCCTGGGCTATCAATCACTTAACTGAAGCCCCAACCGGAGCACATCGGATGATCAGTCCTCCGGAAGAATATATTCTCGGAGCGACGGCTCTGGACAAATGGACCGTCGAAGTCAAGGTACCCCCTGAAGCCCTGGGAATACAGGCCATTTATATCGGAGCGTGGCTGCATCAATATCCGAAAGATGTGGTCGATGCCTACGGCGACATGAAGGACTGGAAAAACGTTGTCGGGACAGGCCCGTATATACTGAAAGACTACGTTACGGGCAGTGTACTCACATTCGAGCGGAACCCGAACTACTGGCAGCACGACCCGATACACCCCGAAAATCAGCTTCCCTACCTGGACAGGTGTAAATGGATGATCATCAGCGATGCCTCAACCCAGCTGGCGGGATTCCGCACTGGTCAAATCGATATATCCTACGGCTTAGCGATAAATACGGAAGATTCGCTGAAGCTTCTCGATCAGCATCCCGAATTGCACAGTGTAACGCTTCCCGGAATGGACTCTCATCTGTATTTCAGGGTGGACAAACCGGAGCTACCCTGGAAAGATACCAGGGTCAGGCAGGCTATGACTCTCACCATCAATAAACAGGAACTCATAGACGATTACTACAGTGGAAACGCTAACCTGCTTGGAGCCGTCTATCCCCCGGATAAAGCCTGGGAGCCTTTCTATACTCCACTCGAAGAACAGCCGACTGAACCGACCACTCCAGACTCCAGGTGCGGTGTCCAGGAACTGTTTACCTACGATGAGACAACCATCCCCAAGGCAAAAGCCCTGCTTGCCGAGGCCGGCTATCCTGACGGCTTTAAGTGCCAGATAGTCTGCGCCAGCCCTGCTGAAACAGATTTCCTGTCCATCATTAAGGAATACTTTGCTACCGTCAATGTCGAACTGGAGATACAGCAGCTCGAAGGCAGTATTATTAACGGCATGAGGCGGGCACGTTCATATGACGAAGGTATCTATACCGCATCTCCTACCGCCGCCTTCCCGTATGATATGCACAGCACCCGAAGTGAAAGCTTCGACTGCTTCTCCTATTACGAGAATCCCAAGACCAGGGCAGCTTACGAAGAACAGCGAAAATACGTGATGAGAGACGATGCCAAATATGCTGCTACTCTGAAATCGATAACTCCTTTCATCCTCGAGCAGTGCGTTGGTATATGGTGTCCTCTCCCGAGAAGTTTCCGGATGTGGTGGCCCTGGGTGCAGAATTACCACGGAGAATCATCTCTCGGATGTGACGATGAACTCCAGATATACTGGTACATGTGGATGGATGATGAGATGAAGACAGGCATGGGATACTAGAATATAAAATAATAGGCCCAGCTACATAGTATCAGAAAAAAAGAGGATATTAGTAAATCTAATATCCTCTTTACTATCTCCATCGTGTGTACTATACTGTTGTGAACTTAACAAGTATAGTGCAAGTCACCGTAAACTATCTCGCCGGGCATGTCCGGGATATTTACACCTGATGACATCAGCATTGGCGAGGAGGTGATGCCATTCATATTAATACCTGAACCACTTCAATCCTGAATATATATTGAGAAATGCTCAACACCGGCTTCAAAAATTTGCTATCCCCAATCCGGTGGTGAGAAGGAGGGAAAATGAAAAAGGCCATATGGATGGCAGTATGTTGTGTAATGGCATTTTCTTTGATCTTAGCCTCGTGTGGAGGAGACGAGGATTCTGAGGATGAAGGAGGAAAAGAAGTAGAAAGTCAGTACCGTGATCCTGAAGAACCGAAATACGGCGGTGCGTATACTGATTTGACAATGGGAGATCCTTCAGGTTTCGATCCGCGTGTTGTTATGAACCTTATGTGTCCCACTATCTGGATAACTCATGATGAATTGTTAACCGGTGACTGGTCAAAAGGTCCTGCGGGCACCGGCGAGACCGACTGGCAGTTAGGATTTCTTGGCCAGATAAGCCTGCTTTCGGGAAAACTGGCGGAAAGCTGGGAGCTGCCTGACGATGAGACTATCGTCTATCATCTCAAGCAGGGTGTCCACTTTTCCTATGACCCGAATAACAACAATGAAGCCAGCCGTCTGGTAAACGGCAGGGAAATGACCGCCGAGGATGTTGCATGGAGTCTGGAGTCGGAATGGTTTGTACCGGGGATGAATGAAGCCGTGTTTTTCCTGCCAGAGCAATGGATAATTTCCGCAAAGGCACTCGACAGGTACACGGTTGAAATCAAGACACCAGCAAATTCTCAGGGAACCAACCTTTGCGAAAGCGGTGAACGTATTTCCATATTCGCTCCCGAAGTGACCGAGAAATGGGGGGACCAGAACGATTTGGAACACTCGGTCGGGATATCAGCATGGATACTAAAGGATTACATTACCGGAAGTTTGATAACCTATACGAGAAATCCTAATTACCACATGTTTGACCCGATTCATCCTGAAAACCGGTTGCCTTATCTTGATACCTACAAGCAATTAATAATACCCGACCAATCCACCCAGCAGGCGTCATTCAGGACAGGAAAAATCGACATGATGGTAGGGGTTTCATGGGAAAATAAGGAGCTACTGCTGAAAGATTGCCCCGATATGAAGTACATAGACACATACGGGATGGGCCTTGTGCCCTGCGGCAGGATGGACAAGGACCTGCCATTCAACGATATCAGGGTAATGCAGGCAATGAACATGGCAGTCAACCAGCAGGAACTGGTAGATGATTATTATCAGGGGAACGCCCAGTTAGTAGGCTGGCCATTCTACGATATAGTCGCGCATAAGCCCTTTTACACTCCGCTGGAGGAAATGCCCGAGATATGCCAGGAGATATACGGATTTTACCCGGAAAAGGCAAAACAGCTTCTGACTGAGGCAGGCTACCCCAACGGATTCAAGACAACAATCGCCTGTGTACAGAACCATGTTGACCTCCTGTCCATTATCAAGAATTACCTTGCCGATGTCGGAATCGATATGGAGCTCCAGGTACTCGAGGGAAGTATCTTCAACGGCGTGAACAGGGGCAGAACTCACGATGAGATGATTATGAAAGAGACAAAGATGTACAGTATGCCCTGGCACATGTTCGAGGTTCGTGCAGATAATGCGGATGGTGTTGCCTTCTATGAGCGCCCTGAAACACGGGCAGTATATGAGACAATAAACAATTATCTTGGAAGAGATGACTCTGTCTGGATTAAAGCGTTAAAGGATATTGTTCCATTCATGATCGAGGACCCATGGGGAATATACTTGCCGATAGCTGAAACAGATACAATGTGGTGGCCCTGGATGCAGAATTTCCGAGGTGAAACCAGTATCGGTAACTTCACCCCGGAGACTCATGTCATGTATACCTGGGTAGATCAAGAAATGAAAAAAGCCATGGGCTACTAATATCATCTTTTCTACTTGTTACAAAGGCCGAGATCACATGATCTCGGCCTTTTTCCTTTTTTCAAAGATAATCATATAACATAATCAGTGAAATGTTGACAAAAACTGTATTAA
>CAZBQL010000017.1:0-11257 GCA_964493985.1 uncultured Dehalococcoidales bacterium
GGTGTTTTACAAATTAATAATTATACAGGGCAGACATCGACACATCAAATAGCGTTCGCACTTTAGCTGTGTAATAATTGACGCCGATTAGTTACCTATATACAATAAGCAAAATATCAAATTGATGATTTAGTCTGAAAGGAGGTCCCGACAATTGGATTCACTCGAAAGTATCAGAGTTCTTGACCTGTCCCGTTTTCAAGCCTGCCCTCTTTGCGGTATGGTCCTGGCCGATATGGGAGCCGAGGTAATCAGGATAGAGGAGCCGCGAGGAGCTGCGGACAGGACATGGGGGCAGCTTGGCCCGGACGGAGAAACATTGCTGTATAAGGTTATCGGGCGCAGTAAGAAGTGTGCTACTTTAAAAATCAATACTCCTGCCGGCAGGGAAGTCTTCCACGAACTGGTAAAAAAGTCCGACGTGATCCTCCACAATTACACTCCTGGTGCTCCCATTGCCGCTGAAGTCGATTATAACCTGCTTAAAGGGCTCAATGGTGGCATTATACTGGCAGCCCTTTCCGGCTATGGTCAGGACGGGCCTGATGCCCGGAGACCTGGTTTTGATGGAACAGCACAGGCCAGGTCCGGCGGTATGGTGCTGACAGGATTCCCCGGTAATGACCCCATAAAAACAGGTATTCCTTTCATCGATGTCACCGCCGGACTTTTTACCACCATAGGCGTTCTAAATGCGCTTTACCACAGGGAAAAGACAGGTAGAGGACAGACCATCGATGTTTCCCTTTACGATACGGCAACATTTGTTTCCCAATCGATGGGTACGCTGCTGCTTTATCATTTCTACGGTGAAATACGAAAACAGATCGGTAACCGGGGATTTCACTCATACAACACCTGCCTTGAAGCTAAAGACGGCTGGGTAGTCCTCTCCATAGTCACTAACAGCATCTGGAAAAGGTTTACGGAGAAGATAGGTAGACCGGAAATGGCTGATGATCCCAGGTTTGGAAGCGATATGGACCGTTTCCATAATGCGGACGCCATTAATGAAGTGGTCGGCAAGTGGGTCGCGGAACACACCGTAGAAGAACTGGTGAAACTCTGTGAAGAAGCTCGTGTACCGTGCGAACCGGTACAGACAATCGACCAGTTATTGACCGATCCGCAGGTAAAGGCGCGTGAAATGGTGCAGCAGATTGATTTTCCGGGGTTGGGTGAGATACCTATCCCCGGCTTTCCTGTGAAGATGTCACTGACGCCGGGCAGTATCAGGAGTCATGCACCCGGACTCGGTGAACACAATGATTACGTATATAAAGAACTCCTGGAACTTAGCAATGAAAAGATAGCATCTTTGAAAAAAGAAGGTGTAATTTAACTGAAGGCATAAAAAGAGAGTAGGTATAAAAAATGATAATAGACATGTTCTGCCACATATTAACTCCAAAATATAAAGAGGAATTTTACAGGATTACTCCTGAAAATTTTTACCTGAAGAATGTCATCGACAGTCTTCCTACGCTTTTTGATCTCGAACACAGATTCAGAATCATGGATAAATATGAGGAACTGGCACATGTACTGACGCTTGGTTTGCCGCCCGTGGAAGCAATCGCCACAGGTGATAAGGCTATCGAACTGGCAAGACTGGCTAATGATGAAATGGCAGAACTAGTCCGGAAGTATCCGGATAAGTTCCCCGCCGCCGTCGCTTCACTGCCGATGGATAACGTCGATGCAGCCCTTGAAGAAATAGACAGGGCAATTAATGATTTGGGTCTAAAAGGGATACAGTTACTCACCCCTGTAATCGACAAGCCGCTTGACCTGCCCGAGTATATGCCTATTTACCAGAAGATGTCAGAGTATAACCTGCCGATATGGGTTCATCCTACCCGTTCAGCCGACTATCCCGATTATCAATCCGAGCCTAGGTCACGATATATGATATTCAGTAACCTCGGCTGGCCATATGAAACCGCTGCTTTCATGACGAGGATGGTGTTTAGTGGAGTCCTTGAGAAATTCCCGGACCTGAAGATAATAACTCATCACTGCGGCGGGATGATACCGTTCCTGGAGCGCAGGATGGAAGGCTCCTACGATCATGCCGTTATACTCCGCGGGGCAAAATACACCAGGGACCTGTCGAAACCGCATATAGACTATTTCAAGATGTTCTACTATGATACGGCGATATATGGCAGCACCCCCGGGCTAATGTGCGGTTACGAGTTCTGTGGTGCTGACCAGATGGTATTCGCTACGGATTTCCCGTTCGACAGCGAGTATGGCGACAGGTACACACGCGAGACGATACGCTCCGTTGAAGAAATGCCGATAAGCGACGAAGATAAGTACATGATATTCGAGGGTAACGCCAGACGGCTGTTGCACCTGTAACAAATATAACGCTTAATTCAACAAATTATGCTGTTAGCTTTAACTTCGTCAGGGCTTCAATCAGGTTAAATCGTTCGTCAACTATATTCTGTAAAGAGTCCATATCTTCTTCTTTTAAATGATTGAAGCGTCCCATCGTTTTGGTGAACTCTGCTATTGGCAACCTGTTCTTCGGCTGGTAGTTGAATTTATATTCACCGTTCTCACATTCCCAGAGAGGAAAATAATTCGTCTCTACTGCCATTCTACTTATTTCGACCGAACTGTTTTCGGGAGACCTCCACCCCGTATAGCACGGTGAAAAGACGTGGATATATACCATTCCATCCTTTACCTGTTTTGCTTTTTCCAGCTTCAATGCGTAGTCTTCGAGATGGCTGATGGTAGCAGTGGCAGTATAAGGAATACCATGGTCTGCCATAATCAAAGGCATATATTTGGAGTTATTTCGCTTTCCTGCCCTGTACTCTCCGACCGGTGAAGTGAATGTCCACGCCGCAAACGGCGTTGTCCCGGAACTCTGGATGCCGGTGGCCATATAGGCCTCGTTGTCAACACAGATATAGATTATATTCTCATTACGTTCGGCGATTCCTGACAGGCCGGCAAAACCGACATCCGCTGTGGCGCCGTCTCCAACCATCACTACGCACATGATATCCTGACCGGTCTTCTGGTAATAACGTTTCGCCCCTGCGGCGGTAGATGCGGCATTCGTCATGAGGGCAAAATAACACGGGACACGCGCACTTGCCTGCATGTTGATACCCTGTGTTATTCTCGAACAACAACCGGGAGTACCGAAAAAGACAACATTATCTCCCAGGATCTTGCCCGTAATCCGCGACATGGTCTCAATAGGGCATCCTGAGCACAAGCCGACACCCTGAGTAAAAAGGTCTTCGGTTATGAAATGACTTCGTACTCTTTCGGTATCACTCACGAGTTCAAGCACCTCATACGGGCAGGCTTTTACACATTCCGGGTCTCCATCACACATTTCGCATTTGAATGCGACCTGGCTGTTCTCATCCAGGAACATGTTGCCGTAGGCGCACGCCTCTACGCAGCTTCCGCAGCCGATACAGTTATCAATTATCACACGTACGATCCCGTCTTCTTCACTTTTCACTATAGCGTCGGACGGACAGGCATCCATGCACATCGGTTGAGCACATTGATAACAGGATATGTTTTTAGACCTGGCAATTTTATGAACATTTTCGGCTTTGATGACTGAACCGGCTGCTCCGGCCCTCGCTGCACAGGCATCTTCACAGGCATGACAATCAGGGGGACAATCTCTTCTTTTCACCAGTGTATCGTAAAATCTCGCCATTTATATATTCCCTTTCCGGTTAAATTAATCAAAGTAAAGCTTATTTTACTCGATATTAAGCCACGTAATTTCCTGGTGTGGTTTACCTTCTGCAGCCAGTTTGGTTATATCGACAGCCCGTTCGACCATCTCGAGGCTGCAGTCCGTACCACCGATACCGACTATAAAACCGGTTACCGGTATGTTCTCGGGCAAGTCCTGTATTGCTGCTTTAATCTCGAAAAAGTTAACACCGGACTGCCATCCGAATATCACGTTCCTGTCGACAACACCGACAGCCTTTTTCCCTCTCAATGCTTCAAGCAGCCTTTCTCTTGGATAGGGTCTGAAAAGCCTTATTCTTATAGCACCGATTTTCTCACCTTTCTCACGTCTGCTATCGACTACGTCCTTTATTGCGCCCGTCTGGCTACCCATGCTGACCATGACTATTTCGGCATCGTCAGTGTAGTATTCTTCTATCTGTCCTCCGTAGCTTCTACCGAATGCTTCCCTATATTCTTCCTCGATGTCCTCAAATTTTTTCTTTGATTTCTGTTGAGCAACCACATGTTTATGACGCCACTCAGCGAATAACTCCTCCCTGGTATTTGTGGGTACCGTAAGCGGATCTTCCAGGCAAAGTCTAGGACGATCGTATTGTGCCAGCGGGGCGAGGAATGCATCCACGTCCTCCTGGTACGGCAGTTCAACTCTCTCTGTCAGGTAGGACAGGTAATAGCCGTCGAAACAAACATTAACCGGAAGGAGTATTTCTGGATGTTCCGCCAGCCGGTATGCCATTATCATCGTATCCAGGATTTCCTGTACTCCTTCACACACAATCTGAATCCATCCCGCATCCCTGGCAGTTACAAAATCCTGGTGAGAAGAAACGACGCCGTCAGGAGCCGCGTTTTCTCTCGTTGCAAGTGCCATAACAACGGGAAGTCTGTTCCCGGCAGTCTTTAGATAGGCCTCGTACATATATCCAAGGCCCTGTGATGCGGTACCGATAAACGTACGCGCGCCTGCAGATGAGGCCCCGATGCAGTAGCTGAGAGCATTGATTTCACCGTCTGCTGCGACCAGTTCCGCATCCAGTCGGCCATCGGCAACGTATTGCCAGACTGCTTCAACCATCGGCGTCATTGGCGTAATAGGGACACATGAAACCAAATCAGGTTTACATAACAATACACCATATGCACATGCCCTGTTGCCATCGAATACTCTGACCTGTTCAACTCTCGGAGTAATCCTGGTTGTCATTGCTATTTATTCTCCTCTCTTACCATCTTAATGGCTTCATTAGGACATTCCCTGGCACAAAGTCCGCATCCTTTGCAGTAAGATAAATCGACGTCACAATAAGTACCCCTGTCCTGTACGGAACCGACAGGACACTGTAAATAACATATCCCGCAATGACCGCATCTGGACGTATTAAAAACAGGCCTTACTGCCCGCCAGTCTGCGGTAGGGTAGGCAAAAAGGACAGGTTTCGCCGACGCCCAGGGGCCTTCATATTCAGACTTGTACTGTACCATTAATCCCCTCCAAATCGTTTTACTTTCGTTTCTTTATAACCTCGCTGGGCACATCTGATATTACTGTCAAGAAGTCTTTCGCTAAATGAGTTCTTAAACACTTCCAGTATAGAATCTAATTCTGCCCATCCCGTGGTGTACAAAAGGGCACCCATTAATACCGTGTTCGTGATGGGGCGACCGATCTCCTCCAGGGCAATACCGGTTGCATCTATCGTGGCAAGTACGGCAGTATTCTCGTGAGGTTTTTCTTCCGGCATATCCGGCAGGTTCATAACGACAATACCCCCGGGTTTTAACCCTTTGAGTGCGTCAGGTGTTCGCGCGAGCAGCGGGTCCGTCACTATACAGCAATCGGGATAGTATATCTGGGACCTCAACCTTATCGGCTTGTCGTCAAAACGCAGGAAAACGTTGACCGGCGCCCCCCGTCTTTCTCCACCGAACATAGGAAAGCAGGTGGCATACTTTCCTTCCTTCACCAGGGCAGCAGCCAGCATTTCTGCAGATGAATAAGCGCCTTGTCCGCCTCTTCCTAACATTCTTACTTCAATCATAAACTGTAGAGTCCTCCATTCCTGTAGCAATGCATGTTTAGAGCGTAATATACAATCAATTCTTAATATTCGATATTATCTAAAAATTTTAAAAAAGGTGTGGTATTGATATTGAGTGTAAATGAGTATTGAAAGAGTTGTCAATTCTTAACCACACCAGGAAAAGTGAAAGGAGGTGGAGATATTACTCCACCTCCTTAATCGATAGGTATGGAATTTCAAGGAATATGACTTTTCTTCCCTAATATCCCATTGATTCCTTCAGGTCCTGGTCAAGCCACACATAGGTCGGCCAGTAGTTTGCGCTACCCACACCGAAACCGAGGTATATCTCACCTGTATAGTTCCTTATCCATGGCCACCAGAAGTTATAAGTAGGAGCTGTCGGTCTCGGAAGCGCGAATGCCTGCTCGAGGAAGTACGGCATCAGGTCTTTCACCAGTTTCATTGCACCTTTTTCATCCGAAACCATGACCTTTCGGACTTCTTCAAACGTCTTGTTCACAAGAGGATCGTCAACGCAACTTACATTTGTTATTCCGGTCCCGGTGAAGTCACCGGCATCGAAGTATGTTCCGACCGGGGATAATCCGAGTGCGCCTATTGCCTTGTGATTCTTGGTAGCTAGCATGCCTGCAAGTGCGCCAATTTCCATGACATTTAGCTCCAGTTCAACACCGACCTTACTCCACATATCGGCGAGTACTGAGTAGAAATCGGCTTCGCCGGATGTGAGTATTGCCTCCGTCTTGAATCCGTCAGGATATCCTGCATCAGCAAGAAGTTGCTTGGCTTTTTCAGGATTATAGGTGTAAATTTCCCTGACATTTTCCGGGCACATCGGGTCATCAAGGCTGAGATAAAGGTCGGCATAGGAGGGATGATATACAAACGGCCATGTCATGATCTGTCCAAGACCACCGTTTAACGTATCGCGAATTTCTTCCAGATCAGTAGCCATAATTAATGCCTGTCTAACCCGGACGTCACTGAAGGGTTCTCTATCCACCCTCCATTTAGTTGCCCATCCGCCTTCAGCAGGCATTTCTGCCTCAAGCATATCCGGAGCCAGCTTTCGAATAGAGATTGCCGTTTCCCATCCGATAAGATACATCTGGTCGACTTTTCCGGTACGTATTGCGGCTTCACGTGTCGACTGGTCAGGAATGATAAACCATTTCAGGTGATTAAGATACGGCAACTGGTCGCCCATACCAGGTCCAACCGGATTATTTTGCCAGTAGTCTGGATTCCTGTCAAAGGTAGCCGCACTACCGGCAACATAGTCCTTAAGCATGAAGGGTCCGACTCCGACCGAGTTTCTCCAGTCGACCAGGTTTCCGTATTTGTTTATTACTTCCTCTGGAATTGGTCGTCCCCAGATTCCAAGACGACTAACGGCTGAAATAAGAGCATCAGCCGGCACTTTAACGGTTACTTCCCATTCACCAGTTTTTGTTATTTGGGCATCTCTCAAAGCAGGAGCAGCTGCATACGTGTAACTGTTTGGATTTCGAACGATCTGGTCGAGAGTATAGACCACGTCATCGGCTGTTACCTCTCGTCCGTTCACCATCATACTTGCTTCGCTGTCCGGATTAAGCGTAAAATGAAGTCCCGGACGGATGTGGTATATTAGAGTCCCTTCGTTTGTTTCAAAATCGGCCGACCATTCCCAGCTTTCAGCAACGAAACCTGCTTTATTAGCAAAGATATCTTCGCTCATCCTCCAGTCGGTTTCGCCGGTACCGGCTGGTCCTTTCGCCCAGTCACCTGCCCACAACGGGTCATTCGTAACACCGATAGTAGGCTGTGGAACGGGCGAGCCTTTATAGCACAGTTCAAAACTTGTTATATCACTTGCCAGTGCTAAATTAAGCGTTCCCCCATATCTCGGTTGATCAGATGGCAGTTTCTGTTCACCTTGATCGGCCTCATCTGTACCAAGTTTGGTTTCCGATTCGGTAATCTTGACGGTGTCTTCGGTATCATCTGCTGTCGTTGTTTTTTCAGTGGTTTCACCACCACAAGAAGCTAGAACCAGAGATGAAACCATGAGACAACTTATCAATATCCAGATTATTTTCTTCATATTGAATAACCTTTCTCTCGAATGTGGTAATAGGATTTACTCGTATACTGCTTTTTATGGGCATCAGAAGTTGTCATACAACGATACTACTGACGCCCTTACACAATCATTTTTTTAATACCTCTTATTCTATGAGATTAACGACGTGCTATAAAATCCAACCATGAAACTAATAGCCCATCGCTTCTTTCAGCTCTTCATCAACCCAGATGTAATTTCGATAAAGGTGAGTAGAAATATGGCCGAAATTGGTCTCACCTCTGTAGTTTTGTACCCATGGCCACCACATCCAGTAGAGATGTCTCAGAGGCAACCAGATGCCCCAGGCGTTATCCAGGATGTGTGGAACGACTGCTTTTACTGCCTCTCTGACTGCTTTATCATCCTTGCAGAGATTTTCCTGGACTATGTTATAGGCTGCCCTCGTTTCATCACTTCCCCAAAAACTGGGATTACTTGAACTCTCGGGGCGGCACATATGCATGTTGGCAAAACCATAGGGATAGGTGTCTGCCATTATCATCTCGGGGAAGGTTCGACCTTTCTTCATCCCGAAATGGGCGCCACCATCTACTACCTGGAGTTCCATATCAACACCGACAGCCAGCAGGTATTCTCTTATGATGGATAGAAGGTCAACCTCCAGTGAATTACAGGTCATAATTGTCTTGAATCCATTGGGATAACCTGCATCGGCAAGGAGTTGTTTTGCTTTGTCGGGATTATAGGTAAACAATTCCTGGACAGATTCAGGCATTTCCTCGAGAGGGACATATACATCAGCCATAGATGCGCTGGGAACGAAAGGATATCCCAGCATGACCCCGGCCCCTTTGTAATAGCCTTCGAGTATTTCTTCCTGGTTTACTGCCAGGTTTAGTGCTCTTCTAACTCTCAAGTCATTGAACGGTAAATCCTTGTCCTCCCTTCCGCAAGGGAACGTAGGAATCCACGGCAAAGTGGCTGAATATTCCAGCTCAGGATCTTGTTCTAAAAATAGTTCCCAGTCTTCGACACTTACATTAGACATCATATCAAGTTTACCTGTACGAAATGCAGCCTGCTGGGAAGAAGTGTCCGATATTATCAGTTGTTTCATCCCATCAAGATACGGAATAGGATTCTCGGGATGTACCGGGTCGTTCGACCAGTAATTCGGGTTCTTTACGAAGGTTAGAGAGCTGGCGGTTACGTAGTCAGTCAGCATAAATCCGCCGGTACCGACAACATGTTCCCATTCATTCATATCACCATACATATCAACAACTTCAGGGGGAGTCATCGAGCTATACCAGCCATTAAGAAGCAGCATTTTCCCCTGTACACGCGCAGGTGTCTTTACCTCGAGAGTATATTTATCCAGAGCTGTAATCGATACCGGTCTGTCTTCCGGTGGATTGGCGGAAGCAAGGTAGCACCTTTCACATGCCCATTCTCTGTTCAAACTGAATTCAGCATCATAAGCAGTAAATTCTCTACCGTTTAGCGGTGCTTTATCCCACCACTGGACTCCGGGTCTGATATGAAAGATGATGGTTTCATCATCGGGCATCTCATAGCTTTCAGCCAAAGCTCCTCTCAGGCAACTGATACTTTGCATATGACCGAGTTGCCAGTCCAATTCACCGGTGCCGGCCGGTCCTTTAGCCCAGTCTCCTATCATTAAAGGCTCGTTCATGATACGCATTTCAGATATCATAATAGATAGCATTATGCCTGGATCGTAACCCTGAGGATCAGCTCCCAGGGCAATAAGAGTACCACCATATTTTGGTTCATCAGGATCACGCATTCCTTCTTGTTGAACGGTTTCAGTTATCTTTTCGCCTGTTTCGGACTCAGTTATTATAACTTCACCGTCACCTTCATCTACTTTTATTTCTTCTTTATCGGTGTTAGATTCACATGAAGTAATAATCAAGGAGACAAACATCAACAAACTCAGTGTTAGTAACCATATTTTTCGCATATCTTTTATCCTCCTATTGTGGTGTCATACATCTCTTGGGTATAACGGATGGAAATCAACAATTACCGGAAAATGTTATTTTTCTAACATTCCCGGTACTTTTACTGTCACTACAATCACCTCCTTTCGGGAAGGTGGAGTATGGTAAGCGAGAATGGCCTTACGAGAAGTGCATTCTACCGAATCGCCATAACAATGTCAAGAAACCAGAGAAGTGTTCGATTATTTTACTTTTTAGTAGGTAATAATAAACTGGGATATTACTCCTTATCCTGCATTATTTCAAGCGTATCCTCTGCCCCGAAATAAATTGACAAGAATTATCGTGTCAATATAATATCAGTCAAATCGAGAATTATTTATGGACTTAGTTTCACAACTTAATTACATATTCAATCCAAGTTCCATAGCGGTAATCGGCGCGTCTTCCAATCCACAAAAACCGGGATACCTGTGTACCTCAAACCTTGTCAATGACGGATTCAAAGGGATAGTGTATCCTGTAAATCCTTCGTTATCCGTGTTGTCAGGTCTAAAGACATACTCTTCGATTCTGGATACTCCCGGCGAGGTGGACTTGGCCATTTCCGTTGTCCCGGCTGAACAGGCTGTTTCCGTTTTACAGGACTGTGTGAAAAAACATGTTAAGGGAATCATCTTCGTCAGTGCCGGCTTTAGTGAAACAGGCTCGGAGATAGGATCGAACTTACAGAATGAATTGAAAGAGATAGCGAATAAAGGCGGTATCAAAATAATCGGTCCCAACACAATGGGACTGATTAACACGAAAGCCAATCTTAATGCCACTTTTTCACCTGGCCTGGGGCTTTGCAAAATCGGAAATGTTTCTGTGGTAAGCCAGAGTGGGGGAATGTGCGTATACCTGGTGAATGCTCTGATTGATAACAACATTGGAGTCGGAAAAGTAATAGGCCTAGGGAATCGATGCAATCTCGATTTTGATGAAATGGTCGAATATCTTAACAGGGATGATGAAACAGAGGTAATTGTCCTTTATATCGAAGGTTTGAGTAATCCAAGAAAGCTCATGGATGCAGCCATAAAGACAGTAAAAAAGAAACCTGTAATTGTCTTTAAAGGAGGCAGGAGCGAAGAAAGCAGTGCAGCTACCAAGTCACACACAGGTAGCCTCGCCGGAAAGTATGAATATTACAAAGCGGCATTCAGACAAAGTGGTATGATACCGGTCGATACCTTAACCGAACTTGCCGATGTAACGAAAGCCCTTCTTCTCCAACCCCCGGCACAAAGTAACAGGCTGGCTGTTTTATCTCTCCAGGCAGGCCCGGGAATCATAGCTGCGGATAAAGCCCGGGAATACGGTATGAGTCTTGCAGTATTTTCACAGGATACTAAAAAACGTTTAAGGGAAAAGATCTCACC
>CAZBQL010000017.1:11357-33819 GCA_964493985.1 uncultured Dehalococcoidales bacterium
ACCTACCCCTTCCCTGATAGGGCCTGTACCGGCCTGGCAGGGTTGGTGAAATACGGGAGTATTCGGGAGAGTATCGCGGATTGTTGAGAAAACGATTAGTGAAATCACGAAAATTTTGATATAGTGTATCCTTAAAGTAAGTAAAAATGGAGGGAAAAAGATAAGAATGAAGATCACCGAAATAGAGTGCGTACCGATCAGTGCTCCCAGTCCTATGCGTGGCGAAGGCAGGACCAGTAATATTCTCCTTGTTAAAATCCACACCGATGAGGGTATCACCGGAATAGGTGATGCCGGTGGCGTGAACCAGGAAGCGGTAATTATGATGATCAAGCAATGGGCGCCGGTCCTTATTGGTGCTAACCCTCTGGACAGAGGACCTATTATGGCAAGATTAAGTATGGCAATAGGATCTGTCTGGGGAATGTCTTATCCTGCAGCAGTATCAACAATTGACTTTGCTCTCTGGGACCTTGCCGGAAAAGCACTGAACCAGCCGGTTTATCAGCTCCTGGGCGGCAAACAGGTTGAAAAAATACGATATAACTTCTTTATACACAGTGAGAATTCACCCAAGGGTAAAGAGATGGCCGTTGAAGAGGCGCAAAAAGCGGTTGCGGGTGGTGTTACAAGCCTCGGTATGAAATCGACGGGGTTTGGCGGCGGGATCCGCTCACTGGAGAAGGATGTTGAAATTGTTGAGGCAGTAAAAAACGCTGTTGGTGATAAAGCTGAAATTTCTTTTGATGCTAATGCCGGCTATGCTTTCTATGATTCGCTCGTTCTCGGTCATGCTCTGGATGATATTGGTCTCTATAAGTTCGAGCAGCCTAATCCGACGTGGGATATCGATGGACTGGCAGCACTGCGTTCCCAGTTAAAAACACCGATTTGTGCGCACGAAGCTACCGTGCTGCTCCCTGGTCTGATGGAGGTAATTAAAAGGAGAGCGGCAGACATCGTAGGCACAAAACTGGCATCGGCAGGAGGAATTACAGCCGGAGTACAGTGGGCTGCCATTGCGAAAGCATCTGCGCTGGGCATGTATTGCGGTGCAATGAACGGGCCTTGGGAAGCAGCAGCCCAGGCACACTGGCTTTGCACATATGCTGAGTTCGGCAGACAGGCGCAGGCTGTGTTTTTCCCCGTGTTGATGTACAATACATTCGATACTACAAAGCCGAATGATGTCGATCTGATTAAAAACCCGATGACTTATAAAGATGGTTGTTTCTATCCGCCGGAAGGTCCAGGACTTGGGCTGGAATTGAACGAAGAAGCAGTCCCTAAATATATTACTAAAGGAATGGATATTGTCACTGTGGGAGAAAAGGAAAGGGCATCTGGAAGAGGTTTCTTCTAGAGTAGAAATATTGACTAGACCTGAAAAGAGAGGTTTCGGAACACTTCCGAAACCTCTCTTTAATCTCTCCCTGTAAGTAAGGACAATTTAATATCAAGACTTTAGCACTTGACCAGGACTCTAACGTACTTGTTTGTCCTGTGGGCATCGAAGGCAGCCATGAAATCTTCGAGCGGGAAGGTGGGGCCGCGGTAAGGTTTAAGGTCCAGCAGAGGAAGCATGTTTACCGCCCTGGGGAACATGTGGGACTGACCGAAAACACCATGAATAGTCAGTTCCTTGAACCACAGTTTATCGTAGGGAACGATGATGTCAGGATGGTCAGGATAAATCGCGAAATACAGGATTTTACCGCATCGTGCGGCCAGGTCCATACAGGGATTTATCATAGCTGAATCGCCGGATGCTTCGATAACGCGGTCATACCCCATATCATCGGTGATTTTCATTCCTTCGGCGACGACGTCCTGGGTATTGGGGTCGAGTACGTACTGGGCTCCGAGTTCGAGGGCGAGTTGTCTCTTAAATTCCAGTGGCTCTACCATCGTGAGTTTCGAAGCACCCCGCAGCTTGCAAAGCTGAAGTATAGTCAGTCCGCAGCTGCCGGCTCCGATAACCATTACCCTGTCGCCCTGGTTAAATGGTGCCAGTTCGAGGGGCTGTAGAGCAGCGCCGATAACTTCGGTGAGTGTGGCTTCTTCCATCTCAACACCATCCGGTACCTTGAAAACCTGCCTCTGGTGCACCATCCCATATTCAGCCATCAGGGAATCAACGTAGCCATAACCCGGCGTTCGGCAGAAGGTCTCTCTCCCATGACGGCAGTTATAACATGAACCGCAATAGCGATGCTGGTCAAGGGTCACTTTATCTCCAACCTTGAGACCCATCGCGTTTGCGTCTTTCCCCATCTCTACGATGGTACCTGATGCCTGGTAACCAACGTAATATGGCAATCGGAAAGGAATTTCACCGGTGACGGCATAAGGGTCAGCGCCGCCTACAGCGCAAAGGTCGATTTTCACTTTAATGTCTTCGGGGCCCATTTCTCTCAGAGGTACTTCCTTGAGAAGAGCTTTGCCCAGTTCTTCAACTACTACTGCTTTCATTAATCATTGCTCCCTTTCATGTAAGTTGGTTTACAACTGCGTTAGATTTGGAGATACTTTACAACTTTACGAATCGTACAGTCAATAAATTAGATAAATGATAGGTCGTAAGAACTACCGGACTGATAAGAAAGGAGTATGTAAAAAAAAAGAACAGAGACGAATTGAGTTCATTTCTGTTCTCCTCATGGTATCTTGATTAGCATGATTTATCGATCGAGTCGATACCACCCCAGTCTAACAGGGGGTTAATTATCATCAACTGCCTGGCGATATCCGGATACCTGGCGATAAATAACAACTCATCTTCAACGAGTGGTTTCTGTGAAAGAACATTAGCATATCTTACCAGTTCAAGTATTTTCTCGGCTTCTTCGGTATTTTTAAAAGAGATCGATTCCTCGCCTTCTATTTCGTTGAATACATGACGGAATCCTCGAATACCGCTGTACTGGCCAGTACATATTTCTCTTCCGGTATCCACGATTTCAGGTTCACCTCTTCCGAGTTCTTCGAAACCGTATAGCTCATAATTGGCTGGATCTTTAAGAACACCGTCGGCATGAATACCTGATGCATGAGCGAAAGCGTTAGCTCCGACTCCCGGCTGGTTAATGGGTATTGGAACGCCGAAGGCATAGCTGGCAAACTGGGCGATTTTCCAGGACCTTGAAAGGTCGATGATATTGCCGAGTTCATATTTTTCACTGAATCCCTTCGACTTGGTGATGGCCAGCAGCACTGCTACCAGGTCGGCATTTCCGGCTCTCTCACCGATTCCATTGACAGTTGTGTTTATGTAGGCGTTCTGCCCGCCATCTATCACGCCTTTTGCTCCTGCGATGGAGTTGGCTACCGCCATTCCAAGATCACCGTGGCAATGAATCTCTATAGGAAGTCCGACGTTTTCAGCAATGATCTTTGTTGTCTCATAGATAGTGAAGGGGTTATCATACCCGAGTGTGTCACAATATCGGATACGGTCGGCACCATGTTCTTTCATTTCCAGACCGAATTTAACCAGAAAATCCAGGTCTGTTCTCGAAGCATCTTCAGCATTGACACCTACGGTTTCAGCACCAAGTGACTTAGCGGCTTCGAGAGATTCAACAGCCATCTGGATAATATCTTCTTCGTTTTTACTGCCGAGGAATTTGCCATCGATCATCTGTTTTGATGTAGAAATTGAAAGGTTCAAGTGTCTGATGGCTGGTACCTGAGTGAATGCTATTTCAACATCCTCTGTAACCGCTCTCAACCATCCTTCCAGCCGTATCGGACTTAGGACGCCCATCTTTGCCAGTTCCAGGTTAGCGCGGAGGTAGTTGGTCTCATGACGCGTTGTCGGAAAACCGAATTCGGACTGAAATACACCCATCTCATTCAGGTAGATATTCAGCATCGTTTTTTCAAGCTTGGACAGACCAAGTTTAGCGGTCTGTACACCATCCCGGTTCGTTACATCGACTATAAATATTTTCCCCATTTTTATCTCCTCGTTATGAAGTATTGATATCTATAAACATAGTACGGGCTTTGTGTTTCGATGAGATTACATTAAGGTTTTGAAGTTTACTTTAAAGCTAACCTGCCTATTACAGCGTCAGCAACCTCAGAGGTACCGACTGCCGTTTCAGGATTTTCAGGTTTAAGGTCGTAAGTTACATTTTTTCCTTCGGCGATCACATCTGCTATGGCATTCTCAAGTCTATCTGCTGCATTGTTCTCATTGAGATGGCGTAACATTAACACTCCGGAAAGCATCATAGCCATAGGATTAACTTTGTTCATTCCGGTGTATTTCGGAGCGCTTCCGTGAGTGGCTTCGAAAACACCGATATCATCACTCAGGTTAGCACCCGGTGAAAGTCCCAAACCCCCGACCAGTCCTGCGCAGAGATCGGATAGTATGTCGCCGTAAAGATTAGGAGCGACAATTATATCGAACTGATGTGGTCTCTGTACCAGCTGCATACTCATATTGTCTACTATCCTGTCTTCGAATTCGATATCCTTGTATTCCCCGGCGACTTCCCGGGCGACAGAAAGAAACAGACCATCCGAGAATTTCATTATATTGGCTTTATGGACGGCTGTAACCTTTTTCCTGTTGTATTTACGTGCGTAATCGAAAGCGAATCTGACGATTCTTCTGCTACGCATATCAGATATCGTTTTTATGCTGATTCCGGAATCCGTCCGTATTTCTTCATTCTTTGTCTCCGATATCAGCTTGATCAGACGGGATATCTCAGGAGTACCTTTCTCAAACTCTATACCACTGTAAAGGTCTTCAATATTTTCTCTGATAACCACGATATCTATGTCCTTGTATCGTGAAGGAGCGCCGGGGTAGGTTTTACAGGGGCGCAGGCAGGAGTAGAGACCAAGCTCCTTGCGCAGGGCGACATTTACACTTCTGAAGCCGGATCCAACAGGTGTCGTGACGGGACCTTTCAGGGAGATCCTGTTTTTCTTTATGGACTTAATTACCGAATCCGGCAAGGGAGTGCCGTGTTTTTCCATTGCGGCACTTCCTACCTCAGCCTGATCCCAGTTAAATACGATGCCGGTTGCCTCCAGGACTCGTCTGGCAGCTTCGGTAACTTCCGGGCCGATTCCATCGCCCGGTATCAGCGTAACATCATAACTCATATCTGGCTCTTTTTTGTTACATTTTGAATTCTCGGTGTTTTTTAATATAGGGAAGGAGTCCACCTTCACCAAGGATATTCAGCATAACTTCCGGTATCGGATTGAACGTTAGTGTCTCACCCGTGGTGATGTCATGTATTGTTCCTGTTTCGAGTTGTATCTCGAGTTCATCACCGTTGCTGATAGTATCAGTTTCGCATATCAATACCGGCAAGCCAAGGTTAATAGCGTTTCTAAAAAATATCCTGGCTGCGGATTTTGCCAGAATTGCACCTACTCCAGCCATTTTTATCACCAGGGGAGCGTGTTCGCGACTGGAACCAAGACCGAAGTTGTTGCCGGCGACGATAAAATCACCCTGACTGACACGGGATACAAATGAGGTGTCAGCGTCTTCCATTACATGCTTGGCCAGTTCGGGAAGATTACTCCTCAGATGGGCGTATCTGCCTGGAATTATATGATCGGTGCTAATATTGTCGCCGAATTTGAATGCTCTCCCACGTAACATTTATAAAAGCTCCCTGGGATCGGTAATTTCTCCGGTGACAGCCGCAGCGGCAGCAGAGGCAGGACTTCCAAGATATATAAATGCATTGGGATTTCCCATACGCCCTTTAAAATTCCGGTTTGCCGTGGAAAGGCAGTTTTCGCCGTCTGCCAGAACTCCCTGGTGCAACCCCAGGCATGGTCCACACCCGGGTGGAAGTATCGACGCTCCGGCTTCGATAAAAGTCTGTATGTACTCTTTCTCAATAGATGCCAGGAGTATGCTTTTGGATGCAGGAGCGACTATCAGTCTCGTTTTGGGGTGTCGTCGTTTCCCATGTAAAATACCGGCTGCAACTTCCATGTCTTCAAGCCTGCCGTTAGTACACGTGCCGATGACCACCTGGTCTATTTTCATACCGGCGATTTCACTGATCGGCGTGGTGTTGTCTACGGTGTGTGGCCGGGATATCGTGGGCTGCAGTTTCGGCAAGTCTATATCGATAATCTTCTCGTAAACGGCATCATCATCGGGCGTCAAAGACCGATAGTCCTGTTTATCACCTCTCTCGGACAGGAAGTCCAGAGTCAGTTCATCAGCCGGGAAAAGTCCGGCCTTTGCTCCGGCTTCAACGGTCATATTGGCTATAGTAAGTCTTGATGAAATACTTATCCATGGTATCGCATCACCGCCGAATTCCAGAGCACGATAAGTCGCACCATCGGCGCCGATAAGCCCGATAAGGTAAAGAATTACATCTTTCGCATAGACTCCAATAGGGAATTTTCCGTTTATCGATACTTTTATACTCTCCGGTACCCGAAACCAGGATTTTCCGAGGCTGAGAGCCACCGCCACATCCGTAGAACCCATACCACAGGCAAAGGCTCCAAGTCCCCCGGCTGTTACTGTATGAGAATCAGCGCCTACGATAAGGTCGCCTGGTTTTGCCAGTGATTCGGCTACAATTTGGTGGCATACACCGTTTCCGACGTCTGATAATATCGTGCCGGTTTTATCGGTGAAACCTCGTAGAGTAAGATGATCGTTCGAAAGATTACTGTTTGGACTTGGAGCGGCGTGGTCAAGAAATACTGCCGATTTTGTTGTAGCAGCGACCTTCGAAAAACCTGCTTCATAAAACTGGTTGACTGTTAACGGGCCGGTTGTATCCTGCATAAAAGCAAGATCTATTACGGCAATGACAATGTCGCCGGCGACAGCATCTGCTCCAGATTTATTACTCAGTATTTTTTCAGATAACGTTTTACCCATATGTATCCCGGAACTGGATATATTTAAGAACTAAAAATATCCCTTGAAAGCAAGGCTGATTAAATAATTCTCCATAAAATTATATCACAGAAAAATTGACCATCGTGCGATGTTTATCACAGCTATTCGACATAATCTGAATGAATCAGGATTCTTAAAACAACGAAAAAAAATTCATAGATGAGTGATGGTGATTAGCATAAATAATGAATGAATTATCGAGATATTCGCATGGTATATCGAGTAACGTTTAACCGAAAATATATCTGAACCGTATTAATCGAAGTTGACGGAAATTCAGAGTAATGGCACAATAATCTTGCTCCAAGTGACCGGAGTAGTTTATTGCTGAACTGGAAAGAAACTGGAAATTAGGGCAACCTAAGTAAGGTTACTTGAATGTGAGGTGAGGTTTACGAAGGCTACTTGGGGCTTATTTTATATACTGACAGGTTTGTCCTCACTCTTTCCAAGAACGCCTACAAAAGGAAGATTCCTGTATTCTTCTTTGAAGTCCAATCCGTATCCGATAATGAATTCATCCGGAATGGTAAAACCCCGATATTGCAGGGGGACGTCAATTATCCGTCTTGCTTTTTTATCGAACAACGCACAGACGGCAAGATCCGATACGCCTTTTTCCTTAATGTGCCTGGTAATATAGTGCAGTGTAAGTCCGGTATCGACTATATCCTCAACGAGGATAACGGGTTTTCCTTCAACCGGGAGATTTATGTCTTTGGTAACCTGGGCTTTGGAAGCAGTTCCAGAATGATAATATGATATGGTCATAAAGTCTACGACGACCGGAATAGTTATCTGCCTGATGAGGTCGGCCATAAAACAGAATACTCCCCGAAGGACTCCCACCATCACCGGATTTTTACCCCGGTAATCAACTGATATCTGGTCTGCCAGTTCCTTCACCCTGTTCTGTATTTCGGCACTGGAGTACAGCACCCGGTTAACGCCGTGCCCTCGGCTTTCAGCCAGGGGGCCGTAACCGAATTTCGCCAGCAGCCGGTCATAATCTTTCTTGTAAAGAAGAGTGATGTTAATATCAGGATAGAGTTCCTGCAACCGCCTGACCTTGCGATTTTTAATCGTTACCAGCCTTTGCTTCATGGTGGTAAGTTCAATAAACAGGTCGAGTCCCGGCAGATAGAAATCAGGTGTAAACATTTCCGTAACTCTATCGTTTTCCCACGATACCGGGAATGAACGGGGTTCATATACCCACTCGATATTATAGAAGTCTAAAATCTGCGAAAACTCTTTTTCACTTGGATGGGCGAATGTTGCCGATCGGGCGTAACTTAACAGAGAATGATTTTCTTCTCTGCCGACATCTTTTCGCACCTGGACGTTCATATCCCGGAGCATATGGTTATCGATCGTAATAGAGGTAAGGTTGGCTATTGTTGATACGAAATTCATGTCCTGGTTCGTGAACTCATAGACCTCTCTGGTATATACTCGAATACTCCCTATGGGTTTCCCGTCGATTAGAATGGGAACAGCCATTACCGACCTGATACCTGAGTTATTTACCGTTTCCGGATATTGAACGCGATCATCGATTGTAACATCCGAAACAACAACCGGTTTACCGGATAGTACCTCTTTCAGACTCTTTGTGGGATCAAGTATACCTTTAAGAATAAACGATTTCGGGAGTCCCCATGAAGAAACATGTATGAGGTTTTTCCGCTCGGAATCGAGAAGCAGCAGTGACGCGGATGCTGACATTGACCTGGCCGTATTGCGAATAATACCATCCAGGATTTCATTCAGTTCCTTATCGGGTGCAGATATAAGGGAAGAAATTCGCCTGACGGCTTTATAGTAGCCACTCTGGCGAGAATTACTCAAAGTGCCCCTCCTAAAACACCTCGAAGAGCCGTTCAAGGGTGTCCAGGGATTATTAGTGATATATTAGTTCAAGTGAGGACCAAAAGCAACGGACAGCAGAGAGAAACACTCAGTCAGTGTCGAATAAATCTACCGTAAGATGAAAAAACATCGACGTGGATGGTGTGAAAAATAAAAAGGAGGTTGAGCAAATCCAACCTCCCCAGGTATAGGTATGTCCAGCCTTATCTATTGGATATTATCCTTACACCGTTGTCTTTAGCTGCATAATACCATATCCACTCTGCCAGCACCTTATATCGACTTCTTCCCTCTACGAGTACGGCAAGGTGAACCACTATCCAGATAACCCAGGCAATGAAACCCGAGGCTTTGATCCCGTGTACTTCGAGGACTGCCTTGCACCGGGCTATGGTAGCTAAATTACCTTTATCGAAGTAGCTGAATGGTTCACGGTCCCCCTTCGCAATATTCTTCTTGATAATATTCGCAGTATATCGGGCCGGCTGAGTCGCTGCAGGAGCAACCGCCGGTAACGGTTTGCCGTCTCTCATAAAAGCAGCCGCATCACCGATAACGAAGACCTCAGGATGTCCTTTAATACTCCAATCATTCTCAACCAGGACACGTCCACCCCGGTCCGTTTCGGTGTTCATGGTCTTGATTACTTCATGCCCCTGGACACCGGCACCCCAGACTATGTTCCGGGTTTCGATGACTTCGTCCTTCGTATGAACACCCTTTTCATCGATACTGGTTACCATTGTATTCAAACGGACTTCTACACCGATTTTTTCCAGATCTCTGATTGCTCTTTTACTCATATCGGGACTGAAAGCAGGCAGTATCTTGTCGAGTGCCTCAACCAGTATTACTCTGGCTACTTTCGGATCGATGTTCCTGAAATCATCCTTCAGCATTCTCTTAGAAATTTCTGCAAGAGCTCCAGCCGTTTCGACTCCGGCAGGGCCACCACCAACCACAACGAATGTAAGGAGCTTAGCCTGCTCTTTCGGATCGTCGGTCATTTCAGCTTTCTCGAATGAATTCAACATCTTCTCGCGGATAATCAGTGCGTCGCTAAGAGTTTTTAAACCGGGAGCGTATTCTGCCCACTCATCGTGACCGAAGTAGGATGCCCGTGAGCCTATAGATACGATAAGATAATCATAATCGAACGTGTATTCATCCGTCTGAACCTGTTTCTTTTCGACGTCGATATTGGTAACTTCACCAAGAACTACCTTACAGTTCTTGACCTTTTTCAACAAATGCCTTATCGGGATAGCAATATCGCCCGGAGACATCGCTGCGGCAGCTACCTGGTAAAGAACAGGCAGGAATAGATTATGGTTCGTTTTGTCTATAAGCGTAACTTCGAAGTCTGTGCCTTTGAAGGCCTTAGCGGCTGTAACTCCGCCGAATCCACCGCCAAGAATTACAACTTTTTTCCCCATATATATATTTACGTTCCTTTTAGTATAGATTGGGAAAGACGCACAAAAAAGATCTTACACCTCTTTCCGCCGTATTATACTACATAATCTATGTTATGAAACCTGTAAATATACCCTATATTATTTCAGGTGATAACACGTAAGTGTAATTACGTGTATCTATTCGATTCCAGGCATAACCTGTAAATCGTGTATCTTTTGACAGGTTCTTCACGTAAAACTTAATATAAAGTATATGGTTACCTCATTTCGTAATATTAACTTGGAGCTGGCAAAGAAAATCAAACTTATTATGACCGACGTCGATGGTACGCTACTTGCAAGTGGAAACCATCCTGAACCCGGAACAGGGAAAGCTTTAAAATCACTTCAGGAAACGGGAATAACAATTGGTCTGGTTTCCGGGAGGACTTTGTCCAGACTGGAATCCACAGCGCGAGAATTTGATTTGAAAGGACCGATAATCGCCGAGAACGGGGCTATAGCAAAGCTTTCACCTGACACAGAATTGATGGACCTCGGGTATTCAAGGCAACCGGCGATTGATGCTCTGCATAAATTAAAGAGACTGTATCCCGGGGCTATACGGGAACGAGAGGATAACGCCGAACGTTTTATTGATATTGTATTCCGGGCAGATGGAGTTTCTATTGAAGAGATCAGACAACAAATAAAACCTACTCAGCTACTGGATTCCGGTTACATACTTCACCTGATGCAGGAAGGGATTAATAAAGGAAAAACACTGGTGAAGGTACTCGAAGAGTTGAAAGAATATACCTGTCAAGAGGTTATGGTATTTGGAGATTCGGTGACGGATTTATCGTTATTCGAACTGTTTCCCAACAATGTGCTTATTATAAATCCGGGACTACCGGAAGGCCAGGCTGAGATTTTAGAGAAAAAGGCTGCCTATGTGAGTGAAAAACAATATGGAGAAGGTTTTACTGAAGTCGCTTTACATATTGTTAATTTACTTAACACAAGAACTGCTGTATAGAGAGGAAGGACAATGAAATATCGCAAATTCGGAAAGCTGGACTGGAAAGTATCGGTGTTAGGTTTCGGAGTGATGAGATTACCTCAGAACAGTGAAGATATGGCTGATGTGGATGAAGAAGAATCGATACGTATGATTCGCTACGCGATAGACCAGGGAGTGAATTACCTCGATTCGGGCTATCTCTATCACATGGGGAAAAGCGAGCCGATAATCGCAAAGGCACTTGAAAATGGCTACCGGGAAAAAGTGCGGATAGCTACCAAATTACCGGTGAGAATCGTGGAATCGGCCGACAAATTCGATGATTATCTGAACGAGCAGATGGAGCGGTTGAAAACAAAAAAGCTGGACTTCTACCTCTTACACGGATTGAACGGCGAAGTCTGGCCGACGGTTCGAGACTGGGGAATACTCGATTGGGCAGATAAAAAAATGGCTGAGGGAAAATTTTCTCACTTTGGCTTTTCATTCCATGACGATTATGATGTTTTCAAGGACATTATCGATTCGTATGATAACTGGACGATGTGCCAGATACAGTACAATTACATGGATAAAGATTACCAGGCAGGCAGGAGAGGAGTTGAGTACGCAGCAGAGAAAGGCCTGGCTATAGTTGTGATGGAACCGTTAAGAGGTGGCTCATTAACTCAGGAAACGCCTGAATCGGTAACAAAGATATGGAATGAAGCACCGGTAAAACGCAGCCCGGCTGAATGGGGTCTGATGTGGGTATGGAACCAGCCGGAAATAACGATGGCATTGAGTGGTATGAGCACCATGGAGCAGGTGGTTGAGAATACGGAAATTGCCGGTCGGGCTGAGCCCGGTCTCTTAACAACAGAGGAACTGGATATTATTGATAGAGTCGGCGAAGCATATCGCAGCCTGCGACCTATACCCTGCACCGGCTGTGCCTATTGTATGCCGTGTCCGAATGGCGTTGAAATCCCACAAATTTTCCAGATATATAACGACGCCATGATGTATAACAATATGCAGATGGGGCGTTTCCGCTACCAGATGACGGATATATTGAAGGAAGAACAGCGGGGTGATAAGTGTATCGAATGCGGTCAATGCCTTGAAGCCTGTCCCCAATCGATATCGATTCCGGACTGGCTTAAAAAAGCCCATGAGGAACTAATTCAATCGCAGCAATAAATACGCATGATAATTGAAAAAGGCATCCCGGGATGACCGGGACGCCTTTTTACTTTGCTTAGGTCAACCTAGACTGAAAACTGACTCGATCTCTTTAACACCAGGACAAAGACAATAAATATAATTACATCTATCCCAAGCAGGATGAAGATATTACCGGCTACCTGGGACCACCCGGCACCACTCTGGGTGATATTCATTAAAGGTTCCAACATATAGTAAGTTGGAAAAATTCTTCCTATCCATTGTGGGATAGCTGGGAACAAATAAATAAATCCGGGACCGAACAGCAGGATTCCGGCACTTTTCCAGATAGCGAATAGAGTTGATACGTCTTTAAGCAGAGCTCCGAAGAGCATACCTAAACTCACGGCCATGATCCCGCCCAGCGCCATGGTTATTATTAACAGAAACGGGTGAGAACCCAGAGCATTATTGACTGCAAGGACAACTGCACCTACGAACAGGCTGAGTAGAAATCCGAGAAGTCCTTTGGACACGAATACGTCTAAAACACTTGTGGGTGTGACAATAAGAGCAGTCAGGGTCCCTTTTACTTTTTCATCGATAAGGGAAGTGGCTGGAATAAAAATACCACCAAGAAATACGGCGAACAGCATCAGGAAAGGGAGTACTCTGACACTCCAGGGAATTGTTTCTTTATCACCGAGTGATATAGTATTGATATCGACAGGGGATTCCTGTCCTGCTAATTCTCTTATCATATTCGTGAGTATCACGGTAAGAATCGTGCGGTTTTTTGCCTGGCTTTCACCCCAGATATAGGCATTGATCTCAACATACTCTCCGTTTTTTATTGAGGCATCCAGTCCGGCGGGAATAATGATGCCCATATCTACCGCTCCTTCTTCAACGGCTTTTTTTATCGCCGGTTCATCGGTGTATTCGCGGTACTTGATAGATTCATATGCTTCGAGCATCGATACCAGGCTTGACTCTCCATCATGTTCGTCAAGGTTTAAAACTCCGAGTTTAGGTTTTTGGCTGGTCAGCGTGCCGAAGACCGCTGCAAGGACGAATGATAATACAATTGGTAGAATAATTGCCCAGACAAAAATAAATCCCCGGGGTCCCTGCAGCAGTTCTTTCTTGAACAGGATTCCAATACGTCTCAAACTCATAAGGCTTTCCTCCTGATACCGAGGATTCCGATTGCAAAGACGATAACACTGAAAACCAGCATAATGATAATGTTTGTCCAGATATCTCCCCAGCCTGCATTAAAGCTGGCAGCACGATGGACCATATCTACCAGATAGTAAGATGGTATGAATTTAATCCAGCCGGTTACGGCACCGGGGAACATGACCCCGAATCCAGGAATTATAAGGATAATGAATAAAATCATTCCCCAGGCAAGGACTGACATAAAGTCTCTTGCCAACGAGCCGATGAGGAAGCCTACGGCAGTCGTCATAATTGAGCCAAGAAGGAGGGCCAGGATGATGATTATCGGCTGCTGGTTAAGTCCTCCTACGATTGCCATAAATACCACGCCCTCGAAAAAAGCCAGCCCGATGCCAAATAATCCTTTGCCGATGAATAATTCTCTGATTGATAAGGGAGTGACCAGCAAAGCACGAACGGTACCTTTTTCGAGTTCATCGGCAATGAGATTTGCCAGCCCGAAGGTCTCGAACATGATGAGGAATATTGCCAGAAGAGGGCGTATTCTATCACTCGGTGGTACCTGCATACCGGCCATATCGTTGCCTATAACTTGCTCGTTGATGCCAACATTAAGTGGTTGACCGGCGATCCGATAAGCCAGTTCTCTAATGATTGCGCTGACACTGTCCTTAATTTCCTGCGGAACATCGGAAGCAACATAAAGATTAATTTCAGGAGTACCTCCCGAGACCAAAGTCTGCATGAAATCACTCGAAAGAACGATTCCAGCCGTGTAATTGCCTGCAATAACTCCTTCACTGAGTATTTCATCGGATTCAACACGGATGAACTCCAGACCTTCAACTTCGATCTGAGTAAAGCCGGGAATATCTACAGGAGAGTAAACGCCTATTTCAAGCGTCTCATCTATGGATCTTGGCAACAGGAAATAAAAGCCTATGTAAACAATTATCCCGATTACCGTGATTACCGCGATAAAACGGTTTCTGAAAAAGAGAGAAAAATCTTTAGCTATGAGGGCTTGGATACGTCCCCAGTTCATTCTATAAGCCCTCGCCCTGTTATTTTAATAAATATATCTTCAAGGGTTGCTTCTTCACTATGAACAGTAATTACATTTTCTTTACTGAACAACTCACGGACCGCGTCTGGCGTGCTGGCATTGTCCATCTCAATTTCCCGTTCTTCAATTCTATCGCCTTCCACGGCGACACTGGCTTTCAATGCCCTTTTTCCGTACTTTTGTTTCAGATTCATCGGAGTATCGAGAGCGACGATATGTCCCTGGTTCATGAAAGCAACGCGATTTGATAGCTTATCTGCTTCGAACATGTCATGTGTGGTAAGAAATACTGTAGCTCCTCGGTCACGTTCCTCAAGAATTATATCCAGGATCGCCTCGGATGAAGTAGGATCGAGTCCGGCGGTCGGTTCGTCGAGGAAGAGGATTCGGGGACGGTTGACCATCGAACGAGCGACCATCAACCTCTGCTTCATTCCTTTCGAGTATGTTTCTACCCTGTCCTTGCCTCGCCCGGCAAGACCGACTCTTACCAGAGATTTTTCAGCATCGAAATCCTTAACTCCGAAAAGTTTAGCAAAAAGATTAAGGTTTTCAATTGCGCTCATTTTCTCGTATAAATTGGTAGTTTCGAAGCAAACACCTATATCACCCTGGATTTCCTCAACATGTTTTGCCACATCTTTTCCCAGCAGCCTGGCGGTACCTTCTCTGGGTTTTAGTTGACCGGTTAGCATCTTTACGGTGGTGGTCTTCCCGGCACCGTTCGGTCCGAGAAATCCCAATATCTCCCCTTCATCGATACTGAAATTTATATGATCGACAGCTACAAGTTCGCCATAAATATAGGTCAAATTTTCGGCAACTATCGCTTTCTCTGCCATGTTTATGTTTTTCCCCTTTCCATTGACATATCTTCATTTATAACACATTTTTAAAAGTATGTACGCCTTGTATAGTCACAGTCATTTTTCCCTTTCTCAATCCAGTGTGTTTTTAGAAACGGTCAGCAGTTAATCAACAAAAGGAGGTGGAAGGAAAATATGGAGGACAATGTATTTAAAAATTGAAGTAAATGTATTCATTAAATACATATAATACAAGTTAGATTTGACTTTGTCAATACTTTTTGTATATAATTACTACAAATAATACAAAATGTGGTTGGTAAAATATGGACGGATTCGAAAGAAGAAAAGAACAGAAGAAAGAAAGCATAATCAGGGCGGCGCTTGACCTTTTTATGCAGCACGGCTTTAAAAAAGTGAGTGTAAATGATGTAGCAGTTAAGGCAAATGTCTCACCGGTTACCATATATAATCATTATGGTAACAAGGATAATCTTGTCTATGAAGTAATCAGGTATCAATTGAGATCGATGATGGAGTACTACAAGAAAATCATTTATGGTGACGGAACATTTCCTGACAAAATTAAAGAGATAGTATTCACAAAAGTTGAAGTTGCTTCGCAATTCAGAGGAGAACTTGCCCCTGCAGCTTTCCGTGATAACAGCTTTTACAGGCAACCCATATACGAAGAATTCGAACGAGAAGCGGTGAATATGACATTAGACCTGTTTAAAGAAGGGAAAAGAGAAGGTTATATTGGAAAAGATATTTCAGAACAGACACTGATCATATATCTTGATATTTTAAAAAGTGGAATATCTTCGAGTACGAGGCTATACGCCGACGAGGAGTCATATCCCAGGATTGTCCGCGAACTTAACGAATTATTCCTTTATGGACTCGTTGATACGGGAGATAGACCCGAGTTAAATAACAAGAAATAATCAAAAACCCACACTTTCATGCTTTTTTTACTAGCACCTATCAATTAGATAAATGATTCCCGGTGTGTTTGTGATTTTAATAATAATCATTTATAATCTCTGGTAATCCATACCGGAAATATACGGTTCATTCGCATGGGTTGATATAGATGGTAGAGTATTGCACCCTGTGATTTCCCGAAAGGATACTGCCATAATAGAAAAGAAAAAGAGATCATTTCTTTTCACTTCGCTACCATTTTTTATCGTGGCGCATTGCGTCCATCATTTATTAACGGCTTTACCTTCCCCTCTTTTAGTTTATATTCAAGAAGAATTTAACCTGACTTATATCCGGGCATCATTCGTGACCACATCCTTTGCCCTGGCAAACGGAGCGGGGCAACTACCGGCAGGTTTTCTGGCTGACCGAATAGGACCGCGGATACTGATTACCATTGGTATCCTTGGCGTCGCCATAGCAGGTGTACTGGTAGGATTATCTCAGACCTTTGTTATGCTACTGGTGTGCCTGGTTATAATGGGACTGCTTGCCGGTGGCTACCACCCCGCTGCTACACCGCTTATATCTAAGTCGATTCCCGAACAGCAGCGGGGCAGGGCTCTAGGATTTCACCTGATAGGAGGGAACACAAGCTTCTTCCTTGGCCCGATCATCGCCGGGGCAACGGCAAGCGTCTGGGGATGGAGAGGTTCCTTCCTCTGGCTGGCAGCACCGACTGCTCTATTCGGAATATATTTTTACTGGTACCTGCGACGATATGACGTAAAAAAACAGGTCGCAGATGCGGAGAAATCGACAGAGGTTGAGGAGACTCCGCCCGCGCCGGGTAGTAAGAGACGCCTGATCGCTTTCCTGATTATGAGTGTCCTTGGCGGAGGAGCCGGGATGTCTATTATAGCCTTCCTTACCCTTTATGCCAGAGATATTTTAGGTGCCAGTGATCAGACGGCAGCTTCACTGCTTTCGATAGTTTTCTTCTCAGGACTTTGGGCAGGTCCGGTTGGCGGGTATCTTTCTGATAGATTCGGCAGTATACCTATTATTATAGTAACAAGCCTGCTGAGTGGTGTCCTGGTATATCTTGTGCAATTTCCCTCCCTGGGATTTGGGTTCTACGCAGTCCTGTTTATTATGGGAGTAAATAATGCATTCAGGATGCCGGTGTCAGAGGTATTTATAATGGCGCAGGCGTCGGCGAAACACCGTTCTACTATATACGGGGTATATTATTTCACCATGCAATATACAGGGGCGGTATTCGCGCCGATAATGGGTTGGATCCTGGATAATTATAGTTTTCAGGTATGTTTCAATATAGCCGCTCTGACTTCTGTAGCGGTAACTCTGGCCTGCATATATTTCCTTAGAGGTGGGAAACAAAGCACAGTTAATATCGATGATTAAAAAAAACATACATAGGTCGATTAGCTCGAACCTATGTATGTTTTTCTTTTGTTCCGATTTAATTTTCGGCTTTGATCTTATTGTAGCAGTCGCTGCAATAGACAGGTCGATCCTCACGAGGCTCGAAAGGTACTTCGGTTTCAACCCCGCATTGGGCGCAAATTACCGGGAACATTTTTCTCGGTGTTCTGTATCCACCGCCGTATCCACCATCGCCATAACGTTGTGCTTTTCTTGCCCTTCGGCATTCAGGGCACCGTTTAGGCTCATTCTGGAAACCACGGGAGGCGTAAAACTCCTGCTCTCCGGCGGTGAAGGTGAAGTCCTGACCGCAGTCTGAGCATTGGAGTACTTTATCCTCGAAGCTCAATGGATGACCTCCTCTCTTCAAAAATTTGGTTAGAGTCTTGGCCATCCAATACCTGATATATTTGCATGTATTGAAGAGTATTTGACAACCTGATACTAAACCTTAGAGATATTATACGCAAAACATATTTGTTATGCAATATATAAAAATAAGTTTGTCCAGGGAACTTTCGACTCTATTCCAGTTCTTTGGCGGAAGCTGGCCTTGAGACAATTACCATAGAAATTATGTCTTTTCCCCGTGAACTAACACCACTGTGTTTATATATGATGTCTTCAATGACAATATTATCCGGCTGTGCTTTCAGCCATGAATTAACACCTTCCTGGAAATCTACAACATCATTGTTATATTCGGAACTGGTAAATAACATCACTTCGGTGTTGATAGCCCTTAGAGCTTTGCTGTACATATTTCTCCTCCTGTATGCAGAAAAATATCTTGGAATTTTGAGTTTAGTTTCTGGCGATAAGAATGTCAAGAGGTGAACAGCCATTTGTTGATGTTCTATTTTGTCACCAGATAAGTGTTCAGGGGCTTCTTATTAGTGAAGCCCCTGATTTTGCTTCTTTGTGGTAATCCGGTATCTTATAATAGTCTACTTGACATATTATTCAACCGGATTCATAACGCGTCCGACGAAGAGGATCGTACCGGTTTCGATGTCGCGAATTAAGAATATGAACGGATGATCGATGGTAACGTTCACCGGTTCCGCCGGCATCGATGTAAGTTTCATGTCGACTGCGGTCGCTGCGGCTGCTTCCGTACCCGCTTCATCTACCGATACGAACGCCTTGTGTATAACCTGGTCTATATACAGGTCCTTCCCACCGGTCATCCCCGAGAAATCAGCACTGGGGCTGAATGCGACAGGCATACCCATTCTGGAGAGTGTATCCTTCATCTTAAATTCCGATTCGAATTCAAATTTAGGCATAGCTAATGCGACCTGTGTATACTGCAAACGGTTGATAATTTCGTTGGTAATTTCTACATTTAGCTGGTCTTCAAAGGAATCGTACTCTCCGGGATCAGGCAACAGGATAACCATAGAGAGTTCACCGCCATCATATTGCAGTTCAACCGCCTGGTAGCCGTCCCCGGTCGTGTATCCAAAGGATTCTGTCTGTCTCATCATTGGAACGTTTATGTCTTGACCATTCAGCAGGTAAAATGCGCTGTCTGAAGTCATACTCTTTTCGAACCGGTACTGCCAGGCTGCGTTGAAATAGATGGCGTTAGTGAGTACCAGCCGCGTAGCCGCATCCAGTTGCCCCTGGGGGATAAGGTCCTGAATACGCCCTTCCGTTTCATCGCTGACCCAGTTATTGATGGTAATACGTGACTTTTCTGTCTCGTCGATGAAATCAAGTAGTCTTAAACCCGCTCCGTAGTTTTCCGCCAGAGTATCGAGGAATTCCGGAAGGAAAGTGAAATCTTTCTGACCCCAGATAGCGTTTACGATATTGAGACGGAAGCCTTCATCATCTTTTCCCCTGGCTCCTTCACCTCGTTTGGCAAGTTCCATATCAAGGTAATTAAAGGCAGGATGGAGATTGTCCTGTGACAGATTGTAATGAAGTGTATCTGCCATTTGCTGTTCTGTCTCACCCCGGGCTCCGGCATAGGTCATCGCCAGGGCGAGTGAAATACTGTAAGGCGAATAAAACATGTTCCCATCTTCACTTTTAAGTTCCTGGAACAGGTCGAATGAAAAGGCTGTATTGCCATCAACCAGAGTGGCTACGTCAGCAGGACTGACGTCAGGGGATTTTATCCTTTCTTTGTCGGATTCAATCAATCCGGCTGATGCAGTGCCGGTGCAGCCCGTTAACGGCAGAACAAGTGATAAAGTAATCAGTAAGGATACCAGCGTTTTTTTCATCATGCTTCCTCCGGCTTTTATGTATTCACCAATTATAACGTATAGAACCAGTTTTAGTTAGGATGATGATCAAAATACAGAAATGAAAACAGGTACCTTTTGAAAAATGAATTACCTTATGGAGAAAAGACGCCGGATAATTAAGAGAGCCGGAGGAATAAGCAATGACATAAAAAGTATTGTACTTAGGCTTGCTCCGCGCAGTGTGCCGTCAGTGCAATGACATTCCCTGAAATAAGATAGAATACGGTATCTTTTTAGAAAACACTTCAACAGATCATAAACACTTAAATCTGCGTATGTTCAATATCGCAGGTACTCGACTTTTAAATACGCCAGGAATATTATGATACTTTTTTGTCGGATGTCTTTAAGTGTTTTTTACCGTGCATTGTGCGGTTATCGATTATTTTTTCTTTTTCGGAGGAATCATCCCGCAATGATTTTTTAAACTCGTATATTGCCCGGCCTATTGATTTCCCTGCCTCGGGTAATTTACCCACTCCAAAGACAAAGAGTACAACAACAAGTACAAGTACAATTTCCCATGGTCCCAGACGAGACAACGCTTCTTTAACTCCTATAACCTTGCATTATTTATATTAACAACGTGAAAATTATCGGGCTACAGTTCTCTTCATTTTCCTGAGAGTCCTGCGATAAGCTTTAATAATATCCTGACGATCCAGCAGACCGATAATATGATATCCGTCATTCTCGCTGACGACAGGTATCCGTCCGTATTCATCATCGGTAGCGCCGAGGATTCTTTCCAGGGACTGTTCCGGGTAAGCAACATACGGTGAACGGGTGGCAATCTCGGCAACAGTCAGTCCGTTTTCTTCTTCACCAAGGTGCCGTTCGACATCGGTAATCGTAACCATCCCGAAGAGCGAGTCTTTATCATCTACAACCGGGAAACCGTGAGAGCCGGTCTTCTGGAATAAGTTCATTAGTTCTTTCACCTTCATTGTTGAAGGGACCGTCTGAAAATCAGTAGTCATCGCTTCCTTTGCCTTGATCATTCTCATAACATCTGATACATCCTCACGGCCGATATCCACTCCACGTCGGATCAATTTTAATGTATATATAGACTCCCTGCTGAGATGTCTAGCAAGGACAGTACTAACACCAACTGAAATCATTACAGGAAGTATAATCGAGTAAGCTCCTGTCATCTCAAAAATGATGAGAATAGCCGAAAATGGCGCTCTTGCTGCTCCTGAAAAGACTGCAGCCATCGCAACCACGCCGTAAGCTGCGGGAGAAGCTGCGATGTCGGGGAAAAAGCTGTTCACTATCGTTCCGAAAGCCGTTCCCAGCATTGCTCCCAGGAACAGTGAAGGAGCGAATACGCCTCCGCTACCGCCGCTGCCGATGGTGATAGAGGTGGCTGCTATCTTCAATCCAAAAAGAAGCAACAATACGTTAAGTGCCAATTGCTCGGAAAGAGCACTCTGTATGCCTTCGTAGCCGACACCGAACAGGTCTTTGCTGTATAGCCCTATAACACCTATCAGCAAACCACCAACCACCGGTTTAAGATATTCGGGGAACTTGATTTTATCGAATATATCTTCGGACCAATATAGAATTTTAGTGAAGAAGACTCCGGTTAGAGCGGCAAGAATTCCAAGTATGGCATAAAATCCTATTTCCCACGGGCTACTAATTCTAAATTCCGGGACGATGAATGCCCTCGCTGTTCCGAGGAAACCATGTGCGACATAGTCGGCAATAACTGAACTTATTACAACGTAAGACAGCCTGTGTGTCACGACACGACCGAGAATTACTTCCATAGCGAAAAGCACTCCGGCTATTGGGGCGTTGAAGGTCGCTGAAATCCCCCCGGCAGCCCCGCAGGCAACCATGGTAATAACGCTTTCTTCAGGTAGTTTAAACCATTGAGCGACAGTTGAACCTGCTGATGCACCGATTTGTACGATCGGTCCTTCACGCCCGACTGAGCCACCGCTGCCGATGCACAAGGCGGAAGCCAGAGACTTGATAATAGCCACACGTGGTCTTATCCTGCCTCCTTTCATGGCAACAGCTTCCATCACTTCAGGTACACCATGTCCTTTTGCTTCACGAGCAAGAAAGTATATTATTGGACCTACAAGTAATCCGCCTGCCGCAGGTATTAGAATGATATACCAGTCACCCATAAACGAAAGAATGGTCCCGCCGCCGTCGAAGAATAGGGTCTGAAAATTGTTGATCAGCCAGCGGAAAGCAACTGCTCCCAGTCCGGATACGACACCTATAAGAACGGACAGACCAAGGCCGGTTACTACTTCGGACGAGGTAAGGCGTGCTATTATCTTCTGTAATCGCGTATCAGCTGTTTCTTCAGTCATAAGTTTCTGGTCTAGTATCCACTTTCTGATTACTTCACTTTTGTATTGTCTGACCTGATTTCTGTAACTCGACC